>NZ_CBTK010000224.1 GCF_000531125.1 Candidatus Contendobacter odensis Run_B_J11 | reverse complement strand
CGTAACGTCATCCTCAACCTCGCCGACAAATTCCAGGATTTCCTCTGGGCTTTGAGATTTTTGTCCTGTACTTAGGATGAAACCATTGATTATCCCTACTCTGCTGGCCGCGCTGTTAGGCGTCATCGACATCGCGCCGGCAGCGGAATCCCATGATCACAGCGCCGCGCCCGTGTCTAAAAGCGAAGTACTCATCGCCGCTACCGGCACGGTTAAGAGGGTGGACGCGACAACCGGCAAGCTGCTGATCGACCATGACCCGATCCCGGCGCTGAGTTGGCCCAAAATGGTGATGGATTTTCGGTTGGCGGACAAAGCGATGGCGGGCAAAGTCAAGGTGGGCGACAAGGTGAAATTCGAGATGAAGGAAAGCGAAAAAGGCGTTTACCTCATCACCGCCATCCAACTGGCGCTCTGAAGCCGCTGTGTTTATCGGTGGTGAAGTAGCCCCATCGTGATGACGGGTCGGCTACACTTTTTTATCATCGGTTCAGCGCGCTGGACCTTTTTCAAACCCGGTATGCCTCAACGCGGAGTCTCACTAATGTCTACACCCTTGTCCGACTATTCCCTGGATCGCCGCCGGTTCCTGACTACTCTGCTGGCCGGTTCCGCCGTGCTGGCTTTGGGCGGCCTGACCGGAACCCGCACAGCCCGCGCCGCCGCCGGTCCGTTTACCCTGCCGCCGCTACCCTACCCCGACAATGCCCTGAGCCCGGCCATTTCGGCGCAGACCATTGGTTTCCACTATGGCAAGCATCATCAGGGCTATGTGAACAAACTCAACGAATTGGTCGCCGGCACGCCGCTGGCGGATCAATCCCTGGAAGCGGTGATTAAGGCGACCGCCGGCAAACCGGACCAAACCGTGATTTTTAATAACGCCGCGCAGATCTGGAATCACACCTTCTATTGGAACAGTCTGCGACCCAAAGGCGGCGGTAAACCGACTGGAGCGCTGGCCGCCGCGATTGATAAATCCTTCGGCGGTTTTGAGGCATTCAAGGCCGAATTCGCCAAAACCGCTGCCAGTCAATTCGGCAGCGGCTGGGCCTGGCTGGTGAAAGATGGCGACGGAATGGTGATCAGCAAAACCGGCAATGCCGATACGCCGATTGCTCACGGCCAGAAACCGCTGCTGACCATTGATGTCTGGGAACATGCCTATTATCTGGATTATCAAAACCGGCGCGCCGATTACATAGCCGCCGTACTCGACAACCTGATCAACTGGGATTTTGCCGCTCAGAATCTGGCGGCCTGATTCAGACGCCGCAGGGAGAAAAAACAGATGTACATCGGCGACTATCTGGGGCGGCGGGCGATTTATAGCCCGGAGGCGTTGGCAGTGGTAGATACCGGCAAGATGCCGGAACTACGACTTAATTACGCGCAACTCAACGAGCGCGCCCAGCGATTGGCGAATGGGTTGCACGATTGCGGCATCCAGAAAGGCGACCGGGTCGCTATCCTGGCCCAGGACGGAGTTGAACATCTGGATTTGCTATTCGCCTGCGGTAAATTAGGCGCAATTCATACCGCACTGAACTGGCGGCTGCATTGGCGAGAATTGCAGCAGATTCTCGCTACCGTCACTCCAACTGCGCTGATTTACGACGATGCCTTCAAAGACAGCGTTGCTTCATTAGCGCAAGCCGAAACATCGGTGCAGCATTGGATTCATGTAGACGGCATCGGTATTCCCGGCAGCCGGCATTTCGGCGATATTCTGGATAACGCGCCATTAATTCCCTGTACTTGCGAAACGCTGGATGGCGAAGCTATTGCGGCTATTGTCTTCACTGGCGGCACTACCGGTGTAGCCAAAGGCGCGCAAATTAGCCACCGTCAGATCGCCTGGAATTGCCTGAATACCGTCATTCACGACCTCGGTCGCGGCGATATTTATCTCAACGTGTTCCCGCTGTTTCACGTCGGCGGGCTGTTTGTTTACACCCTGCCGCAAATCATTCTCGGCGGAACTACGGTGCTGATGAAGCGCTTTGACCCGGAACAGGTGCTGCGCCTCATCGAGTGGGAACGGATCACGGTCTTTGCGGCAGTGCCGGCGATGTACCAGATGCTGACGCAAAATCCGGGGTGGGCTGCCGCCGATTTAAGTTCGCTGCGTTTCTGCACCAGTGGCGGCGCTCCATTACCGGTGCCTTTAGTCGAGCAGTATACCCACGAAAAAGGGATTCGCTTTAAGCAAGGCTTCGGCATGACTGAATTTGGACCGGGGTTATTTGCCTTGGCGCCAGAGGATGCAATTCGTAAAGCGGGCAGTATTGGGCGGCCTAATTTTTTCATTGATGCGCGGATCGTGGACCGTAATAATCAGCCACTGGGGCCGAATCAGGTCGGCGAACTGGTATTAAAAGGCCCCAGCATTGCGTCCGGTTATTTCAATAACGCCACAGCCTGGGCTGAAGTCATTGACGCCGACGGTTGGTTTCATACCGGCGATCTGGCGCGTTATGACGAGGACTGGTATTTCACTATTGTGGATCGGCTCAAGGACATGTTTATTTCCGGCGGCGAGAACGTTTATCCGGCGGAAATCGAGGCGGTGCTTTATCAGCATCCGGCAGTGTTTCAATGCGCGGTAATCGGCGTCCCTGATACTCAATGGGGCGAAGTCGGCAAGGCATTCATCGTGCTGAAGTCCGATCAGACTGTGATTGCCGAAGAATTGCTGGCGCATCTCGGCGACCGGCTGGCCCGCTATAAAATTCCCCGTTTTGTCGAATTCGTCGCTTCATTGCCGATTTCAGCGGCGGGAAAAGTGTTACGGCGGGAGCTGCGGGAACTTCAGCGCCAATCGGGCTGAACACTATACTCATCCCCGGTTGTGATTTTTCCCATCGTGCGCCAGAATTCCCATTGAATGCGATAAAAACGCTAACAGCCGATCTTTGTTTTGTTCTGGAGCCGAACCGATGCAAGCGATGCGATTCAATTTCCGAACCCTGTGCCGCAACGCCGCCGAACGCGGCGGCCAGATGCAGCAACGCCTGCTGGACGCGCTCGGGGCGCGACACGCGGTCAAAACCTTGCCGGAGTTCGGCATCGAGCGGGCGGCGCAACTCGCTGGTTGCACCGCCAATCATCTGCGCAATCTGGAAACCCGGGGCGATCTGCCGGGGCCGCGCCTGGTCGAGGCCGGTTCCACCCAGCGGCGGATCTATAACTACAACGAAGTCAACTACATCCGTGAAATCATTGGCAAACGGCCGGGGCGGCCCATCGGTGCTCATTGTGTGCGGGTGGTGTTCTCCAACCTCAAAGGTGGGGTGGCGAAAACCACCATGTCGCTGCACTTTGCCCAATATCTGGCGCGGGAAGGCTACCGGGTGCTGCTGGTGGACGCCGACCCGCAAGCCACCACCACCGGCGCTTTCGGCTTTATTCCCGATCTGGATTTGAATGACGGCGATGATCTGTTTCCGGCGCTGACCGCAGCGCCGGAGTTGCTCGCCCAGGCGATTCAGCGCACCCACTGGGATAATCTGGAGTTGATTCCGGCGCGACTGGCGCTGCAATACACCGACTGGGCGCTGTCGCAGCCGGAAGAGCGCCAGAACACGCCATTGGGACCGCCGCCGGTGCGGCTGCATCGGGCGCTGAAAACGGTGGAGGATCGCTACGACATCATCGTAGTGGACACGCCGCCGTCGCTGGGAATGCTGGCGCTGAACGCTATTGCCGCCGCCAACCTCATCGTCATGCCGATTGTTCCGCACATGTACGACATCTCTTCCAGCGTGCAGTATTTCCGCATTCTGGAGCAGTTGTGCGCCCTGTATGAGCAGGAGATCAATGTGCAGCGGCTCAATATTCTGTTGACCAAGGTGGACGCCGGCACCGAAACCTTGAACAACATCGCGGTCATTAACGGCGCTTACGGGGAATTGATCCTCAGCAACCGCATGGGTCTGACCAAGGAGTTGCAGAAGTCCGCCAGCGATCAGGTCAGCATCTACGAGATTGACCAGCCACGCGGCTCCCGCGACACCTACAACCGGGCGATCATGATGCTGGACGGAGTGAATGCCGAAATCCTGCTGGCGGTGCGTCAGCTTTGGCAACAGGAAATCCTCAGCGGGATTGAAGCGGCGGAGACCGACCGGACGAGGGCACTGGTATGAGTCGGCGCAAGTCGCTAAAGAGTTTGGGCGACTGGATCGGCGCGGGCGGCCACAGCTTCGACGGCAGCCTGATGACCGGCGGCGCGGGCGAAACCCGCCAGTTGGACCTTGATCAATTGGTGGCCGGGCGTTATCAGCCCCGGCAACGGATGGACGAAAGCTATCTGGCCGAACTGGCGCAAAGCATTCGTCAATTGGGCGTGATCGAGCCGCTGGTGGCGCGACTTTTAGCAGATGGCAGCTACGAAATTCTGGCCGGACACATGCGCTGGCGAGCGGCGCAACAGGCGGGGCTGAAGCAGGTGCCAGTGATGGTGCGCGAGGCCGATGATCAGACCGCTGCGGCTATCGCGCTGGTGGAAAATCTGCTGCGCCGGGATCTGAATGCCATCGAGGAAGCGCGGGCGCTGCGCCGCTTGCGCGAGGAATTTGGGCTGACCCAGGAGCAATTGGCGGAACTGCTCGGCGTGTCGCAACCGGCGATCAGCAAGGCGCTGGGATTGCTCGGGCTGAACCCGGCGACGCAGACGCTGATCGAAGACGGGCGGCTGGATGCCGGCCATGGCAAAGTCCTGCTCGGCTTAGCCGACGCGGTACAACTCCGGCTGGCGGAACAGGCTGCGAACGAGAGTTGGAGTGTGCGCGAGCTGGAACGGCGGCGGGCGGCGCTGGAAGCCCTGCCGCCATCCCGTCTGCCCAAGCCGCGTGATCCTGATTTAACCCGGTTGGAACAGCGACTCCAGGAACGCCTGACCGCGCCGGTGCGCTTGCGTTACGACGCCGTTCGGGGTCGTGGCCGCATCGAAATCGGCTTCGCCAGTCTGGACGAGTGTGACGGGATTCTGGAACGGCTGGGCTTGCCGGAGTCATGACCGAGATCGCGGGTATCACTCCAAAGATCGCCTGGATTTTCGGCGGGATGATGCTGTATTGGGCTTATTGCATCGTCTGGGGGGTGATGGGCGCACGAAGCGCACGGGTCGCTACCGACTATTTCCTCGCCGGTCGCCAGTTATCGCCGCTGCTATTCACGCTGGTAGCAACCGCTACCTGTTTTTCCGGCTGGACTTTTATTGGTCATCCCGGCCTGACTTATACCGACGGCTGGCAATACGCCTACGCCTCTTTTTACGCCTTGACCATTCCATTGACCGGCATCCTGTTTCTCAAACGGCAATGGCTGCTGGGCCAACGTTATGGCTTCGTTACTCCCGGCGCGATGCTGGCTTATTACTTCCGTTCTGATCTGCTGCGGATATTAGTAGTTGGCGTGGCGCTGTTCTTTTCGGTGCCGTATATCGGTTTGCAATTACGCGCTGCCGGCTTTTTGTTTAATGCCCTCACCGATGGATTATTGGGGGTGCAATTCGGGATGTGGGTACTGGCCAGCGTGGTGATCAGTTATGTGGCTTCCGGTGGATTGCGCACCGTGGCTTGGATAGACGCCTTGCAAGCGCCCTTGTTGGCTATCGGCATCGTGATCATCGGACTGCTGACTTTGCACTACGTCGGCGGCTGGGATCGGCTGATGGCTGGAGTGATCGCCTTGGCGCAAGACGATCCGGTGCGAACCCCGGAGGGTTATAGCCATTATCTGGCGATTCCGGGCGCAGTGCAGTGGGTGCGCGACGGTTCTCAAGCTGTCGGTGGGGCATGGACTGGAACCATGATCCTGACCTATCTGATTGCGCTGATGGGGATTCAAACTTCACCAGCCTTTTCGATGCTGGCGCTGGCGAGTCGCCGACCGGCGTTCGCCGCCCAGCAGGTGTGGGTCTCTGCATTAGTCATGGGACTCATTTTGATGGTGTTCACCGTTATTCAGGGCATCGGCGGTCACTTTCTCGGCGCTGACCAGAGTTTTCTGGCGGCGCATCCCGATTTAGTCCATCCCATGATTGAAGACGGTTTGCAAAACCGCGATTTATTGGTGCCGGAATTGATTCGCCTGGTGGGTGAAACGATGCCGTGGCTGATGGGGTTGCTGGCGATTGCGGCGCTGGCGGCGATGGAATCTACTGCCTCCTGTTATATGGCGACGGCTGGCGGACTCATCGCCTATGATGTGTTTCAGCGGTTTCTAATGCCCGGCGCGGATGATCACACCCTGAAATTTATTGGCCGAATGGGAGTGGTGCTAGTGACGATGCTGGCTTTGCTGGTAGCGAGTGCTTCTGGCGATGCGCTGGCGTTGTTAGGCGGGCTGGCGGTGTCCTACGGCTTGCAAATGGTCCCGGCGCTGGTGGCGGTGTGTTACTGGCCGTTCCTGACCCGGCAAGGGGTGATAACCGGGCTACTGATTGGACTGGTGGCGGTCACCGTGACCGATTTAGCCGGATTACGCGGATTCGGCATGGATGCCTGGGGCCGCTGGCCGCTGACTATTCATGCGGCGGTGTGGGGACTGCTGGCGAATTTCGGCATGGCCGTTCTGGTCTCCGCTGTTACCCGCGACGACGTTGAACGCAAGGTGGAATGCCACCGCTGGCTGGCGGAACAGACGCGGCTATCGCCGCATCAACGGCGTTGGGTGTGGCCTATCGCGGCACTGACAGTATTGTGGCTGCTGGTCGCCGTCGGTCCCGGTGCGGTGATCGGCACTACTCTGTTTGGCGATCCTGAGCAACCGGCCACCTGGCTATTCGGCGTCCCCTCCATCTGGGTTTGGCAACTGTGCGGCTGGGCAGTAGGCGTTGGAGTGCTCTTTCTGCTGGCCTACTTTTTGGAGATGGGCGTTGCCACGACCGCCGATGAGGAGGCGGCGGCAATCGCTGGAGCAGTGAATCGTGCCGCTCAGAAGTAGCCGATAGTTCAAATTGAAACGCGCTGAAAAAAATGCCGTTTCAAAATTGAAAAGTCTGTGGTACTTCGTTCCTTTTCCATTGCTGTCCTCAACACTCCACTTCATTGAAGCTCTGTACATGACAAAAAAGATAATAGCATTTCGTAATAGATATTGAGTTTTTGGTTGGTATAAACTGCTAAAAAACCCCGTGTCCCGTAATGGACACGGGGAGAGTTCGCCGCCGGACGCAACCCCCTGGAAAACGGCTATATCACCGCCCGCCAGACTACCCGATCGACACCCAGCGCGACTACCGCAAAAGCCCGCAATTCGCTCAAGCCATAGCGTTCCCGCAAGGTTGCGCCATAACGCCGGGCTTGCACATCGGCCTCGTCCAGTTTCGCCGCAACGACCGGCATAGTGAGTAATTCCGCCCGGCTTTTCTCGCGTACCTGCTCCCCGCTGAACTCCAGGTCTTTCAGACTCAGGTACTTAAACTCCAGCAATAAATCCAGCGCTTGAAACCGGCGCATATCAGACCGAACAATCAGGCTTAAATCGACATAACCGCGATTCAGTTCCAGTTCCGACACCATCATATACAGCCGGTCATTAAATAACAGAGTCAAAAAGGCGATTTTGATCATCAGTTCGTTAGTCCACCGATAATCCCGGTTAGCGAGAACCTTAAAATAGCGGCTTTCGATGAAATCGCATAAGGGCTGTAAATCATCGGTCAGATAGAAAGCTTCGGCATTCTGCTGGAGGGCTTCCCGATCCTCATACGTCGGCAGCCACATCTCCTGTAACCTTTCGACATATAACTGCTTCGCCACCAAATTAGGAATTTTTAGCTTCAATTTGCCTAAATCAGCTGATCCTGCCAGCGTCAACACCCCGAAATAATACAATAAGGAAGCCATGAAAGGCTGATCTTTGACTGCATTCAGCATATCCTGAATTCCAAAGCGGCGGGCTAATTGTGGAATAATAACCCCGGCGTCACTGCTTAATGCTTTGATGAGCAGGGTTTCACCGTGCGGCAGGTGGGAAATATACAGCAGTTTATTGCGATCCATCGCCAGGTTTTCGTCTAACATTTGGTGCGGATAACGACCATGATTTTGCAGATATTTTAGAAAATACAGGCTCAAGGTAGGGTTGTAGAGATGATCCGGTGTGTCTTCACTAAAACAATAGCCGTTGTAAAATGTCCGCATCGTGTCCAGCGCATTGGCGGTTGACCAGGCCACGCCTTCCACAGCCATTTGCTCTAATACCGTTGCAATTTCCGCCTCAGTAAATCCACACAGATCATTAAAAGCTGCTTCCAGATAGATATTCTCGCCGACGTTGTAACCACTGGTTATATCGCTCAAGACCACCGGCGAAACCCCGGTAATAAACACCCGATCCAGTCCTTGCCCGCCGGCTGCTGCTTTGACCGCCTTAAACACGGTTTTCAACAAGCCTTCACCGTACAACAGGGCTTCGTAATAGTCCTGTTTGCGCCCGGTCATCAGCACTTCATTGGCGAAGTTGTCGTACTCATCAATCAGCAGATATAATCGATGACCGGAAAACTGGATAGCCGTGAGTAAAGAGCCGAAGGAATCAATTGCGTCTTCTTCACAAATTTTTACGCTGAGTTGATAACGCTTGGCACAACGCCTCACCCCTAAGTTAATATGCCGGTGGATGGCGGCTTCAATCTCCTTGACATCACCTTGGGCTTTGATAAGCGAGAAATCCCATTTCATTACGAAATACTGGTTATGCAATGGCGTGGGATTTTGTCCAATGGTGAGTTGACCAAACAGCGCATTAAATTGATTGGCGCGGTTCACGTCGTAATAATGCTCCAGCATGGATAACAGCAGACTTTTGCCGAAGCGGCGCGGGCGAATAAAAATCAGTTGCCGTCCGGCTTCTTCGAGTTGGGGAATTCGGTCGGTGCGGTCCTGATAGAAATAGCCTTCCTGAATCAGGGTGACAAAATCGCTTAAGCCGTAGGGAAATTTCATGATGTGATGGACTCCCGGTCAGAATCTGTCGGCTGAGGGTGTCGGCGGGGGTGAGTTTGCAAACCCCAAGATCCGTGCTGGCCATCGCCGTGCGTCAGTCTTCCGCTAATCATTTAAGGCGACATCGTACAGCACAGACCACTATGACCTCCCACAAAACAAGCCTCTTGCCCCCGATGCCCTTTGGCGCGGTGGTAGCGTCCACTGGGGTCGCTGGCCGTTGACCATTCTTGCGGCAGTGTGGGGACTGCTGGTGAATTTCGGGATGGCCGTTCTGGTCTCCGCTGTTACCCGCGACGACGTTGAACGCAAGATGGAATGCCACCGCTGGCTGACGGAACAGACGCGGCTATCGCCGCATCAACGGTGTTGGGTGTGGCCTATCGCGGCACTGACAGTATTGTGGCTGCTGGTCGCCGTCGGTCCCGGTGCGGTGATCGGCACTACTCTGTTTGGCGATCCTGAGCAACCGGCCACCTGGCTATTCGGCGTCCCCTCCATCTGGGTTTGGCAACTGTGCGGCTGGGCAGTAGGCGTTGGAGTGCTTTTTCTGCTGGCCTACTTTTTAGAGATGGGCGTTGCCACGACCGCCGATGAGGAGGCGGCGGCAATCGCTGGAGCAGTGAATCGTGCCGCTCAGAAGTAGCCGGTATTTCAAATTGAAACGCGCTGAAAAAAATGCCGTTTCAAAATTGAAAAGTCTGCGGTACTCCGTTCCTTTTCCATTGCTGTCCTCAGCACTCCATTTCCTTTAATATTCAATAGGCTATCCATTAAATAGGGAGGGATTTTGCCCGATTCGTAAATTGGCTTGTCTTTTGCGTAGACATAGGCAGCTATCCAAGATGCTTGACCTTCAGTATCCCGCTCTTTTGCTGATGGAAGCCATGGAAGCTTGCCAAGGGAGTTTGCCGTGAAAGACCTGAACAACGAATACAGCGGTGAAGTGGAGGAACCGGAGCATCCGTTCTCGGTGTTGGTGGTGGACGATGAACCCTATATCCGGGCCGGCGTGAAACAACTCCTCGCCGCTCAAGGATATCAAGTCGCCATGGCCGGTAGCGGCGAGCAGGCCATGACGCAACTGAGCGAAAACCGCTATGACCTGTTGGTGCTGGATCTGGGGATGCCGGGGGTGGGGGGAGCCGCCGTCCTGGATTTTGTCGCCGAGCGCTGTCTGGATATGGCGGCGATCATCATCAGCGGCACTACTTCAGTGATGGAAGCCACTACTGCTTTGAGCAAGGGCGCAGCGGATTACTTGCGCAAGCCCTTTGGCCCCGAGGAATTGCTGGACTGCGTCGCTAAAGCCCGCCGCACCTTGCGGCAAACGCGAGTCGGCCGGCGGCTCCAGAAATTCTACGACCTGCCCTTCGTCGGCATGGCGCTCTCCTCGCCTGAGAGCAAACGCTGGATGAAATGCAACGACCGGCTGTGTGAAATTCTCGGCTACCCACGCGAAGAACTGGTCAATATGACTTGGGTGGAGATGACCCATCCCGACGACTTGGCCACCAACATCGCCGAATTCGAGCGCGTCCTGCGCGGGGACTCCGAGGGCTACACGATAGATAAGCGCTTCATCCGCAAAGATGGCGTAGTTGTGTTCACCACCCTCAACGCTAAATGCGTGCGCCATCGCGACGGCACGGTGGATTTTTTTATTACCACCGTGGACGACATCACCGAGCGCAAACGGGTAGAAGAAGCATTGCAGGAGAGTGAAGCTTTGAATGCCACCGTATTCAACTCGCTGACGGAACATGTTGCCGTGCTGGATGAGCAGGGCGTGATCGTTAAAGTCAATGCGGCCTGGGAGCGCTTTGCCGAGGAAAACGGCGCCCCGGCGTTAGCCCGGCATTCCGTAGGTTTGAATTACCGCAGCATCTGTCTATCTGCCGTTGGAGCCTTTGGCGGAGCAGCGGCGGCGTCCGCCTGGGCCGGCATCGAGGCGGTGTTAAGAGGAACGCGAGACCATTTCACCCTGGAATATCCCTGCGATGCTCCACAAGTGTCGCGGTGGTTCCGAATGAGCGTCTATCCGATGGCCGCGCCGCGTCGAGGGGTAGTGATCGCCCATGAAGACATCACCGAGCGTAAGCAAAACGATGAATGGCTGCGGCTCTGTGAGGCTCGCTACGGTGCCATCATCGAAGGGCAAACCGATCTGATTTGCCGATTCTTACCCAACGGGATCCTCACCTTCGTCAACGACGCTTACTGCCACTATTTCGGTCGCTCCCGTGAGGAGCTTTTGGGCGCTAATTTGATGTCCCTGATTCCGCAGGAAGACCAGGCGGGCGCCGCCGCAAAATTGGCCGAGTTAAACGCCGACCATCCCAGCGACATCAACGAACACTGGGTCCTTCGGGCGGATGGTGCGGTGCGCTGGGTACAGTGGCGCAATCGGGCCATCCTCGACGAGGGTCAGGATCTGATCGAACTGCAATCGGTGGGTCACGATCTAACCGATCAGCGCCAGATCGAAGAGAGGCTCCGCGAGAGCGAAGAACAGTTCCGGCTCACCTTCGACCAATCGCCGATTGGCGCAGCCATTGTCTCTTTGGATTACCGGTTTTTGCGGGTGAACGACACGCTATGCCAGATCATTGGCTACTCGGCGGACGAATTGGTGGGGATGAGCTTTCTGCAAATCACCCACCCGGACGACCTGGATGCGGATTTAGCGCAAGCGCGCCAGCTTATCGCCGGCGCGATCGACCGCTACGAAATGGACAAGCGCTATATCCACAAGGACGGCAGTACGGTCTGGGTTCGCTTGGCAGTTCGGTTGTTGCGGGATGCAGCGGGTCAGGCGCTCTATGGCTTGCCGACGATGCAGGACATCACCGAGCGCAAACGCATGGAGGCAGAATTGCGGGAGATGTCCACCACTGATTTTCTGACGGGGCTATCCAACCGGCGTTATTTTATGGCCCGGATGGCCGAAGAACTGGCCCGGCTGCAACGGCACGACACCCAACGTGCAGCGGTGTTGATGTTTGACCTGGATCACTTCAAACGGATCAATGATACCTACGGTCACGCCACTGGGGATGTGACGCTCCAGCACTTCGCAAATCTGGCTCGCGGTGATCTGCGCAAGATCGATACGATGGGCCGCATCGGCGGAGAGGAGTTTGCCATTATTCTGCCCGGTGCTGATCTTGTGGCGGCCCTGGTCTTCGCCGAACGCCTGCGCCGGAAGGTGGCGGAGACTCCGGCGCTGATGGGCGATCAGCCTATTCCGGTGACGGTCAGCATCGGCATCGCCACCATGGATGCGACCGATACCCGTGTCGATGCCGCGCTCATTCGCGCTGATGAAGCACTCTATCGCGCTAAGCAAGGCGGGCGCAATCAAGTCGTTGCTTGGTAAAGCAATTGATGCGGCTTAGAAGTAAATACGCAGACCCATTCCAAACTCATGCGTGCCTTCGAGCGCGCGCCAATCGGCCCGCAGCGCCCAATCCCGCCCCAACGCCAGATTCTGCCCGATGGACCACCGGATCGCGGTGCCGGTTTCGCCCCAGCGATAATCCAGCCACGAGACGCTGGCCAGCACTTTCCAACCGGCCAGCGGTTGCAGCAGCGTCCCAGCCGTCATCCCCAGCCCGGCCCGGTAATTGCCAGCGAAATCACCGCCGTAATCGAACGCCAGCCCCGGCAGTGCAAACCACAGCGTTCGCCACCGCCAGCCGGTTTCAGCCGCCAGCCCCAACCCTCCGCTCAGATTGAAGGCGGTGCAATCAGGGCAATTCGGGCGCGGATACGGCTCCCAGCCGACGTGAATACGCCAGGCCGGGCGGGGCGACAGGGCATTGACCGGCGGTAGCGAGGTGATATCGAGTACGGTCAGCCGGTCAAGCTTTAAGCGGTTACGGTCCTGGTAGTAGCGGATCGCAATGTTCAGCAATTCGATCTGGGCATCCGGCGTATAACCGGCGTCGGGTTCCAGCAGATCGTGATAACTGGCCCGCGCATTCAACTCCACAAATCCGGTCCCGTTCCGCTGACCGAAGCCAAACCCAATCCGCCGCGAGGTGTGACCGGTTTCCGGCTGAGTGGCGTAGGGATCGATGACCACCGGCGCTGCGGCCACCGCCAGCCGGTTGCGAGCGGTTAACAACTGATGCGCGATCTCATCCGCTACCGGCACGGTTGCGTTCTTCCCCTTGAGCTTGCCGCCTCGGCGGTGCAAGCGCTGATCCAGCACCAGTTCCAGCAACAGCGCTTGTCGCTCCGGGGCAAGTTGAGCGAATGCCGGCGTAGCGGTAATGGCCGGATCGTCGGTTAATCGTTGCGCCAGTCGCCGCTCATCGGGATGCAGCGCCTGATAACGACGGCGGATGACGGTGCCACGCGCCGGACGGGCGGTGATCGCTCCCACCAGCCCGGGCTGCTGCACCAGTAGCCGGATCGTATCGGGCGGCAAGGCCCAGAGGGTAAACTCATCGCTCAATCGCAAGGTCGGATCGGCGACTTCGAGCAACGTCAACAACTGCCAGGCGCAATTCTCCCGGAAGAAGTAGTAATCGAACTGAATCTCACGCAATTCCCAGACATGTTCCAGCAAGCGTTGCAATTGCGGCGGACTTAGATTCAGCCGGTACTCCCAGAGATCGCGGCTTTCCAGATCGCTGTAAGTCCGCACCAGTTTGTAATAAGGCTGTAGATCAAAAGTACCCTTGAACCCGCCGGTAATGCCGTCTACCGCGTACATCAGCCCATGGCTGGCGGTATCGTTGGCGGCGTAGTTAATCGCATAAGCCAGCAGTCGGGTGTGTTCGGTCTGACCGCGCCGGTCCAGTCGCAACAGGGTATGACCGAACAGCGAAGCGGGGTTGTTGAGATAGGCCGAGGTAAACACCAGCGTCGCTGATTCGGCGTTCAACTCGTGGAACCAATGTTGGAACCGCTCGCAGGATTGCGGCGGCAAGCGGCGGTCGTCGAACTCGAGTTCGCGCTTCAACCAGCGGTAGCGGGCGATAAAGGCGCATTGCGCCGGCTGCGGATCGCCGCCCACGGCATCGGTGCTGAAGAAGGCGCGCAAGGTCGCGGCCAGTTCCGCATCGGGATCAGTTTTGCCAGTGGGAGCGAGAAAGAAGCGGGGATCATCGGCATCGCTGACTACGCCCGCGCCATCGGCGGTGGGGCGATAATGCAGCAGGGTTTGCCACTCGCGCCGCGCCGCCAGATCGGCGGCCTCGGCGCGGTGCAACAATTCGGCAAGGTGGGTGGAATCCGCACCGGCATCGGCAGCCCAGAATGAAATGCCAAGCAGCAGACCGGCCAGCAGCGGGATCGGGATAATCAGCGGCTTAGTTCAATGCCAGCCGTTGCCCGAAACGCGGATCGGTGCGCAGTTCGCGGTTCAGTGTCGCCAGCATAGCGGCGGCGGTGGTCTGGTCATTGGGGAACAGCACGGCAAACCGGTCTTGCGTGAAGGCGAAAAATTCGGGCTGGCGGTTGGGATCAACGCCGAGCAGCGTTGCCAGCGAAGCCAGATATTCGCCCTGGCCCGCCGCCATATCCTGCTTTAGCCGCTCCAGATTGACCTTGGCGAATTCGGCAATCTGCTGCTGGCGGTCCATAAACGCGGCGCTGCTGGAACCCCCACTGCTGGCGCTGGAGCCGGAACTGGGATCCGTAACGACGGTACAGGCGCCGACGCTCAAACCGATCGCGGCGATTAAGGCTACATTCAGCAGAGTTTTCATAATTCAAGAGTCCAGAACTCAGGTTGATTGGTGTTTCGGAAGATAAAGATGCCTTTCCGGCCTGTCAATTTCGTCGCGCTCGCCGGTAACCGGTGATGAGTCTGCTTTAATAATAGATAAATCCGTCGCCGTTGTAGCAATGTCCGCCATGTTCCGAGGAGTCCTTCGTATATGAAAAGTCATTTTTCACTCATTCTGCTCTCCACCCTGCAATGCAATGCGGACTGCGAATACTGCTTTGAGAACAAGGCTGACGACCGGCTTACCCTCGACCGCCTGGGCGAAATGATCCGCAAGGTGCTGGATTACATGGTCGAGAAATCGTTACGGTCGCTGACCATCTATTGGCAGGGCGGCGAGGCGATGCTGCTGCCACCAAGCTGGTATGAGCAGGCTCATGAGTTGATCCAGCGCGAGGCCGATGCGCGTGATAAACAGGTGTTCCACAGTCTGCAAAGCAACATGCTGGCCTACAGTGCGCGCTGGAATCCGGTGATTGCCAGCATGTTCGGCAACAGCGTCGGCACTTCGCTGGACTACCCCAACCTGCATCGCAAGTTGCTGGGGCAAGGGCCGGAAAGCTATAACGAAATCTGGGGACGGCGGGTGCAGGAAGCGCGGGCGGCGGGTATCGCGGTGCAGGTCATCGCCGTACCCAATCAGGCAACGCTGGACATCGGCGCCGAGCGGTTTTACCGCCACTTCGTTGATGAACTCGGCATCACCGAGTTTCAGGTCAACACCCCATTTCCGGGCGGCGATACCAATACCGTCAAGAAGGAACTACCGGTAGCCGAGGTGGAAAAACTCAGCCACTTTTATCTGGAACTGGCCGAGGTCTGGCTGGATCGTGGTCATCGGCACGGGATCAGCGTTGGCCCGTTTGATACTTTGCTCCAGCATTTCAGCCATGAACCGGCGACTCTGCCCTGCATCTGGGGCGACAACTGCGCCAATGCGCTGGTCTCGATTGATGCGCGGGGTTATGTGGCGCAATGCGATTGTTGGGTCACCAGTTACCCGGATTATCATTACGGCAACATTTTTGAGTCGGAAAATTTCGGTGAATTGTTGCGCACCAGCCCCGCCCGCCAGAAGTTCAATGAGCGGCCGATTCAGCTCATCCAGCGCGATTGCCTGAGTTGCGATTACCTCTCGCTCTGCCACGGCGGTTGCCCGGTGCGAACCTATACCGTCCACGGCAGCCTGTTTGAGAAAGATCCCTACTGCGAGTTGTACAAGGTTCTGTTCGGGCGGATGGAACGGGCCGCACAGGAACTGGCGCGGGAAGCGGTGGCGGCGCGCAGCCTCGCAGCCTGATATTTTCAGGGGATATTCAGCTAAGATAGCCCAGTCTTAGTGTGTTTTTTCAGAGGGTCTCCGGCCAGCATTGACCGGGGTTTTCACTACTAACTGTTAAGGATGGATTTTCATGACTGACCATGATGATGAGCAACAGCCCGACCTAATCCCTAACCTGAATGACGAGCCCGCCGAGCAGGAGCGCCGCGAATTTCTGCGCAGCTTGGGCAAGTGGTCGCAGGCGGTGATTGGCGGAGTATTGGTAGGTGGCGCGCTGACCACTCCCGATTCTGCCCAGGCATGGTACAACCGTGGCGGAAGCTGGGTTAACCGGGGCGGCGGCGGAAGCTGGGTGAACCGGCATGGCGGCGGTGGTTGGGCGAACCGGGGCGGTAGTTGGGCGAACCGGGGCGGTGGTTGGGCGAACCGGGGCGGTGGTTGGTACAACCGGCACGGTGGTTGGAATAATCGCGGGGGTGGTTGGTATAACCGGCACGGCGGATGGAGCAATCGGGGCGGCGGCTGGAATAATCGCGGGGGCGGCTGGATAAACCGGTAGCCTTGTGTAGCACCAGGCCGCGTGGTGTACCGTTTGCTGCGCGGCTTAAAGACCAACCCGGTTTTGGCGTTGCCAGCGGTGCCAACCGTAGACAAACAATAGGGCCATTCCCAGCAGCGTAGCTGCCACCACCCACGGGTTGAGTTGCCGGAGGGTGGCAATTATCGTATGCAGATGCTCGTCGAAATAGTAGATGCCCAGCCCCCAGCAACCGACCCAAAGCGCTGCGCCCAAGACGTTATAGGCGGTGAAGGTCCACCAAGGCATTTCCAGCATGCCTGCGGCGATGCCGTTCAGTTGGCGTAGCCCATCAAAGAACCGGCCGATCACGATCAGCCCCCCGCCATAACGATTGAATCCCTGTTCAACTCGCTGCAAGCGGCGCTCGTCCACCCGGAACCGGCGCAGCAACGCCCGCCCGCCCCGGCGCCCGATGAGATAGCCCAGACTGCTGCCCAATATCGCCGCCAGGAAGGCGGTCAGCAGCAGCAGGCTGATGTGCATATTGGCCTGAGTGGCGGCGGTCGCGGCGCCGGCGATCAGCAAAGTCTGGCCGGGCGCCGGGATGCCGAAGCCTTCTACGCCTACCGCCGCGAACACCGCACCGTAACCATAGCGCTCCAACCACGGTTCGACAGCTACGATTTCATGCCGGATTTCACCCAGCAGGCGGTTCGATAATGATTTAACCGGTATCGCGTTGGGCGCTGGGTTTTCCGCCGGGACCGTTTGCGCAATCGCCCAGCCAGCCACTACCATCCACCCCAATAACAAACTTGCCAGCCATTGCTTAAGGTTTTGCATAATCCGAAGCCTCACCTACCCACTAGGATGCTACCTTGATGCTGATGCCTGATTTCATTGTGCTGATCACGATTGTAGTAGCACTGATTCACACCTTGGGGGTGTTATCCGCAATCCATGCGGTGGCCAGCGTCAGAACCTCGCAGGGTGCCATCGCCTGGGCGGTTTCACTGCTGACATTTCCCTATTTGGCCCTGCCGCTGTACTGGATTTTAGGCCGCAACCGCTTCCACGGTTATATCGAGGTCTTGCGGAATGGCGCGCTGGATCAGTCTAATCGCAGTGACATCGCGATGATCCTGGAGCGCCTGCGCGACCACCCTGCCGATTTACCGGCCGAGCGGGCTGAAGACCTTCAGGTTCTCGCCCAATTGAGCCGCACTCCCTATACCGAGGGTAACGCACTAGAACTGTTGGTGGATGGCGATGCCGCGTTCAGAGCGATCTTTGCCGCCATCGAGAGCGCCGAGCGTTACCTTCTGATCCAGTTCTTCATCATCAAGGACGACGACTTGGGCCGTGATCTGCACACCCGCTTGCTGCGCAAGGTCGCCGCTGGCGTATCGATTCGGGTGCTGTACGATGAGATCGGCAGTCATGCCCTGCCAAAGTGCTATATGGAAACCTTGCGGGCGGCGGGTATCGCCGTATCGGCGTTCCGTACCACACGCGGTCGGCGCAACCGCTTACAGCTCAATTTTCGCAACCATCGCAAGATTGTGGTGGTGGATGGTCGGGTGGCTTTCGTTGGCGGTCTGAATGTGGGTGAAGAATACCTGGGGCGCGGCCCGCTCGGCCACTGGCGCGACACTCATTTGCGGGTCGAGGGGCCTGCAGTGCAGGCGCTCCAGCGGGTGTTCACCGCAGACTGGTACTGGGCCACCCGGCAGATACCCGACTTGGAATGGCAGTCAAGAGTGGCCGGTAGCCAAACGGTGCTGATCTTTGCCACCGGCCCAGCCGACGCGCTGGAAACCTGCTCGATGTTCTTCCATCAGGCCATTGTCAGCGCCCGGCGGCGATTGTGGATTGCCAGCCCCTACTTTGTGCCTGACCCGCCCGTGTTCGAGGCGTTACAACTGGCTGCTCTGCGCGGGGTAGATGTTCGTATCCTGCTCCCCGCCAAACCAGATCATCAATTGGTCTATCTCGCCTCATTCTCATTCCTGGACGCTGCGGATCGGACCGGCATCCAGATTTATCGCTACCAGAAGGGCTTTCTGCACCAAAAGGTGGTGCTGGTGGATGACGAGGTGGCTGCAGTCGGCACCGCTAATCTGGATAATCGCTCGTTGCGGCTCAACTTTGAGGTCATGGCGGTGGTAGTAGACCGAGGTTTTGCCAGTCAGGTTGCCGCGATGCTGGCGCATGATTTTCAGCAGAGCCGACGCACCTCCGCTGCTGATCTGCGAAGCCGGGGCTGGATTTTCCGGTGGGCAGTACGTGCGGCTCGGCTATTCGATCCGATTTTGTAATCATCTTGTTCTGATTAAAAACTCTGCGCGATTACAATAGAAAAATGATTTTTGTGTGCGCTATTTACGGTATTGGCATTATTAAATACCTATGATTTATTACCTGTTTAATTTCAAATATTTGAGAAATAATAATCAAAAGAATATAATACTGTTTAGACAGCAATTAGTGGTGTTTGACAGGACAATTTAAGCTAATTGAGTACGACAAGATCCGAGCGATAGTAATAATGGGGCGACTGTATATGAAATATCAATCAGCATGGTTATTAGCGATACTGGCGAGCGGCGCTTGCACGCCGAATTATGCGACTGACCGGCAGTTTCTGGAATGGCTATCCTGGGCGGAGAATCGCTGCGAATCGCGTTATGGGGCGCTTCCCGATGGTGTGGAGCAGCGTACCCGGTTCGAGAGCCTGAGTTATCAGACCTACTACGGCAATGTACCCCGTGAGGTTTATGCTGACCGTTCGAAGATTCTCTATCCCGATAACGGTCTGACGGTGGATTGCCTGGCTACATCGTTCCCGAAGCGGTGAGCGTTACCCAGACTTCCTGAAACAACCGGCGCAAGTATCGGCCGATCCATGCAGTGACAGTGCCCTTAAAACCGCTCCAGAAGGCGTGTGTGCCACTTTTTTAGATTTTCCATACCCTGACTAGCCAATCTTTATCAGGAAGGCGCAGAACGCCAGCCAGCGGGCTTAATGTACGAAAAGCCCTGAGCCGAGTTGTTCCAGCGCTTCCTGTCGAGGCTGCCCGGCGCGGGATGATTTTCGCTATGAACTTCCAGTCACGCCGTTGGTAAATGGGGATGGTGCAGACCAATACCCCCGCTTGGGCGGGAACGACATCGTGATTGCAGGTCATGGGTCATGATTTTTAGCTTGACTTGGCCGGGGTGCTTTGGCTCTTGAACGCTTCCAGCTTGCCCCATCTTCATCGCAGGTTCCTTGGCGCTGTTGTTCTTGGTTGCGGCCGGTTCCGGTTCCACTGCTTCTGCCGAACCATCTTTTGGGGTTTAGCAGGTTTCCGGTTGTAGCTGGTGCGAATTCCGGCATGTGGATTGAACCATGTTTTGGGGACAGTTGGTTGCAGCATCAGGGTCAGCTTGTTGCTTGGCGGTTTTTCGCGAGAAACGATTTTTTCCTGTTTACTAATACCTCTTCTGTCGTTTAGAACACGTTTTTAACGATCTTTTGAATTTGTTTAAAAGAAACGATCTTTTGTTTAAAACGTTTAGGGTGCGAAAAGTCTTTAAAAATCAAATTGTTATAACACCTAATGTCCCCGTTTATGGGACGTAATGTCCCCGTTTATGGGATAGTTGCAAAATGAAATGTCCCCGTTTATGGGATGAAATTTGGTAATGTCCCCGTTTATGGGATGCGGTTTTTGAAATGTCCCCGTTTATGGGATGAAATTTTCGTAATGTCCCCGTTTATGGGATGAAATTTTCATCACCCGCGAAAACCGACGAGAAAGACTGCTGAAACAGCATGTTGTAGCGATAACCCCAAAATTGTCGCCTTATCGCCTGCTTTTTAGTCGTTAGGCGGGAGAACGGCGGGTTGCACCGTCGGTTGTCGGTGGTGCCGAGGGTTGATCAGCCGGTAAATGTCCCCGTTTATGGGATAAAAAATGTCCCCAATCACTGCGCTTGAACATAGGGACATTGCTGCTAAACTGTTTTGTATGGGGCGCAGAGAGAAACACCACAGCGCGGATGCAGCCCGAAAAATGGTTGTGGCGGACTTGGCCGACCAGAACCTCAAGAAGCACATCGCTGCCATCCATATCAACAACCGGCTTACGCTAACCCAGCGTAAAGCCTCGAATGTATTGCTGCACAATGCCTATGAAGATCTGCTGACAGCACGAGTGCATCGTATTCGGGTCAAGGATCTCGCCGAGGCCATAGGTTTCAACACGCATAATCTCGACCCGCTCAAGGAAGCGCTGAAAACGCTGGCGCGAACGGTACTCGAATGGAACATTCTCGATGAGGACGGCGCCCAGGAAGAATGGGGTGCCACCACGCTGCTGGCGCAGGCGGTCATCAAGAATGGCTACTGCGTTTACGCCTACAGTCCCGAACTGTGCGAAAAGCTTTACCGTCCCGAGATTTACGCGCTGCTTAACCTCAGCATCCAGCGCAAGTTCAGCAGTGGTTATGCGCTGGCCCTGTACGAAAACTGTTTGCGCTATCGCCGGGTCGGCACCACCGGCTGGATCGGCCTGGACAATCTCAAGCGCCTGCTGGGGATCAGCGAGACCGATGGCTACTACCAGGATTTCCGCAAGTTCAACGATAAAATCATCAAACCAGCGGTGCGGCAGGTCAATGAAACTTCGGACCTGATCCTGGATGTGGATTACCAGCGCGATCATCGCAAGATCGCCGCAGTTCGCTTCCGGGTGGGGGATAATCCGCAGATGTTGCTGTTTGCGCAGCGGCAGGCCGCGATGGCCATGGTTGGAGAAACGCCACCGGCCAGCGATAACACCGAGGAGCGCCATGGGCGCTTGTGCGAGAAACTGGCCGCCTTTGGCCTGAGCGTCCGCCAAATCCGCAGAGTGCTTGTCATGCATGATCCCGATTATCTGGAGGACAACATCGCGGTGGTCGAGCGCGACTTGGTGGCGGGTAAGGTGCAGAACCTGCCGGCTTATCTGCTGGTCGCGCTGCGCAAAGACTACCGACCGGCGGCGGTGCGGATCAGGACAGCATCCGCCGATTCCGCCGGATCGCCAGAACTGATCGAAAGCCATGAATCACCGGGAATCTCATTGGATCGCCTGCGTACCCAATTGCTAACGATGCGCTTGCAGGCGGCGTTGGATCGGCTGGATCCGGCGGAACGAACAGCGCTGGAACGCGACTACATCGTCCGGTTGGAACAGGGCAATGGTTTCGAGGCGCGTCTCATTCTCGGTCTGTACCGGAAGAGTGGCCTGAACAGCAAGATTGTGGAAAGCCACTTCCGGGTTTTTGCCCGTGAACGACTGGTCGGGATTTTGGACGACGCAGAGATCGCCGCCTATGCTGCCCTTCACGGGCATAGCGGGCATGAACAGTCCGCAGCGAAATAAAGAGATTTAGCTAATGAATCGGGTGAGCAGAGATCGCCGCGTCGGTTATTCCGGGCAGCAACCCGCGACAGGATTCATGCGATGGGTCCGAGTCGGGATACTACTGGCCTTGATCGGGTGGGGCTGGATGGCAATTCGGGCCGACGCTGAAGAAGCTCCATCGGTTTTGGCCCAGCCTGGTTCGGATGGGATCGGGCATTACCGTCTGGTGCTTACCACCTATCAGTTTCTCACGCCCCCATGAAACGCTGGCAGGGGGATGTCATTTTGC
>NZ_CBTK010000223.1 GCF_000531125.1 Candidatus Contendobacter odensis Run_B_J11 | reverse complement strand
CAATACCCTATCGTAAGTTGGCATCAAAATTATAATTAAATCTATAGAGAAATGGTATAACCCTTGTCTAGGCACAGGTGTTGCGGCTGATCGGGCGTCGGTTCGGGCCGCGGGAGGATCGCGGCGACCAAGGTCGAGGACACCAACCGACTATCATGGACATTGGCGCCGACCAAGGTCACCCCCAGCGGGATCCCGTTTTGATCGACATGCAGATGCATCTTACTACCACTGCGCCCCCGGTCGGTCGGATTGCGCCCCAGCGCCTCATCGGCTAGGCACACCGCTTGCCCCCGCACCGGTGCTTGCATCAACGCCCCGTCCATGGCTTGCCAGGTCCATTCGATCCCATGAGCTTCTTGATATTCTTCGGCGTACACGCGGAAAATTTCGGCAAACACCCCGGCCTGCACCCACCGCTGAAAGTGCTCGTGAACCGTGCTTTTGGAACCATAGCACGGCGGGAGATGTCCCCACTGGCAGCCCGTCTTGAGCAGGGAGAAAATGCCGTTCAAGATGCATCGGAACTCCACGGGCGGACTGCCCCCGGACTTTTTCCGCTTAAAGGGATCCAACAGGGGATCCACTGGGTTCCAAAAAGCATCGGAAATTTCTTGGTAGGCCATAACGTCCTCTACCGAGTGATTGCCTTGCCCCATAACCTACCAAACTTTATGGCTCAAGCATCTTTTGTGCCGGATATCCTCTTAGCCACCCATGGATTAGAAGTACTCTATTCAACGGTTTTCGGGACCATCAAATACCGATACCGATTAAACGCCCTAAAGTGCGGCATACCGGCTTCCCGGTTTGGCTCGAAGCTTTTGACCTGAAAGCGTTGAAAACCTTGCAGTAACTCGTTGATATTGCTCATGGAGCGGGTCTCGGTCGATTAGGATGGTCGCGCCGTTAATAAGGAACCGGGGCGCTTGCTCGATCTGTTGTAAGTCATCGTTCGCGTTAATACAGAGTTCTGTGCGGCGGGGTGTAATGCCGGGCTAAATCATTTTGAATAAATGCGTTATTAAGTTTACGTCTTTAGGTAAAAAAGTAGCTGCCATCTAAAACTACATCAAGCGATAAACCAGCCTGCTCAACCAATTTTTTGCAATTTTCTTGAAGGTTTGGATTGCAAATAACGATGCGCTGAAAGTATTTAGGTTCTATCCGATGGAAAATCAAAAACTCTGCATTACGTTTTCGCTTTCCGTCTGGAAAATCATTCCAATAATCGGCTTTAAGCACATCCCAAGGGATATGTTTTAGCTTGTATAAGCTATTAAAAAACTTAGTTTTTTTTGATGCGGCATTTCCATCAGAAAAGGCAAACTCAATGTTTTCCTGAGTCAATATGTCTGCACTAATTACTATGAAGAAAATTCTATCCTGGCAGTCTCTTCTTGCGGAAAGTGTAGGTGTTCGTGGTACTAAATACACAGGCACCAAATCATGAATCGTTACTGTAGTATGATTAGTCAGCTCAATGTCACGGACATGTCGACGATCCTGAACTGATTCTTCTGCAAACGAAACATAATCCCAACCGCTTTTGATCACCTCATTTTTTGGGAGTATCCCGTACCTTAAAAGATTGTCCAAATTCTCGATCATGGCGAAGTAGAAAAATTCCGTAATTGGATATTCGCGAATTTTCGATCTTCTCCATTCGGCTAAACCCATGCGTTTACGTCCTAAAATACCAGAGTTGGTTGGCGTTCTGCTTGAGTAACCAAGCGTCGTGTTTCGACAGTCGCTTTGGCAAATTCATAGAGAGATTGAATAGTTTTATCCCCAACTCCTTTGATTTGTTGTATTTCAAGCATGGTATGTATCGTGCTGGTGCTAAAAGCATCCATGAGTAATTTTGCCTGTTTGGCGTTTATCCCTAAGTATCTTTTATAGTCTTCTACAGAAAAGCGATGAATGCGCTGATGCAGCCTATCAAAAAGTGAGTCTTCCGCATTTGGATCAAAGTGGTAAATCTCAACGTCCAGATTCGGTAATGGCTCCAGAAACCGATACATCACTTCTTTCACCGCGCTCCACTGTAGTCCTCCCAAACTGGTGCCTAATTCGGGAAAAGCGATTGAAGTGATGCCTTTTGTCGCGTAAGTGGCGCAAAATTTCGCCATGCCCTGTTCGATGTATTCAAGTTTCGACGGATGCTTCCAGTTGCTTTTGGTCGGAAAATTGAGAATCCACGGTTCGGACTTCTTCCACAGATGAAGAACGCCGGGATGAATGCGTTTATCGGCACAATAACGGGCGTATTCATCATACATTTCCGGGAAGCGGTTCTTAAATTCCAATGCTATCCCTTTTCCCATCACGCCAACACAATTAACCGTGTTGACCAAGGTTTGGCAGGATGATTGAAAGATATTGCCTCGAAATTCGCTGATTATACTCATAAAATTATAACTGTGTAGAGTTGAAGTTTCGCATAATCGCAACTGATCATGAGACGATCTTTGGATGGATTGCTTTATCGGCGATCTCTCCAAGACGTGCTTCGACGAACTGTATTAATGACTTGATTACTTTGAAGGCACTGCGAATATAATCAGCTTCAATCAAAATCTCAGAGCCGCTTAAATTTACCCAAGGTTGCTTATCAAGCATAGCTTTCTTTTCTTTATTTTTGTCAGTTTTTAACTCGCTTGTAGAACCATTATCGTGAACAAAGTTGTTTCTCAAAAAAGTCAACAAATTAATCTCAGAATAAATATTTTTCCTCCTGTAAATTTTCCTGTGATTCGCACGACGGGTTGGGTGAGTACAACGCACACCTCTCAGCAAGATCAAAGAGTTAGATGAAGCCGATGTTCTAGCCCAAGCCGCAAATCATCGCCATCACAGGAAAATTTACAGGAGGATATTTTTTGGTATTTCAAACTTTCCGTATCTTTCAAGGAATTTCCGCTTTACAGACCATGGATCACCTTGCAAATCACCAACATTGAAAGGCATGTTTTGTTTTCCAATTATATTCGTTAATTTTTCACATGATCGCTCCAGAAAAATTTCAAGTAGAGAGGTCATATAAATCACATGAGAATAGCGAACCCTCTTGAGGTGATATTCTGCTGCCACTATTCCGCTATCATTTATATCTTCAGCCCCAGCATCAATTTGCTCTTGAATATACGTCTTTTCAGCAGAAAGCATTCCAGCTATAAGTTGCTCTGTCTCTCGTATATACCAATCAAATAACTGAAGCTCGTAGCCATCAATGGTGGATGTGCTTTTTAAATTATCAAGCATCATCTTTCTAAAAAAGCTCTCACTCTCTATTGCTTCTGGAGTCTTCTGTTCATCTTTCTTCATTTTCCACTCCTATCAATCTATGGTTTCTTAACTAAATTTACTTTCCAGAAAGCAGATTCTCATCAACCGCTCAATCTGTTCTGGCGTCAGAGATCGAACATTGCCATCATAGTGTCCAGCGATACCTTTGATTTCCCAACGCTCAGAAAAACGATCATAAAGTGCGTGTGACCAAGGCAATCCCTTATTATGGCTCAAACATGACCAGTCCCAGAAATCAGCGTAGCAAGTAATCAAATGTCCATTCCAAGGCAGCCCCATATTGTCGCTTAACCCACGCCACCCTCCCCACTTCCACCGATCAGCGTATCGCTCGATCAACGCTTCGCTCCAAGGCAGTGCTTCATTTCCACTCAAACACCCGTTTCCTCCCCACTCCCAATATTCAATATAGCGTTCGAAGAAGGACTCGCTCCAAGGCAGTGCTTCATTTCCACTCAAGCACCCCCACGCCCAACGCTCGACGTAGCGGTCAAGAAGCGTCTCACTCCAAGGTAGTGCCCTGTTGTAGCTTAATCCATAACCCCAGTCCCATTGTTCGGCGTAGCGTTCAAGGAGTATCTCACTCCAAGGTAGCCCCTCATTTTCGCTTAACCCAGGTTCTGAACCCCACAACCACCGTTCAGCATAGCGTTCAAGAAGTACTTCACTCCAAGGTAGTACACGGTTCACACTCAGTGACCCCCAGTTCAAGTCATCTAAGTATTCAGCACAGCGGTCGATAAGCGCCACGTTCCAAGGTAGTGCTTCGTTCCCCGCCAACCATCCCCACACCCAGAGATCGACGAAACGATCAATGAGTGCCTCACTCCAAGGTAGCGCTTCGTTCCCGCTCAAATACATCCAGTCCCATCGATTAGCAAAGCAATCAATCAGTGGTTCACTCCATGGCAGCGCTTTGTTTTCGCTCAACCCTCCCCATCCCCACATCCAGCGTTCGGCGAAGCGTTCAATGAGTGCTTCACTCCAAGGCAATACCAGATTCCCACTTAACCCTGTGTCGTAATAAGAAGAACCCCAATTCCATAATTCGGCAAATCGTCCGATAAAAGCCTCACTCCAAGGCAGCGCCTCGTTTTGGCTCAATTGCCCCCAATCCCAACAATCCTCATACCGCCCAATCAACTCCTCACTCAGCGGGTAATACCGCGACACCACCAACCGAAAAAAATCAGGATGCCGCCGAAAAAACGCCTCGGTATCCCGACTCGTCAATTCCCCCATTACCCGATTAACAATCCGGGTGCGCTGTTCAATCACTGCGGGCAGATATGATGAACCCGGAACCAACGCACCATCATGCGTTTTAGGCATTGCCGTTCTCCGCAATTTTCTGGCGCAACTCCGCGCATTCCTCTTCCAACCGCTGGCGAACCCGGGCGAAATACGCCGCCCAATCCGGCTGCGCCGCCAAGGTCTGATAGGTCTCGCTGGCCCGCAAGGCGCGAATCTCCGCCAGCCACCGCTCAACCTCCAACCGCAACCGGCTCATCCGCCCGCGTAACTGCTCCTGTTCAGTCCACACCTGCGCTGGATCAGCGAACGGCTGACCATCGGTCAGATGCCGATGCAAACGGTTCAGAGTGTCCAGATCGTTCTGCTGATAGGCCCGCTGCACCTGCACGAAAATCGTCTGCGCCGCCGCCTGATCAGCCTCCGTCACCCGGTCGGGATGACAGCGCATCACCGCTTCCCGATATAGCCGCTTCAACTCCTGCTGCTGGTCGGCATCCAGCGACGCGGGCCGGGGCGCACGGTCAAACGCCTCCCGGTCGCGCTGAAACTCCGCCTGATCCGCCTCGGCTTCGGCCTGCGCGGTCTGATCGGCCTCGGCGTGACTGCGTTCAGCCCGCCGCCGCCAATACTCCCGCCGCAAGTGCAGACATTCCGCCATCGCCTCACCGACCGCGAGATGCTGCTGATGGGCGAACTCCTCAATCTGCCGCTCCAATTCCGCCTGTTCGCTGCTCAACGCCACGATCTGCGCTTCCAGCGTCAGCAATTCCAGCCGCAATGCCGCCAATGCCGGGTCTTGCCAAGCCACGACCGCCAGCCCTCGCGCCAACACCGCCTGAATCCGATCCAGCGCCGCCGCCCAATCCTCGGCGCGCAACCGATCCAGCAGTTCCGCGATGGGAGCCAGCGCCCGCGCCGCTTCCAGCCGGGGCCATTGCGCCGCCACCGTGTCGAAATCCTCCAGCAACAACAAATTCCGCAGCACCTCCAAGCGCCGCATCACCTGTTGGGTA
Organism: Candidatus Contendobacter odensis Run_B_J11; assembly: GCF_000531125.1. Taxonomy (GTDB): domain Bacteria; phylum Pseudomonadota; class Gammaproteobacteria; order Competibacterales; family Competibacteraceae; genus Contendibacter; species Contendibacter odensensis. Next base: position 45,928 of record NZ_CBTK010000223.1, on the reverse strand, counting down.
TCCAGCGGCGGAACCGCCGGGCGTAACCCATATTTCTCCAAAAGCCGATCAAAAGCGGCGAGATAGCCTTGCGCCAGCGCCGCATCGCCCCACACCCGCAGGATGTTTTCATCGGCCCGACTGGCGCGGCAGGTCCAGTTGTAGGAACCGGTGATCACCCCGTCGCCGTCAATGACACAAAACTTGTGATGCAGCGAACCGGCCCCGCGCTCCTCCGCTTCGGGAATCCAAAAGGTCTCGCCGCCTGCCGCCCGCAACCGCTCCAGATTCAACCCGGACTGCCGGTTGATCGCATCATCCAGCAGCGCCAACCGCACCCGACAGCCGCGCCGGGCCGCTTGCAACAGCGCCTCGAACAGCGTTGGATCAGTCAGCCACGCCACCGCCGCATCAATAGACTGCCGGGCGCGATCCAGATCAGCAGCGATCACCGCCCGGATGTCGTTGAAATGGGCTTGAATATCCATAGTTCCATGATTCTCAAAAGCGGGTATGGCTCATAACCGGCGTTAAGCCGATGCTGAAGTTTGGTTTCTACCCCAGCGCCCATTCCAGATCGGCGATTAAATCCGCCACATCCTCAATGCCAACTGACAATCGCACCAGCCCGTCGTCAATTCCCAACTCCCGGCGCACCTCCGGCGGCACCGAGGCATGGGTCATAATCGCCGGATGCTCGATCAGACTTTCCACCCCGCCCAGGCTTTCGGCCAGGGCGAACACCCGGCAGCGGGTCAGGAATCGGGTGACTTGCGCTAAATCGCCGCGCACCACCGCGCCGATCATCCCGCCAAAACCGCGCATTTGCCGCCGCGCCAACTCATGTTGCGGATGGCTGGTCAGGCCGGGATAGATCACCTTAGCAATGCTCGGCTGCTGTTCCAGCCAGGTCGCAATCGCCAACGCATTGGCGCTGTGCCGTTCCATCCGTAGTGCCAGCGTTTTCAGGCCACGCAATGCCAGAAAACTGTCAAACGGGCTGGCGATGGCGCCGATGGCATTCTGCAAATAGCCCAACCGTTCCGCTAATTCCTGCCCCCGGCACACCGCCACCCCGCCGATAATGTCGGAATGGCCGTTCAGATACTTGGTCGCGGAATGGATAACGAGGTCGAAACCGTATTCCAGCGGCCGTTGCGCCCACGGCGTGGCGAAAGTGTTGTCGGCCACCGCCAGAATGCCGCGTTCGCGAGCCACTTCCGCGATCATCACCAAATCCACCAGCTTCAACAGCGGGTTACTCGGCGTCTCGACCCAAATCATCCGGGTTTTAGGCGTCAGCACCCGCTCCAGCGCCGCCCGGTCGCGCAAATCGCTGTAGGAAAAACTCAAACCAGCGCTGCGCCGCCGCACCTGCTCGAACAGCCGCCGGCTGCCGCCATAAAGATCATCCAGCGCCACCACATGATCGCCGCTGTCCAGCAGTTCCAGCGCCGTGGACGTGGCCGCCAATCCCGAAGCAAAAGCGAAACCGGCGTCGCCGCCTTCCAAATCGGCCACACAACGCTCGTAGGCAAAGCGGGTGGGATTCTGGCTGCGCGAATATTCAAAGCCCTGATGCACGCCCGGACTGGACTGAACGTAGGTCGAGGTGGCGTAGATCGGCGTGACCACCGCGCCGGTCGTCGGGTCGGGCGATTGGCCGGCGTGAATCGCGCGAGTGGCGAAGCCGGACGGACGAGAAGAATCAGTCATGAAATCAATACCGTTGCGAATGGGCAAGGGGAAGTTTTAAAAACGGCCATCTAGCCCGTGATCAACCTTCGTAATTCCTTAGTGCGCCGCTCCAGCAATTCCGCGTCGCCACGAGTTTCCACATTCAGCCGCAGCAGCGGTTCGGTGTTGGAACAGCGCAGATTAAAGCGCCAGTTGGGGAATTCAAGGCTGATGCCGTCGGTTTCGTCCAGTTCCGGCTCCTGGTCAGCGTAAGCGACCAGAATCTCGCGAATCTTGGCCTGCGCATCGTCCACCCGAAAATTGATCTCGCCGCTGCATGGGAACGCCTGCATCCGCGCATCCACCAGCGTCGAGAGCGGTTGGCCGGTACGGCAAAGGTGTTCAGCGACCAGCAGCCACGGAATCATCCCGCTGTCGCAGTAGGCGAAATCGCGGAAATAGTGATGGGCGCTCATCTCGCCGCCGTACAGCGCATCCTCCAACCGCATCCGCTCTTTCATGAAGGCATGGCCGGTCTTGTTCTGCACCGCGACTCCACCGGCAGCGCGGACCTGCTCTATCGTGTTCCAGGTCAGGCGCGGATCGTGGACGATTTTCGCGCCCGGTTGCCGCGCCAGCAGGATTTCCGCCAGCAGGCCCACCAGGTAATAGCCCTCAATAAAGCGTCCGGTTTCGTCAAAGAAGAAACAGCGGTCGAAATCGCCATCCCAGGCCAGTCCCAGATCAGCGCCGTGCTCGCGGACCGCCTGCGCAGTGGCCTCGCGGCATTCCGGCAACAGGGGATTGGGAATGCCATTGGGAAAAGAACCGTCCGGCTCATGATGAATTTTGACGAACTGAAACGGCAACTGCGGCTCCAGCGCATCAATGATCGGTCCGGCGCCGCCGTTGCCGCCATTGACGACGATTTTCAGCGGCTTGAGCGCATCAATGTTAATCGCGCCCAGCAGGTAGCGGATGTAGTCGCTCTTATCCTCATGGTGAATGAGGTTGCTGGGGCGGATCGCCAGCGTAAATTCGTCAGACGCCGACAGATCGCGGATGGCGAACAGGCCGCTGTCGCCGCTGATCGGTTTGGCCTGTTCCTGCACCAGCTTCATCCCGTTGTAATCCATCGGGTTATGGCTGGCGGTGACCATGATTCCGCCGTCAAGCTGATGGTGAAAAACGGCAAAGTAAATTTCCTCGGTGCCGCACTGGCCGATGTCCATCACCTCGACGCCGGCATCCCGCAAGCCGTTCGCCAGCGCCGCGCTGAGCGCTGGACTGCTCAACCGCACATCATGGCCGACCGCGACCTTGCGGGGTCGCAGAAAAACGGCATACGCCCGCCCGATGCGATAGGCCAGATCATCGTTCAGCTCGTCGGGAATTCGCCCGCGAATGTCATACGCTTTGAAACACGCCCGTTCGTTGCTCATGGTTTCCTCCCGTTGAATACTTTCATGATGCCGCCTTTTCCCTAGAGCTGCCCAAATAGCGGGTGAATATAATGCGATGACCTATCATCATCAATGGAACAACCTTTGTGGATTCCGATCATTTTGTGCAGTGGTTCCGCCAAGCCGGCCCCTACATCAACGCCCATCGCGGCAAAACCTTCGTGGTGTTGTTCGGCGGCGCAGCGGTTGAAGCCGATCACTTTTCCAGTCTAATTCACGATTTCGCCCTGTTGCACAGCCTCGGCATCCGGCTGGCGCTGGTCCACGGCGCCCGGCCCCAAGTCGAGGAGTGTCTGCACCAGGCTGGCCGCCAACTGCGCTACGTCAACGGTCTGCGGCTGACCGACGCCACCGACCTGCGCTATGTCAAGCAGGCGGTGGGTCGGGTGCGCATCCGCATTGAGGCGCGGCTGTCGATGGGCGTCGCCAACTCGCCGATGCACGGCGCCCGCCTCCGGGTGGTGTCCGGCAATGTGGTGACCGCCCGCCCGCTGGGGGTGCGCGACGGGGTGGATTACGGCTTTACCGGCGAAGTGCGCAAGGTGGATGCCCAGGCCATCCGTCTATGGCTGGAACAGGACGCCATCGTGCTGCTGTCGCCGCTGGGCTATTCGCCGACCGGAGAAATTTTTAATCTCAGCGCCGAGGATGTCGCCACCGCCACCGCCATAGCTTTGGGCGCTGACAAACTGCTGGTCCTGAGTGAAGGCCCGGAATTGCGTGACCCGACGACCGACCGACCGATCCGCGAACTCAGCCCCAGCGAGGCCGAACGGCTGCTGGCCGAACCTCCCGCCCTGTCCGAAGAAGCTGCGCACCATCTGCGTCTGGCGCTGCGCGCCTGCCAGAGCGGGGTGCGCCGGGTTCACCGACTGTGTCGGCGGGTAGATGGCGCGCTGTTGCTGGAACTGTTCACCCGCGATGGTGTAGGAACTCTGATCACCGCCGATATTTACGAAGGGGTGCGGTCGGCAACCATTGATGATGTCGGCGGCATTCTGGAGCTGATCCGACCGCTGGAAAGCGATGGCACTTTGGTATGGCGCTCGCGGGAACGGCTGGAGATGGAAATCGAACGGTTCAGCCTGCTCGAACGTGATGGCGCGATTATCGGCTGCGCCGCGCTTTACCCCTTTGCTGAAGAACGACTGGGTGAGTTGGCCTGCGTCGCGGTGCATCCCGCCTATCGCAATAGTGGCCGCGCTGACACCCTGCTGCGCTTTATCGAACGCCAGGCCGGGGAACAGCATCTACAGCGGCTGTTTGTGCTGACGACCCGCACTGCGCACTGGTTTCGCGAGCGCGGCTTTGAACCGGCCGAGGTCGCCGACCTGCCGGTGCAAAAGCAGGCTCTGTACAACTGGCAGCGCCGTTCCAAGGTGTTTATTAAGAATCTGTAAGGATCGTCATACCTCAACCCTTGACCAACCCAGCAGGAAATCTTTATGGACTACGCAATCTTTGCTTTCTTAATCACTCTTGGTTTGTTTCTCGGTATGTTGTTGCTTCTGGACCTTGGCCGGCGTATCGGCATTCGGCGGCGGGCGCAAGATCCCGATGGCGCGACGGCGGGAACCGGCGCGGTGGATGGGGCCGTTTTTGCCCTGCTGGGCCTGCTGATTGCTTTCACCTTTTCGGGCGCCGCTTCGCGCTTCGACACGCGGCGGAATTTGATCGTCGAGGAAGCTAACGATATCGGCACCGCCTATCTGCGGATCAACCTGCTGCCCGCCAGCGCGCAACCGGAGTTGCGGGAGAGTGTTCGCCGTTATGTGGATGCGCGGCTGGAAGCGTATCGGAAACTGCCGGATGTTGAAGCCGCCAAGGTAGAACTCGCCAAGGCCGCGCAATTACAGAATGAAATCTGGAACCAGGCGATTGCCGCTGGCCGACTGGAGGGGGCGCAACCCGCCGCCACGATGCTGCTGCTGCCTGCGCTGAACCAGATGTTTGACATCACCACGACGCGAACCATGGCGACCCAGATGCATCCGCCGAAGATCATTTTCGCCATGCTCTTCGTGCTGGCGCTGGCCAGTTCACTGCTGGCCGGTTATGGCATGGCCGGCGGCAAGTCGCGCAACTGGATCCACATGGGCGGGTTCGCGCTCATCATGGCGTTTGCGATCTATGTCATCCTCGATCTTGAATACCCGCGCATCGGCCTGATCCGGGTTGACGCCTTCGATCAGGTCATCATGGAGGTCCGGGCGGGCATGAAGTAGGCCGGTTGATGCCTCCGAACTCAATCTTCCAGCAACTGGCCCGCCTGGCGATAGTTCAGCGGTTCCCGCCCGGCCACCTTGCAGAATTTTTGCCCCGGTCGGGCCAGCCGCTCGGTCATGCGGGCCAACAGCAGACCCTGGGTGTTGCTGCGGATCGGCGTCCGGGCCATGCCCAGCGGTTCGCCGAGCGGATCGACCAATTCCGCCACCACTTCGCCGGCGGCCACCGCGTCGCCCAATCGCTTGCGGTAGACCAGCACGCCGGCGGCGGGCGCGGTCAGCACATCCACCCCGTTGAGCGGGGTCGGTTCGCAGCGCAACTCCGGCAACGGCCCCGGTTCGCCGTTGATCACGCCGCGCCGCTGTAAAAAGCGCAGCAGCGCCGCCGCATCGGTCGCCGCGTCCTCATCCGTCACATCAGCCTGACCGCGCAGTTCCACCGTGGTCGCGAAACAGGCCAGCGGCGCCGGTCCTTCCGTTGCCAGCGCCTCTCGCAGTTTCCACCAAGGGCCGGCGCAGGCTTCATCGAAGGGATTGCCACCTGCTTCCTGCTCCAGCAGCACTGCCGCCGCGCCCAGTTCCGCGCCCAGTGCAACGGCCTCCTCCCGCTGCCACTGCGAAGCGTACAGATGGAGCAGCGCTTCGCCGTCGCAATGCAGGTCGAATACAAAGTCTGCATCAATAGCCTGGCTCAGCAACGCTCGTTTAAGGGCTTCCGTCTCCCGCGCCGCCGGCTGCTCCGCCAATACGGATCGCAACGTTTGCCGAATGAGCGCCACGTTCACCGCCGGATCGGCGCTCATTCGGCCCTGCAACCGCTCCTGCGTCGCTGTCGTCAGATCGGGAAAGCCGCGATTGAAATTACCCGTGCCCTCGCAGTCGAAGCGTCCCAGCAACCGCCCATTGAGATGTTGGCTTAAACCCACCGGATTCGCGACCGGGACCACCACCACCTCGCCCCGAATCCGGCCTTCCGCCTGGGCCTGTTCCAGCCCGCGCAGCAGATGTTGCGCGACCAGCAACCCTGGAATTTCATCGGCATGAAGGGCGGCTTGAACATACGCTTTAGGGCGTGCGCCGGGCGCGCCGTAACGATGAACCCGCAGTGTTCGCTCAGTGCCGGGCGCGGCTGAGGGCAAAACAATTCGGGTGGTGGACGTAGGCATGGCGGATTCTCCGGGCGGTCATCATCAGGGGACAGGTCGCGAAAGCCTATCCTACCGCGCCTGATCCTGAACCGCGCCCGCGTCGCCTGCTCTAAGCGCACGATACGCTTCACTGAATTTTTATCTCTGGAGAAACTCTGCTCATGACGACCATGAAAGCCGTTCGCATTCACGCTTATGGCGGCCCCGAATTGCTGCACTATGAAACCATCCCCCGTCCGGCGCTGAATCCCGACGATCTGCTGATCCGGGTGCGGGCGGCGGCGGTCAATCCGGTGGACTGGAAGATTCGCGAAGGCCATTTGCAAGGTTTTCTGAACCATCAGTTGCCGCTGATTCTCGGCTGGGACGTATCCGGCGAAGTGGTCAAAATGGGTCCCGAAGCGACCGGGTTCAAGATCGGCGACGCGGTGTACGCGCGGCCCGACATCGAACGCGATGGCAGTTACGCCGAATACATCGCGGTTAAAGCCAGCGAGGCCGCCCACAAGCCGGCCAAGCTGGATCACGATCATGCCGCCGCCGTGCCGTTGGCGGCGCTGACGGCCTGGCAAGCCTTGGTGGATGCCGCCCAGTTACAAGTCGGCCAGCGGGTGCTGATTCACGCCGCTGCGGGCGGAGTGGGCAGTTTCGCGGTGCAACTGGCCAAGGCCAAAGGCGCACAGGTGATCGCGACGGCCTCAGCGGTCAATGTCGGCATTGTGGCGGAACTGGGCGTCGATCAGTTTGTGGATTACACCAGAACCCGGTTCGAGGAGATCGTTAAGGAGGTGGATGTGGTGTTCGACACGGTGGGCGGCGATACCCAAGACCGGTCCTGGCAGGTCTTGAAGCCGGGCGGCATTCTGGTTTCAGTCATCAACCCGCCACCGGAGGAAACTGCGGCTAAGCATGGCGTGCGTAGCGCCTTTGTCTTCGTCCAGCCCAGCGGCCAGCAACTGACCGCTATCGCCCGGTTAATCGACGCGGGCCGGATGAAACCGATCATTCATACCGTGTTGCCGTTGAGCGATGCCCGGCAGGCTCAGGTCATCAGCCAGGGCGGCCATGCCCGTGGCAAGATTGTGCTTCACGTCGCTGATTAACCCTTCATCACTGGAGTTCACACCCATGCAAAATTTTACCTTTTACAACCCCACCAAAATCCTGTTTGGCAAAGGCCAGATCGCCAGCATCACCCAGGAAATCCCTCTGAATCAGCGAGTGCTGATCACTTACGGCGGCGGCAGCATCAAGCAAAACGGCGTTTACGCGGAGGTCATGGCGGCACTGGCTGGATATACGGTATTTGAGTTCGCCGGCATCGAACCGAATCCCACTTACGAAACGCTGATGGAAGCGGTGCGAGTGGTGAAAGAACAACGGATTGATTTTCTGCTGGCGGTCGGCGGCGGCTCGGTCATTGACGGCACCAAATTCATCGCCGTTGCGGCGTTGTTCGAGGGTGAACCGTGGGATATTCTCGCCCAACATGCGCCTATCGTGCGGGCGCTGCCGTTCGGGACCGTGCTGACCCTGCCTGCCACTGGTTCGGAAATGAACAGCTTCGCCGTCGTCACCCGCCGCGCCAGCCAGGATAAGCTGGCGTTCGGTCATCCACTGGTGTTTCCGCGCTTCTCGGTGCTGGATCCCAGCACCACTCTGACCCTGCCGCCGCGCCAGATCGGGAATGGCGTGGTAGACGCCTTCACTCACATCATGGAGCAATACCTGACCTATCCAGTCAATGCGCCGGTGCAGGATCGCTTTGCCGAGGGCTTGTTGCTGACGCTGATCGAGGAAGGCCCCAAGGCGCTGGCGACGCCGGATAATTATGAGGTGCGGGCCAATGTAATGTGGTGCGCGACCCTGGCGTTGAACGGGTTGATCGGCGCGGGAGTGCCCAGCGATTGGGCGACCCATATGATCGGCCATGAGATCACCGCCCGCTACGGGCTGGATCACGCGCAGACGCTGGCGATAGTGTTGCCGAATACGATGGCGGTGCAGCGCAACCAGAAGCGGGCGAAGTTGCTGCAATATGCGGCCCGGGTTTGGAACCTGACCAGCGGCGGCGAGGACGAGCGGATTGACGCAGCTATCGCCAAAACCCGCGAGTTTTTCGAGTACATGGGAGTAAAAACCTACTTGCGCGGTTATGGCATCGGGCCGGAAGCTGTCGCCGTCGTCCTGCAACAACTGGAACGGCACGGCTTGACCGCATTAGGCGAGCATCAGGATGTTACTCTGGTGACCAGCCGAACGATTCTGGAACGATGCGTAGCAGCTTGAAAAACCAAGCCTTTATTCCCTCTCCCAACGGGAGAGGGCGGATTCTATCCACTACAGGTCGTAGCCCCGTTCCTCGTGCAACGCGATGTCCAGGCCGCCGATCTCGTCTTCCCGGCCCACCCGTAGACCGATCAGCCGATCCACCAGCTTGAGTACGATGAAGGTCACTACTGCCGTGTAAGCAACGGTCGTGACCACGCCCACCAACTGCACGCCAAGCTGCTGCCCCATGCTGGTGATCCCCTGGGCAAAACCCTGGCCTTTGAACAGGCCCAGTTCGGTGGAGGCAAACACGCCCACTGCCAGGGTTCCGAGCATTCCGCCCACCCCATGCACCGGAAATACGTCCAGCGAATCATCCACCTTCAGCACCCGCTTGACGAACTGGGTGGCGCTAAAGCAGACCAATCCCGCCACCGTGCCGATCACCACCGCGCCGGCTGGCCCCACATAGCCCGAAGCCGGAGTAATAGTGCCCAAGCCGGCCACCATCCCGGTGACGATGCCGAGGACACTCGGTTTGCGGTACTTCAGCCATTCTGCGGTCATCCACGCCAGCGCGCCGGCGGCGGCGGACAAGTGCGTCGCCAGCATCGCCATCCCGGCGTTACCGTTGGCCGCCAGTGCGCTACCGGCGTTGAAGCCGAACCAGCCCACCCACAACATGCCGGCCCCGGTCACCACCATGGTCATGTTATGGGGCGGCATCGCCGTGGTTGGAAAGCCGTGGCGCCGACCCAGCACCAGAGCCGAAACCAGCGCGGCCACCCCGGCGGTGATATGCACCACAATTCCGCCGGCGAAGTCCAGCACTCCCATCTGGCCCAGCCAGCCCCCGCCCCACACCCAATGAGTCACCGGTGCATACACCAGCGTTAGCCACAGCGCGCTGAACAGCAGCATGGCGGAGAATTTCATCCGTTCCGCGAACGCGCCCACCACCAACGCCGGAGTGATGATGGCGAAGGTCATCTGGAACATGGCAAACACCGTTTCCGGGATGTCGCCGGTCAAGGAATCTTCTTCCACTCCGGCCATAAACATCTTATCCAGTCCCCCGATCCAGTCATTGCCCACCCCGAACGCAAGGCTGTAGGCATAAGCGAACCACAGCAGCGACACCAGGCAGGTAATAGCGAAACACTGCATCAGAATGGAAAGCACGTTTCTGGATCGCACCAGCCCGCCGTAAAACAGCGACAACCCCGGCAGGGTCATAAACAGCACCAGCGCCGTAGAGGTAAGCACCCAGGCGGTGTTGCCCAGATTCGGGCCTGCGGCGGCCTGCGCCCCAGCGGCTACTGGCGCTAACACTCCCAGTAAACCGAAAAAAAGCCCGGTTAAGGCTCGTTTATTGTGGTTCTTCGAGGGTTCTTGTGGAGAAGGTCTCTCAAGACGGATGATGACCCGCTGCGCCGGCTCGTGATGGGGTTAATAGTGATTAAAATCAATCTATTATTGATGAGAAATCCGCCGAAAGTCTTATTGATGAGACACTAAGACCCGGTTTCCACAAGAACCCTCGAAGAACCATATTTTTACCGGATTTGGAAGATGTGCATTCGCACTTGCATCTATTCCACCTATCCCCGCCCTTCCAGTTCCTCCCAGCGCCCGTAGGCGGTTTCCAATTCCGCTTCCAGCGCCCGCAATTCCTCCAATTGCCGAGCGACAACCGCCGGTTCCTGTTTGTAGAACGCCGGGGCGGCGGTCAACGCATGTAAATCCTGCTGCCGCTGTTCCAATTGCTCGATGCGGGCCGGCAACCGTTCCAGTTCCCGCCGCTCGTTAAAGCTGAGCTTGCCCGCCGGGGCCAATTTTAGCGGAGGAACAGCCGGTTTGGGTTCCACTTTGGGTTTAGCGGCAGCGACAGCCGCTTCCGGCGCGGGCCGCTGACGCAACCAGTCGCTATAACCGCCGACATACTCGCGGATGCGCCCGCCACCCTCGAACACCAGGCAACTGGTCACTACGTTATCCAGAAAGGCCCGGTCGTGGCTGACCAGCAGCAGGGTGCCGGTAAATTCCAGCAGCAGTTCTTCCAGTAACTCCAGCGTCTCCAGATCCAGGTCGTTGGTCGGTTCGTCCAGCACCAGCAGATTGGCCGGCTGACTGAACAGCCGCGCCAGCATCAATCGGTTGCGTTCGCCGCCGGACAGCGACTTGATCGGCGAACGCACTCGCTGCGGAGTGAACAGGAAATCGCTGAGATAGCTGATGATGTGGCGGCGCTGGCCGTTGATCTCGATGGTTTCCCGCCCGCCGGCAACGCTGTCCAGCACGGTCTGTTCGGGGTCCAGTTGTTCGCGTAACTGATCGAAATAGGCGATTTCCAGCTTCGTCCCTGTTTGCACTTGGCCGGCGTTCGGCGTCAAGCGCCCCAACAACAGGCCAAGCAGGGTGCTTTTTCCGCAGCCATTGGGGCCGATCAGGCCGATGCGATCTCCGCGCTGGATCCGCACCGAAAAATCGCGGATCAGCGGTTCATCGCGCCAGGCGTAACTAACCTTTTTCGCCTCAATCGCCAGTTTGCCGGAAGTTTCGGCCTGCTCCAGTTCAAAACTGGCCTTGCCCACCCGTTCGCGGCGCTCGCGGCGTTCTTCGCGCAAAGCCAGCAGCGCCCGCACCCGACCTTCGTTGCGGGTGCGCCGCGCCCGGATGCCCTGACGAATCCAGACCTCTTCCTGCGCCAGCCGCTTGTCAAATTTGGCGTTGTGGCGGGCTTCAGTTTCCAGCCAAGCCGCTTTTTTCTCCAGAAAGTTCGCGTAATCACCCGGCCACGAGGTCAACAGGCCGCGATCCAGTTCCAGCAACCGGGTGGCCAGCCGTTTGAGCAGGGCGCGGTCGTGGGTGACGAACAGCAGCCCGCCGCGAAAGGCCAGCAACTCTTCTTCCAGCCACTGGATGGTTTCCAGATCGAGATGGTTGGTCGGTTCGTCCAGCAGCAGCACATCCGGTTCGCACACCAGCGCCCGCCCCAGCAACACTCGCCGTCGCCAGCCACCGGACAGCTCCGCCAGCGGGGTATCCGCCGGCAGTTGCAGGCGGCTCAGCACGGTTTCGACCCGCTGCTGCCAGCGCCAGCCGTCGCGCGCTTCCAGTTCGTGTTGCAGGCGCTCGATGTGCTGCATTTTTTCAGCCGCGTGATCCTGCGCGAGTTGCGCCGCCGCTTCGTGATATTCGGCCAGCAACGCCCCCAGCCCTTCCAGTCCGCCCGCCACCACCTCAAACACGGTGGCGGTAGTATCCGCCGGCAGTTCCTGCGCCAGCGTGGCGACGCGCAAACTGGGTTGACGCCAGATTTCGCCGCCGTCGGGCAGCGATTCGCCGGTCAGCAGTCGCAGCAGAGTGGTTTTACCGGTGCCGTTGCGGCCAATCAGGCAGACCCGTTCGCCAGGATCGAGTTGGAAGCTGGCGCCGTCCAGCAGCTTTTCGGCGCCAAAGGCGATAGAGATATTATCGATGTTTAATAGGGGCATATAGGAATTCCGTCATACGCAGGGCAACACAGCGCTTGCGCTGTAATCTGCTGGGAGAAACTTCTACGAAACGATGAATTACGAGAAGGGATTGAGCAAACGCACTCCAGTGCGTTCTACATCACAGGTATCACGAGTCACCAAAGTAAGGTTATGAATTAATGCAGTAGCAGCCAATAAACCATCGGCGATCGGGATAGGGTTTGGGACGCCTAACCGACCCCAACAGTCGGTTATTGCCTCCGTAACCGGCAATAATCGGTTATCTAGCGAATGTCGCAGACGGTTTAGCCAAGCATCCAGACTTTCCGCAGCAACTTGATCTCGGCGGCGCAGCAGCTCTACTCCTCGACGAATCTCACCCAAGACAATAACGGAGATATAAATTTCGGAATCTTTTACTCCGGCATACCAGTGATAGACGCCGGGATTGCTGCGTTCGCGCTTGCGTAGTTCGGCCAGAATGTTGGTGTCGATCAGGAATCCCATATCACTTCCTGTCTTCCAAAGTCACGCTGACGGGAAAAATCGGTATCGTCACCAACATTTGGCATATCCGCCAAAAGCGATTTCAACCCGTGCGGCGATGAAGTTTCTTCTTCTACAATAAGCAAAACTTCAATTCTACGATGACGGAAGGCTTCGGGAATGGGAATGGTATTCGGTGCATCGTCGTAAATTTGGCGAATAGCCTGCATGGTTTTACCTCGCTTCTCAAAGTAATTTTCACTCAATACTGCGCCATATTTTCCACGCGAAAGGCTTGATCTTCCTCAATGCGGTTCCTGCTTTCGATATAGCGCACAATCCAGAAACTCCCATCATCGCGCCGCTTGAGCATTACAGGTGAGCCATAGCTCTTATGGGCGGCGGCGATTTTCTCCAAGGTTTCATCACTGTTCAGAAGATGTCCGCCTTTGGTTTCTACCAGCAGCACTCCTGCGCTGCGAGTACGTCCATTCACACCTACCGCAAAGTCAGGGAAATAGCGCTCACCATTTGGCAATACGATACCGATAGACCATGGCTTGCGCGGCTCATTGCGATGCCACCACAGTACCGTTCCCGAGGTATCGGCGTCGATCAATTCGGCGAATTTGCGCTCCGGCTCATTCAAATCAGGGGGCATGACTCCATAGAGATTTAGCGGTGAGCGCGGTGCATTCGCTAACTGTTCCATCTGTGGCGGCAATACGGCGGCGTCCACCACTTCCTTGAATTGTGCTGCGCAAGTCCGCGCCGCTATTCGCACCAGATGCAGGTAGGTCGCCAAAATCAGGTTCAAGGCGCGGGCGAGTTTTTCTTCGTTAAAACCGATGCCCTGATGCTCGTTGTATTCGGTTCGCAGTCTAGCCAGTAATACGCCGTGCAGATCGCATGGATCGATAAATCCTGGATCGGTCAATACTCTTTGCGCCCGGCGGATGATTTCAGCGCTGGACAGTTTAGCCTGCACGGTGTCCACCATGGCTTCATGATCGGCAAAGATGTCGGTAACGGTTCTGCGGGTGATTCTTACGCTTCTACGCAAACCCGCATTAAGTACCTCGGCGCTCAAATTGACTCGCGCCCCGATGCATTTCAGCAGTTCATCAGTGGTTAATGGCAAGCGTTCGATTTGAAACTGGCGTGGTGAATTTTCGCGTAATGGATAAAAGGTATAGCCGGGTGCGGGCAAGCGTTCTGGAGAAACCTTGGATTGTTGGCGCGATTTAATACCGGATGGTGTCAACAGTTCCGGCCATAACAGCAAGGGTGTTGTACTACTTGATTGGATTTCTTCCTGAACAGATTTTAGCTCGGACTCAGTAACTTGTCCTGGCTGTTGCCAAACAGTTGGCGTATAAGGCCGTGACAGTAGGGAAGTCTGGCCGTTTTGCACGACTTGCACTTCATTTTGTCCGGCGATTTTTACCACTATTGTGTAGGGGCTAATGCCGGATAATTGCGTCTGGATGGAATTGATCTTCTCGCCCGCGTGAGTCAGGCCGGTTTGATTTTCAGCATCCGCCAGATAGACATAACCAAAGCGCAACGACTCTGGCAGTGTTTTGCTCGCTGCACGAGCCTGCAACTTTGGATGCACCCGCAAAATGCGCCCGACGACCTGAATACCGAAGTCAGTATCTTTGGCGCCGCGCAGCGACACCAAGGTAAAAGCGCGGGGCGCGTCAAAACCTAATGCTACGGCCATTTTGAAGATGAGAACTTGCTTGCTTTCATCGCGGGCGACAGCGAGTAAATCATCGTTTGGATCGTCCGCCGTATACCAGGCTATTGCTTCTTCTGGTACGTCCAGCGCTAACAGGCGAGTTTTGGCATCCTCAATAGCAGTAGTGCCAGTTTTGCCACTGTTGCCGACTTGCACCAGCATCAGCGGCGTCATGCGTACACCTAAAGCGGCTAATTGAGTTTTAATCGCGTTATGAGTGCGCCAACCGTCTTCCAATGCGGTAGCCGGCAAATCCACCAGCGTCTTTTGATCGTCCGGGGCCAGATAGGCAATGGACTTGATGCCAGCCTTGATGAGACCCGCATCCACTGCGTCGCGGCGCGAGACGGACTGACGATGCAGGGTAGCCAGTCCCGCCGCCTGCTTGAATTTGTTCACATCCGCATCGTCAGGTGTTGCGGTAATCAGCAGAGTAAAATCCGGGCGCATGATTTCGCGGTAAAAACGCACCGCTTCAGCCGCTTTGGTAAAGCCATGGTGTGCTTCGTCTACGACGACGCCAATCCGAAAGTCCGCCTGCCGCAATTCGGGAATGAATTCATCCAGTGATAAGGAGGTGTCGCCACTGGTGCGCAGTTTGCGGGTGTCAGCATTGCGCGCGGCCACCGATTGCCAAGTGGTGACGAATACATCGCCACTGGCAGCGGAATAGGCCACGCGATCACAGGTCAAATCGCGTATCCGCAACCCGGCGAAATCCTTTTTCAATGCGCTTTTGGCCTGTTCAACCAAGCCGGCGAATGGGGTAAACCAGAACCAGACGATTTTGGCGTTATGGCGGTGATCGGGCTGGGCGAATCGTTCGGCAATCAGAGCCGCCATTAAAGTTTTGCCTGCACCAGTGGGTGCTTCCAGCAGTACGCAACCATTAAAAGCACTGGCGGTGCGGCGGCTGTCTTCGTCCGCTGCGGCCTGAAGCTGGCTTTCGGCGTAACGAAAAATCTCCAGCGTCTTATTGACTACTTCGCTTTGATAGCGTTTGGGGGGAATGATACTCACGGCTTGCTCCCCGCGCCAAAACGGTTAATCAGAGCTTGCGGAATGGGCTGAAAGCTGGCGCGCTCGTCTTCGATATATTGATGTAGCAACGCCGGTTGCCACGAATACACCACGGTGGAACCCTGTTCTTCAATTATTTTGATGACCTCCGCCAGTGTGGTTTCATTGAGTTTCAGCACATACAACATCGCGCCATTTTCAATAGTGACAGATTGGATAAGCACATTATCGTCGAATGTAGACAGTGTGCTATTGTGAATGAGTTGCAGCGCCGTCCAGATTTGTTGGTGCTGGATTTGGCTAAACAGAGTTTCAGCGGGAAGCCGGTGAGCGCGGAGATAGGCGAAATCGCCACCCAAGCCTGCTACTGCTTCACCTTTCTTATTGGTGTAGCCTTGCATTACCCGCCGCACCCGTTCAGCGCATACGTCACGGCAGAGATTTTTGTCTGGCGCGTCAGTGGTGGCCTCGGTGCTGGATACCAGAATAAAGCGTCGCTGACCGCCGTCTTTCTGATTCAGTTTCATCACCGCGTGGGCTGTGGTGCCGGAACCGGCGAAGAAATCTAGTACTAAATCGCCAGCATTGGTATTTTGTTCGATAAGCTGCTGGATTAAGCCTGTAGGTTTTGGAAAATAAAACCTATCCCCTAAACCCAGTTCACCTAATTCCTTTGTTCCCTCTGATGTCAGTGCAACATCAAGTAGAGTAGAAAAACCTTTTCTATTTGTAGATAACTCGCCTAAAAATTTCTTTAGGCGAGGCCGACCAGATCGGATCGAAGGCCAAATAACTCGTTTTTCTTCTATAAGCCGCTGCATGGTTTTTGGTTCATAGCGCCAGCCTTTATTCGGACAAGGATAGATTATATTATTGTTAGGGTTGAGCAATTCATAATGAAGATTAGGCCGCTGTTCTTTTGTAGCCAAGCCGGTCATATCTGCACTACGCCAAGGCCCACGAGAGTCGTTATCTGGATTAGAAAATTTATTTTCATCAATCGGTACGCCTTTTAATTTTGTGCCGAAACATAAAACATATTCGTGGTCTATTGATACTCCTGTCAGATTGCGACTATCCGCACTATGCCGTGTTTTCCAGATCAATGTCCCAATGCGATTTTCTTCCCCAAAAGTATGATCCATAAGAAGTGCAAGATGAAAAACCTCATCCTCACCAATTGAAACAAAGATCACCCCATCCTCGGCCAATAACTCTTTCGCCAATTCCAGCCGCCGATACATAAATTCCAGCCATTTGGAATGCCGGTAGGCGTCTTCCTTATCTATAAAGCGGTCGTTGTAGATAAAATCCCGGTTGCCGGTATTGTAAGGCGGGTCAATGTAGATGCACTTCACCTGTCCAGCATGAGTCATCCGCAAATAACGAACAGCGTCAAAATTATCACCCTCAATGATCAGATTACGATAAGGCACAGCACCGCACGACAAATCAGCGTCAAAATCCAGGGCGACGAAATCCTCATTAACCGCTTTCTCGTGTTCAATCTCTTTGCGCTCCCAGACCAGACCAAAATGAGGTCGCCGGTCGCGCTGGCGCAATTCGCGGATCAGTTCTTCGCGGCTGTAATCGTCGTAATGGTCGGCCATGGAATTTCCAGGAGCGCATAGATAAAAAGGTCACGCTGCTTTGCGGGGAGCGCCCAGCAACGAGTCAGGATCAAAGTCGGCCAAACCAAATTCAACGGGGTCCAACTCAAAAAGATCCGCTTGTTCTAGCGCCACCGTCAGAATGTCATAATACGCCGCTTTCAAGCCAGACTGAAAACGATCTTCCAACTCTTTCTTCTGGGCCTGAATCGCCGCCTTTCGGGCAGCTAACAAAACTTCTTCCAATACCGCCAACGCGGCATCACGCTTCGCTAATGTTTCGCTCATGGAGAACTCCTCGAATAATTTCGATATGCTGACGCTGACGCGCAATATCATTCGGCCATTTGGTAGTCACCAAATACTCTACTTCTTCAGTTGGTATATCCGCCGGAATCTTTAGGTATGGATTGTCAATCCATTGACGGTGCTGTGCAATTTGCTTTTCAAGGGAGCGGATTGATTTCAATAATTTCGCCGTCGGCAACTGACGCTGTTTTTCCAACCATCCGTGATGAGGCGCGCCCACCGTTTTCGCTACTTCATACGCATTCGACACAGCCACTCCACCTAGGTTGCCTATTGCGATCAGTCTATCCTCCAACAGTGTATTTGACGCAATTTCACCCATGGCCTATGCTTTTGCCTATGCAAAAACAGGAGATGCTGCCATGTCTACACTGACTCCCGCTAGCGAACGCCGCGCCCGCCTGTTCCGCAATGGTCGCAATCAGGCTGTGCGTATCCCACGCGAATTTGAATTGCCGGGCGATGAAGTCATCCTCTACCGGGACGGTGATCGCCTGATCATGGAGCCGGTGAAAAAAAAGATGGGCTTGCTGGAACTGCTGGCGTCGTGGGAACCCATCGAGGAGGATTTCCCTGATGTGGATGAAGGATTGCTACCGCTGGACAACATCCAGCTATGAACAGCCCGCGCTACCTGTTGGATACCAACATCGTCTCTGACCTTGCCCGGCATCCCGGCGGACGGGTCATGCAGCACATCGCAGCGGTTGGAGTTGAACAAATCGGCATAAGTATCATCGTTGCCTGTGAAATCCGCTTTGGCGCCACTAAAAGCGGATCGCAACGCTTGAGGCAGCATGTAGATTTGGTGCTGGGACAGATAGCGATATTCCCGATGGAGCCGCCGGTTGAGGAGCATTATGCTGATATTCGCCATATGCTGGAACGCGCAGGCACACCGATAGGCCCCAACGATTTGCTGATTGCCGCTCACGCCCGATCACTGGGGCTGACGCTGGTTACTGATAATGTGCGTGAGGTTTCCCGCGTACCGGGACTCCTGGTCGAAAACTGGCTGACTATCGAAGCATGATGTTTTGCCACCGGATCGCATTCGATGTCGCGCTTCTGCGAGGATGTGTCACCGTCCAACAGAAGCAAATTTTGCTACCCACCGCCTGCTGATCAAAATCCCATGACCCCGATTGACGCCGAACTTGATACCTCCGGGCTGAACTGTCCGCTGCCAATTCTCAAAGCCAAAAAAGCCCTCGCTGGGCTGCACAGCGGCCAAGTGTTGCAGATCACCGCCACCGATCCCGAATCGGTTCGGGATTTCCAGGTCTTCAGCCAGCAGATGGGCCATACCCTGCTGGAAGTGCGTGAAGAGGCGGGCCGGTTCTACTTCCTGCTGCGCAAAGCTTAACGGGCGGATCCGAAAAACGTCCGCTACTCTCCCGCCACCGTCATCCGTTCCAGCAGCAACGAACCGCAACGAATGCCGCCGCGCGCGTCCACATCGTTCCCCACCGCCACGATGCCCTGAAACATGTCGGCCAGATTGCCCGCGATAGTGATTTCATGCACCGGATATTGAATCTGGCCGTGCTCCACCCAGAACCCTGACGCTCCCCGCGAATAATCGCCGGTCACCGGATTGACCCCGTGGCCGAGCAACTCCGTCACCCACAGCCCGCGATCCAGTTGCCGTATCAATTCCTCATGCCCCAATGGCCCCGCCTCGACGATCAAATTGTGCGTACCGCCGGCGTTACCAGTGGTCTGCATCCCCAACCGTCGCGCGGAATAACTGTCCAGCACATAGCCCTGCAACACGCCGCCGCTGACCACAGCGCGATCTGCGGTCGCCACGCCCTCGCCATCGAACGGGGCGCTGGACAGCGCTTTCAACAGGTGCGGTCGTTCATCAATGTTCACAAACTCCGGGAACACCGCCGTACCCAGTCGATCCAGCAGGAACGAAGCCTTGCGATACAGCGCCCCGCCGCGAATCGCCGCGATGAAGTGGCCGATCAGACCTCGCGCCAGTTCTGGCGCAAACAGGACCGGAACCTGCCGGGTGGCCAGTCGGCGGCTGCCCAAGCGTCGCAGGGCGCGTTGCGCCGCTTTTTGTCCGACTGCAAGCGGCGTTTCCAAATCGACGCGATCCCGCGCCCCGCTGTACCAATGATTGCGCTGCATCCCGCTGTCGTCCTGGGCGATCACCGAGCAACTCAGTGAATGGCGAGTGGTGGGATAACCGTCGCAAAAGCCGTGCGAGTTGCCGTAAAGCGACAAGCCAGTATGGGTAGCAACACTGCCCCCTTCCGAGTTGCGGATGCGCGGGTCCAGCGCCAGCGCCGCTGCTTCGCACTCGTGGGCCTGTTCAATGGCGTCCTCGGCGGTCAATGCCCAAGGATGATAGAGATCGAGATCGGGAATTTCTCGCGCCAGCCGATCCGGATCGGCCAGCCCGGCATAGGGATCGGCAGCGGTATAACGGGCGATGGCGCACGCGCTGCGCACGGTTTCACCGATCGCGTCCGGTCGCCAGTCACCCGTGCTGGCCGAACCCCGGCTCTGGCCAAAATAGACCGTGACCGCCAAACCGCGCTGGCGGTGATGTTCCAGCGTTTCAACTTCGCCCAGTCGCACCGTGACCGACAGGGCGCTGCCAAAGCTGACGGCGGCTTCGGCGGCGGTAGCGCCTTGCGCACGCGCCTCGGTCAGAATGTCAGCGACCAGGGCTTCCAGATGTTCCCGTGAGGGAAGGGGTACGGTGGTTGGGGCAATGGATGTGGGCATGGAGGAGAGCATCGCTGAGGGTTGACAGGGCTTTCGCTGACTGTGGGATAGTTTAGACCTGATTCAAACTGCGCATTGCACCGCTCACTCCGCAGCAACAGCAGCGGATTAGCCCTTGTCCGGTTCATCCCGTTGCCAGACAATGCAAAACCAGTCCCATCCAGAAACAACATGCTCATTATCAGCGAGGTGAACTCAGTGAAACGGCAAGTGCGCAAAGCGGTATTCCCGGTAGCCGGTCTTGGAACACGGTTCTTGCCGGCGACCAAGGCCAGTCCCAAGGAAATGTTGCCCATCGTGGATAAGCCATTGATTCAATATGGGGTTGAGGAGGCGGTGGCGGCGGGAGTGGAAACCCTGATTTTTATCATTGGCCGCACCAAAAATGCTATTGCCGACCATTTCGATAAAGCCTACGAACTGGAAGTCGAGCTGGAAACCCGTGGCAAGGCGGATCTGCTGGAGATCGTGCGCAATATCGTGCCGCCCAAGGTGGAATGCGTCTACGTCCGGCAGGCCGAGGCGCTGGGGCTGGGTCATGCGGTGTTGTGCGCCCGGCCAGTGGTCGGCAACGAACCGTTTGCAGTAATTCTGGCCGATGATCTGATCGAGGAAGACCCCAGCGAAGGCGGGGCGCTGAGCCAGATGACCCGTTATTTCAACAAGTACCAATGCTCGATTCTGGGCGTGGAACGGGTGCCGAAGTCGGAGACCCAAAAATATGGCATCGTTCATCCGCTGCCGTTCGCCACCCGACTCAGCAATGTAGACGGCATCGTCGAGAAACCGAAGCCGGAGAACGCACCTTCCAATCTGGCGGTAGTGGGCCGCTACATCCTGACTTCGCGCATCTTCGATCTGCTGGAAAACACCCCGCGCGGGGCCGGTAACGAAATCCAGTTGACTGACGGCATCGCCGCGCTGCTAAACGAAGAACAGGTGCTGGCCTATGAGTTTTCCGGGCGGCGTCATGATTGCGGCAGTAAGCTCGGCTATCTGGTGGCAACGGTTGAATACGGTCTACGCCATCCCGAACTCGGGGATCGGTTCCGCGCCTATCTGCAAACGCTGACCGGGCACCTCGGCGGTGCTGGTCTGCCGGCTGAAGACTGATTGCCGCCTGATTTTCCTCCATACTTCTCTTACTAAACTAACCGGTTGGGTATCGTCATGTGCGGAATCGTGGGCGCCATCGCTGAACGCAACGTCACTCCCATCCTGCTCGAAGGTCTGCGGCGGCTGGAATATCGCGGCTACGACTCAGCAGGCATCGTCACTCTGGACAGTCGCGATGACCGCTTGCACCGGCTACGCACCGTCGGCAAGGTGCAGGCGCTGGCGGAGCGTTTGCAGCAGGAACCGGTGCGCGGACCGCTCGGCATCGCCCACACCCGCTGGGCTACCCACGGCGAGCCATGCGAGCGTAACGCCCATCCGCATCTCAGCAATGACTCGGTGGCGGTGGTGCATAACGGCATTATTGAGAATTATCAGGAACTCAAGGCCAGCTTGATCGCCGCCGGTTATCGCTTCGAGTCCGATACCGATACCGAGGTGGTCGCGCATCTGATCGATCAGCAATTGCGAAACAACGGCGTTGATCTGCTGGCGGCAGTGCGGCAAAGCGTGGCGCAACTGACCGGTGCCTACAGTCTTGGCGTCATTTGCCGCGAAGACCCGGAACGACTGATCGCGGCCAGGGCCGGCAGTCCGCTGGTGCTGGGCATTGGCATCGGCGAGCATTTTATCGCCTCGGATGTGTTCGCACTGGCACCGGTGACCCAAACCTTTGTGTTCCTGGAAGAAGGCGATATTGCCGAGATCCAGCGCGAGCGCTTCGCCATTTACGACCGCAGCGGCCAGCCGGTCGAACGGAAGCTGTCTTATTCCGGCCAGATGGGCGCCGCCGCCGGCAAGGGCAGTTACCGCCATTTCATGCTCAAGGAAATTTTCGAGCAGCCGGCAGTGGTCGCCGAAACGCTGGAAGGGCGAGTGCATCAGGGCCGATTGCTGGAAGACAGCTTCGGACCGGAAGCGAATGCGGTATTCGATCAGGTGCAGGGCGTCCACATCGTCGCCTGCGGTACCAGCTATCACGCCGGGCTGGTCGCCCGCTACTGGCTGGAAAACCTGGGCATCCCCTGCACCGTCGAGGTCGCCAGCGAATACCGCTACCGGCGCGGAGTGACGCCACTGGGCACCCTGTTCGTCAGCATCTCCCAGTCGGGCGAAACCGCCGACACCCTGGCGGCGTTGCGGGCGACCGGGGCACGCGGCTATCTGTCTACTCTGACCATTTGCAACGTCGCCGAAAGCTCGCTGGTGCGCGAATCGGCGCTGACTTTGCTGACCCGTGCCGGTCGCGAAATCGGGGTGGCGTCCACCAAGGCGTTCACTACCCAACTGGTGGCGTTGCGCTTGCTGGCGCTGGCCTTGGGTCGGCGGCGCGGTTTGAGCGAGAGTGATCTGGCGGCGCAGGTGCGGGATCTGGAACGGTTGCCACGGGTGCTGGAGGAGGCGCTGGTGCTGGACAGCGCCATCGAGCGGCTGGCTGAACATTTTGCCGAGAAGCATCACGCGCTATTTCTGGGGCGCGGCCCGCAATATCCGATAGCGATGGAAGGGGCGCTCAAGCTCAAGGAAATTTCCTATATCCACGCCGAAGCCTATCCCGCTGGTGAACTTAAGCACGGGCCGCTGGCGCTGGTGGATGCCGATATGCCGGTGGTCTGCGTGTTGCCGAAGGATGGGTTGCTGGAAAAGGTGTTGTCCAATCTTCAGGAAGTGCGGGCGCGCGGCGGCGAGCTGTTCCTGTTCGCCGACCGCGAGGTGGACACCCATCTTAGCGGCGTCAGCACCCATGTATTGTCGCTGGGCGCGGTGCCTGAATCCATCGCCCCGATTGTGTTTACCGTGCCGCTGCAATTGCTGGCTTATCACGTCGCCATTCTCAAAGGCACCGACGTGGATCAGCCGCGCAACCTGGCTAAATCCGTCACCGTGGAATGAACCAAGATGCCGATCAAACCCAAAACTCCCTCATCCGGCGGCAGCAAACTGGATCAAACCGTTGCTGCCGCCCGGCAGAGCCGGGAAAAGCGCGAACGCGACTACCGCGAGCAGGCGCTAAAACTCTATCCGTGGCTTTGCGGGCGTTGCACCCGCGAGTTCAACCGTCAGAACCTGCAGGAACTCACCGTCCACCATCGCAATCATGACCATGACTATAACCCGCCGGACGGCAGCAACTGGGAATTGCTGTGTCTCTACTGCCACGATAACGAACATCAGCGCTATGAAGAAGCGGCGGCAGCGCGGGGCGGGATGGATCGTGCGGACCGAAAATCGGGCGGCGCCACCCATAACCCGTTCGCCGACCTGAGATCGCTACTGAGCGGCGGGAAGGGGAACACGTCAGAATAGTGCTCAAGTCGCTGGATCGCGGTTAAGATAACGCCCCTTCATGACCGGCCTTTTTGGGGATTGCCCATGACTTTTATCGTGACCGAGAACTGCATCAAGTGCAAATACACCGATTGTGTGGAAGTCTGCCCGGTGGATTGCTTCCACGAAGGACCGAATTTCCTGGTCATCGATCCCGACGAATGCATTGACTGCACCCTGTGTGAGCCGGAGTGCCCGGTCCATGCCATTTTTTCCGAAGATGACCTACCCGCCGACCAGCAACACTTCCTGGCGCTCAACACCGATCTCTCCAAGCAATGGCCGGTGATCACCACCAAGAAAGATGCACCGCCTGACGCCGCAGATTGGGACGGCAAGCCCGACAAACTGCAATACCTCGAGCGCTGATCCAGACGACCGCTGCTGGGCGGTCGTTTCGATCCTGCCGTTGAAATCCCGGCCTGCGCCCTTACTTCCAAACCATTGCCGAAATTTTGCTGCCGCCCGGCGCGGCTTCCTTGCGGATACTTGAAGATGACTGATTCCCCCTACGTTTTTGAAGTCAATCAACACAATTTCGCCTCGGTGGTGGTAGAGAATTCCCAGCGAGCGCCGGTGCTGGTGGATTTCTGGGCCGACTGGTGTCAGCCCTGTAAAACCCTCACTCCGCTGCTGACCAAGCTGGCGCAGGAATACCGGGGCGGCATCATTCTCGCCAAGGTCAACGCCGAGACCGAGCAGGCGCTGGCTGCCCATTTCCAGGTTCGCAGCCTGCCAACGGTGATGGTGGTGTGGCAGGGGCAGATCGTGGAACAACTGGTGGGCGTACAGCCGGAAGCAGCCTACCGTGCGCTGATCGATCAGCTCCTCGCCAAACCCGGTGATCTGATTCTGGAGCAGGTAGAAACGCTGTGGCAGCAGGGCCGCCAGAAACAGGCGGTTGAACTGCTGGGCGAGGCGCTGAAACAGGAGCCGGACAGCGTTGAACTGAAAATCGCGCTGGCCGAAAAACTGTTACAACTGGATCGCGGCGAGAAAGCGCGGGTGCTGCTGCAAAGCCTGCCGGCGGAAGATCAGGGTCGCCAACCGGCCAGCGGTCTATTGGCGCGCTTGCAATTTTCCGATCTGGCGCAGGGCGCTCCAGATTTGGCCACACTGGAGGTTCAGGTCCGCGCCACGCCGGATGATTACGCCGCGCGCCGGCAACTGGCCGCCCGCTATGTGCTGGCCGGCGATTACGAAGCGGCTCTGGAGCAATTCATGGACATCCTGCGCCGCAATCCCCAGTTTGAGGAGGGCGCCGGGCGCAAGGGTCTGATTGCGATGTTCGAGATGCTCGGTAATGAAGATCCGCTGGTCATCACCTACCGGCGGCGGATGTTCTCGCTGCTGCATTGATTCCCAGGCAGGCTCCCGGTATGACTTCCGACCGGCGGGTACTCGCGCAACTGCGCACCCAAGCCCGTCAAGCCCGTGACGATGGTCATTACCACGCCGCTGCCCGATTGGAACGCCAAGCGGTGGAACTGGCCGGAGCGCTGAATCTGACCGGCGAGCGAACCCGGGCGCTGCTGTGGGAAGGCTACAGCCTGCGGCAGGCTGGTGAAGACGATCTGGCGCTGGCGGCCTTGCTGCAAGCTGCTGGCGAACGGGCCGCCACTGCTGATCCCGCCGATGTCTTCGCCGCCCTGATCGCCATCGTTCATATCAGCCTGGAGCGTAAACCAGCCCGTTTTTGTCGCGCGCTACTGGACCAGGGCCGGCGCTATCTGGCCGACATCCGCCAACCATGGACGGCGCTGCTGGATTTTCTGGAAGGCGAGTTGGCCTACCGCCGGGGCGATTTTTCCGCCGCCGGGGACTGGCATTCCCGTGCCTGGGCCGGTTGGCGCGACGAGCATCCCCGTTTGACCGCAGCAACCCATCTTTGGGCGCTGTGTCGCGTCGCTTTCCGCCGCCGCGATCCTGCTGAACTGGAACGGCTGACAGAAACTCTCGCCGATCTGCGCCCGGTTCCGATTTTGGAGCGGCAACTGGTCCAGCGCGCACGGTTGCTGTCGTGGCGGGCACGGCGGGCTATGGACGCTTTCTGCGCTGCTTCCGAACCCGCGCCGGTTGAAATAGCCTTGGCGGTGCTGGCGGCAACGACCGAAGGCGCACGCGAAGAAGCATTACGAGTGTTGACGCTGGCGGGTTATTGGGCGGAAATGGAGGCCGCGCTATCCCAGCATCCGCTGGATTCCAACCGCTTTGAAACTCCGTTGCTACTGGGCGATTGGGCGCTGAATCGGGCGCGGGCGGCGCTGGGCTTGCCGGTAGTGGATAACGATTACGGTCCGTTGTTTACCGACCTTTCTGCACCGTTTTCCGCGCTGGCGACCGCAGCCCTGGGCGAGGCGGAGAGCTGCTATCAAGCCGCGTTATCGCTGGCGGCTAGCGAAGATCAGCGGCTGGAAACCGGCTGGTATGGCGCAACTGTTCGAGTGCGGCTCGACGGACTCAAAAAGGCGACTTCCGCGACGGGATGACGCAGGAGAGAAGCGCGCTCAGGCGGCGGGAGTTGGGTCGGGAGTCGGGCCAGGTGGACGTTGGGGGTTTCGTGCGGCGGCGATGGCCCGGATATGGCGGGCGAAATCGGGATAGCGATCCAGAATAGGATCGAACGCCTCCCGGGCGAGCACGAACAAGTCGCAATAATCGGTGGCCCGAACGGTGGCGTTGCGCGGAGCGTGATCCAGCAGCGCCATCTCGCCGAAAAAATCCCCACTGTGCAGCGTCGCGATCACCGCGCC
Source organism: Candidatus Contendobacter odensis Run_B_J11 (assembly GCF_000531125.1). Taxonomy (GTDB): domain Bacteria; phylum Pseudomonadota; class Gammaproteobacteria; order Competibacterales; family Competibacteraceae; genus Contendibacter; species Contendibacter odensensis. The sequence continues at coordinate 19,575 of NZ_CBTK010000223.1, read as the reverse complement.
GGTCGCGGTGAGAATATCCACCGCACCGCGTTGGATCACATACAGCGCATCAGCGGGTTCGCCGGCCCGGAACAGGATTTCGCCGGGCACCGCCACCCGGGGTTTGAAGGCCAACACAATGGCCTCTACCGACCGCCGCTCGGCCCCGCGAAAAAACGGCACTCGGTCGATAAGTTCCGCATGGAGGGCCAGGACGATTTTGGCGCGGAGGATGGGGGGCAGGGTCGCCAGCACCGTGCGATCCTCGTAGCCGTGGCGGCTCTCCCACAGATAGCGGTAATAAGCCCGAACCTTGACCCGCAACGGTTTGGGAATCTGGTGATGGCGCATGAACGCCTCAGCTCGATCCACTTTGGTCAGGTAGCGTTCCCGCTCGGCGTCCATCCGAAACAGCAGCGTCGCCACGTTGCCCAGGATAAAGCCGAAGAAGCCGACCCCCACCATCATCGCCAGGCAGGCGTACATCATCTGCGGCAGGGTTTGCGGGTGGATGTCGCCATAGCCAACCGTGGCCAAGGTGGTGATCGTCCAGTACACCGCTCGTCCGTATTCAAACAAGAGGTCTTGGTGCGGGCCGCTGGAGCCGCTGCCCAGCCCGACCCAGCCGCAGGCGAACAGATGGATCACCAGCGGTAGCATCGCTCCAACCGATCCAAGCCGAGCCGCTACCGGATGCAATGCATCCAGACGTTGCCGCAGCTTCCAGGCTTCGCGGAACCCGCGCAGCAGCGGGAGCTTGGCCAGATAAAGCAGCGTGGCCGTATTGCCCAGGGTCGGTTCGGCCAAGCTGACCAGCGGCAGGGCGGCCAATCCCAGCGCCAGCGGCCAGATGATTCCCCGGTGGGCGCGTCTGAACTCACTCGCGGCGACCAGCAGCGGGATCAGCAGCAACACCAGGATACTGTAGTCGAAGAGGGTATCGGCCCAGGGTGACTGGATCACTGCCGGGAAGGCCAGCCGGAGCGGAATCCAGAACCCGCCGATCAAGGTGGCGCCCATCAGGTTGAAGCGGCTGAGGTGGATTCCCCAGTATCGCCACCCGTCGGCTTTTCGGGCTATCGGCGCATCGGGGGATGTCGTGGATGGAGGCAAATCGGCCATATCAGGAGCGGAATTAAGCTTTTAGCTCTATATCATGCAAATCAACCATCAAGCGAGTTGGACAAGGGAAGGGCATCAAGATACGCCGGCCCCAGCCAATCGCTAATTTTTTTGATGATGGCCTTTGCTGAAAACCGTTCACACCGCCATCCCGGCCTCCGAGATTATAGTTTGAGAAAATATGCAACAATGATTCATTTCCAACCGGATTAGGCTCTTCGTGAAACACGGTACTAAGGACACCGCCGGTCTTTACCGGATCGACCGCAATGAAACCGGGCGTCAGCTCCGTTTTGATCGCGGTACGCTGCTGCTGGAAGGCGTGGCTGAACTGCCCGCCGGGCTGGACACCTGGTTTTGCTACGATCCCCGCGTCGATGCCTACCGGGCACCGGCCAATTGCTACAACGACATCATCGGTCCGCTCAAAGGTGAACTCACCCGCAACAAGGCGCCGCGTTATCAGCGCCGGGAACTGGTCTGTGCGCTGGAGATGACGCCCTACCCGCATCAGCAGGAGGCGCTCGCGGCGTGGCAAGCGGCCAAGGGGCGCGGCGTGGTGGTGCTGCCGACCGGGGCCGGTAAAACCCTGGTCGGATTGCTGGCGCTGTGCTGGGCGCGACGTGACGGGCTGATTATGGTGCCGACGCTGGATTTGATGCAGCAGTGGTACGCGCTGTTGCGGGCGGCATTCCCCGACAACGAGATCGGTCTAATCGGCGGCGGCTACCACGAACCGCAACCGCTGACGATTGCGACTTATGATTCCGCCGCCCGCCATATCGAACGGCTGGGCGACCGTTTCGGCCTGCTGATCTTCGACGAGGCGCATCACCTGCCATCGGAGTTCTACCGGATCATCGCCGAATTTTCGCTGGCGCCGTACCGGCTGGGATTGACCGCGACCCCGGAACGTGGCGATGGCCGCGATGCCGATTTTCCCGCTCTGATCGGTCCCATTGTCTATCGCAAACGCCCGGAACAACTGGCCGGCGGCGTGTTAGCGGAATTTCAGGTGCGGCCCATTCATGTTGACCTGTCCCCGGCGGAACGCGCCGCTTATCAGCAGGCATTGGACGAACGCAACGCCTTTTTACAGGCGAATCGGCTATCGCTGAGTACGCTGGACGGCTGGAACCGCTTCGTGATGCTGTCGGCGCGCAGCGTTGAAGGTCGCCGCGCCATGCGCGCCCACCGCGACGCCCGCCGTATTGCTCACGCCACCCCGGCTAAAATGCGGGTACTCGGCCTGATCCTCGCCAACCATCCCGGCGCTAAAACCGTGATCTTCACCGAAGATAACGCCACCGCCTACGAAGTTTCGCAACGCTTTCTGATTCCCTGCCTGACCCATCAGACCGTGATCAAGGAACGGCAGGTGATCCTCGACGGTTTCAAAAGCAGTACCTACACCGCCATCGTTGCCAGCAACGTCCTCAATGAAGGAGTGGACGTGCCGGATGCCTCGATTGGGGTGATCCTGTCCGGCAGCGCCTCGGCGCGGGAATTTGTACAGCGGCTGGGCCGGATTCTGCGGCGCGGCGAGGGCAAGCAGGCGGTGCTGTATGAAGTCATCGCTCGCGAAACCCGTGAGGAACGGGTGGCCGAACAACGCCGCATCGCGCCTGGCGCCAGCCAGCGAGCGGAACGGATCGAAGCCACGCTGGCGTTGTTCGATCCGTAGCGTTCGGTCGATCCCGATCCAGCTCAGGATCTTCGCTTAGGCAGGCTGGTTAGAGGCTGTATAAAAACTAATATATTGATTTGAATAGTAATAGCCTTGGAAAATTTGAGAAATTCCCCGATTCCGGCTTGAAGACCCGCTTCCAGGCTCCTTAATTTTGAGAAGGGACTGAATAATGATTTCAGGACTTTCGCTAAACCCGTAAATTCGTCATACCCGCGAAAGCGGGTATCCAGGCTTTTCAGCGGCTGACTGGATTCCCGCCTACGCGGGAATGACGGAAAGCGAAAATCCTAGATTTACTCCTCCAACCGCCGCCGCAATGCCGCTTCTTCGGTCAGCGCGATCAGCAGCAGTTCAGCGCTCAACGTCTGGCCGAGCAGGCTGGCGCGACGGCGGACGGTGGCGAAATCACCCAAGGTCAGCGCTCCCACTGCCCACAGCCGGGTCAGCAGCTCATCGGACAGACCTTCCGCCGGCAGCGTCCCGACTTCACTCAGCGCATGGCAAAAGCAGTGTTCAGCCTGTTCGGCGGCCAGCGGCCAGAACCGCGCCTTGATGTCAAAGCGCCGCCGTACCGCCGCGTCGAGATCGTCAATCCGGTTGGTAGCGCACAGCAAAATGCCGTCGAACTGCTCCATCCGCACCAGCAATTCATTAACCTGGGTGACTTCCCAAGTCTGGTGAGCGTACTGACGGCCACGCAGAAAGGAATCCGCTTCGTCGATCAGCAATACCGCTTTGCTGTGGCGGGCTTCCTGAAACATGCGGGCGATCCGCTCCTCGGTGCCGCCGACCAGCGAGTTCAGTAAATCAGAAGCGGTGCGCAGCAACAAAGGCCGATCCAGCGTTCGCGCCAACCAGGCGGCGAAGGCACTCTTACCGGTTCCCGAAGGTCCGTACAGGCAAATCCGGCCTTGGCCCTGTCGAGACAGACCCTTGACCAGATTCGGCAAATCGCAATCGCAATTGATCAGGCTGGGATCGTAATCGTCGGCGATGCCCACGGTCGCTGGCCGGAAGGGCGGTTCGCCGTAGTGCGTTGCGGTCAAGGCGTTATCGAGCATCCGGTTCAGCAACGCCTCGCCCTGTTCAGCGAACGCCTCCGGCAGCAGTTGTGCCAGCCGCGCCGCTTTTTGTACCAGCGCCGGGCTGAGGTGGGGATTTTCCGCTCGCTCGCTGATCCAGCGCGGCGACACCGCCAACTCGCCAAGATGACGGCGAATGATCCGCTCACGGACGGGACGGGGCGGAATATCCAAAGCGATATGCAGATCGAAACGGCGCAGAAAGGCTTCATCAATGGTGTCAATCCGGTTGATGATCCAGATCGTCGGCACCTGATTCTGCTCCAGCACCCCGTTCAGCCAACCCTTGTTAACCCCGCTTTCGCGCCGGGTGAAGAAAAACGGCAATTCCATCTCGCCCCCTTCCGAGAGTACATCGCCGGCCTCGTCGAACAGCAAGGCGCACTCGCGCCGCCGGGCCAGCAGGTGCTGGGCCAGACCGTAGCGGGACAGCCGTTGGCGGGCGTTGAGCGGGTCTTCATCCTCATCGCTGGCCTGTACCGTGTGCAGCGCCACACCGGCAGCTTGGGCCAGTGCCAGCGCCATTTCAGTTTTGCCGGTGCCGGGCGGGCCGTACAACAGAATGTTGACGCCCGCGACGCCGGTTGCAGTCGCCTGCGCCAGCAAGCGGCGGGCCAGGTCAAAATCCTCGGCCAGATGGGTGAAATCATCCGGTGTCAGCGAGGAGACTCGTGCCGGGGTGATGTAATGCTGGAACAGGGTAGCGGTATCCAGGCGCTCGCCCAAGAGCAACTGTGGCAGGCGGTCGAGCAGATCCAGTTTGGCACGTAAGTCGTAGTTGCTGCTGTCATCCACCCGAATCAGGCCGGCACGGGCCAGTAGACCCGCTGGCAGCAAGGCGCGATGTACCGCCTCAGCGCGGGCGCCGAGCATCGCTGCCAGCGCCGCACAGGCGCCCCGGCGAGTGAATTCGCCCAGTGGCTTGAGGGCGGTGTGCAGAATGGGATCAAGGTGGAGCATGGCAACCAGTAGCAGTAACTCGTGCTCCAGCGGGGCCAGACCCAGAGCGGCGGCGATAGCGGCAGCGTTGCCAAAGGGCGGACGCCGGTCGAGATGCGGTTTTTCCACCTCCAGCTTGTCCAGTTGCCGTTGCAAGGTTGCGGCAATCGGGCCACGCAGGGTAATGCCGAGAAGAGGCAATAACCGCCACTGGCGATTCTGGCGCAGGTGGCGCTCGCTGCGTTCCTGCCGCACGTTCAGCCAGGCGCGCAGCACCCAGCGGCGGCGGGTAACGGGATAGTCCGGGCTGAGGTGGACCAGTTCATCGAGAATGGCTTCAATGTCGCCATCACACTCCAGTTCGCAATCTTCCAGATCGTCATGCAGAAACTCCTTGAACCAGCGGTCGCCATCGCCCTCGCCCAGGCTGGGAATAGCTGGGATTTGCTCTTCCCACCCCGGTTCCTCGCCATCATGTTTTGCGTCGCGTCGCCGATTGGCCATGTCCTGTCCTCTGCGTTGTCATCGAATGCGTTGCCACAGCACTATGCTAAGACTTACTGTATCAGGATTTCCGCTCCATCCAGCCATTCAGCTATCTTGAGCCAGTCGAAGAGTCGTTCATTGCTGAAAAACAGAACTCGACCGTTCGACTCCAGAAACCTCAAGCCATTTCACAACGATCTATCTCTCGCGAGGCCCGTTCCGATGCCGACTGCCAACCCACTTCGAGTGATCCAGATCACCGATCTCCATCTCAAGGCTCAACCGGGCAGTCGCTTGTGGGGCGTGGACGTGGACGCAGGATTGAACGCGGTACTGGCACGAATCCGGGAGCAACATCCCCAAGCTGATTTTATCCTCGCTACCGGTGATTTGGTCGGCGATGAACCGGAAGCGTATATCCGGCTGCGGCAGATACTGGAGTCGCTGGGGGTGCCGGTTTACTGCTTGCCAGGCAATCACGATTTTCCCGGAATCATGGGGCGGGTACTGCGCGGCGGATCGGTGCGGATGGAGCGGTATTTGGTCGCTGATCACTGGCAGTTCGTGCTGCTGGATTCCAGCTTTCCCGGTACGCCCGGCGGTCATCTGGCCCCCGGCGAGCTGGCGCTGCTCGATACCGCGCTGGCCCTCCACCCCGAATTACACACCCTGGTTTGTCTGCATCACAACCCGCTACCGGTCGGCACGGTCTGGCTCGACACCATGACGGTCAGCAATGGTGAAGCACTGTTTGCAGTGGTGGATCGTTATCCCCAGGTGCGGGCGGTGGTATGGGGGCATATCCATGGCGAATTCGCCGCCCGGCGGGGCACGATTCAACTGCTGGCGACTCCGGCCACTTGCATTCAATTCAAGCCGGGGGCGCTGGAGCCAGAGGCGGATGAATTGCCACCCGGTTATCGCTGGTTTGAATTATATCCCGATGGCGGGTTGAAGACCGGAGTGGAGCGGGTCGAGTGGCCGGTTCGCCCGCACGGTCTGACGCGGCGGGTTCCCGCTTGAGTCTCATTCCTTTATTATTCGCTACCATGAACAGCAAAGACGATCTGGTTCGACACTACCACTGGCTGCGCCAGTATGGCCTCAACGATTCTCACAGCGGCAACGCCTCGGTGCGGGATAGTGATTCTCTCTGGATCACGCCGACCGGCTGCTGCGCGGACACGCTCAGCAGCGGCGATCTGGTTGAGTGCCGCCTTGATGGATTCATTGGCAAGGGTGCTTCGATGGACGCTCGCCTGCATCTGGCCATCTACCAGTCTAACCCCGAAATCTGCGCCGTGCTGCATAGCCACGGCCCCTATTCGGTGGCGATGACCATGGACAACGAAGAATTTTTGCCGGCTGACTTTGAGGGCCAGTTATATTTCAGCCGGGTGCCGGTGCTGACGATTCCCTACGATCAGTATGAAGCCCGTTCGCCCCGCATGGTCGCCGAAATTCTGGCGGACTATCCCATTGCCGTGGTACGCGGCCATGGGGTCTACGCCTGCGCCAACAGCCTTAACCTCGCCTATAAATGGACCTGCTCGCTGGAATTGTCGGCCAAGACCGCTTTCATCGCCCAGCAGGCGGGCAAAATCTAAGCAGCGGAATCAGGACGTTCGCCAATGAAGCTGTCATACCTGTTTTAGACTAAGCTTAGTTTAGTCTTTATCAAGGGATCGCCAATAGACACTCGCCCTATCCAGTCTCAATTTTCCCCGCGCACATCGAATTCGATCTTCCAACTTTCCCCGCCGGATCGCGGCACCGCTTCCAAACGCAGCGTCCCCACTTCAGTGACTGCCGCGTGCAGACGCACCGGCACCACTTCGCCCGGCTGGCGATCCTCGGCAGGCAACGTTGCCTCGATCTCCTCCAGCTCTTCCATCTCGTCTGGTGCCCATTGCTCCAGCACCGTGCCCACATGGTCCGACCGTCGCACCGAGGAACCGAAGAAGCGGAAACGCACCGGCTCGCCGACCACCAGTCCGACTTCCTGTGGCGGCAGTTCGGCCTGGGTGCCCTCCTCCATGCCGAAGGGCGCAATACAGAGCGCCTCAATCAGCGGTTCCATCCCCGGCACGGCCGGCATGGCGCTCTCCACGCCAACGTAGTAGGACTTGGCGGTGCCGCCCCGAATCCGCACCCCACGCCCACGTCGCACATAGCCGTAATAAGCCGCGCCACGCGCCACCGCCAGATCAAGATCGGCCCCTTCCAGCAGTCGCACCGGCGGCGCATCCTCCGCAGCCAGCCAGCCGTTTAGCACCTCCAGGGTCCGCGTCAACAGCGACTGGGCCTTGAACACGCCGCCGTTGAACAGCACAGCGGTAGGATGCAGGAAGCTGGCGTTCTCTGGCATCGGCCGGTCGAAACCGGCCAGATCGCGGGTGGCGCCCACCTGTCGGCCCAGAAACGCCGCCAGATGGCGGGTCATGGCCGCATCCTGGGCATAGGGCAACCCCAGCTTGGTCAATGCCGCCCGCGCCCGGATCGCAGGCCGCGCCGTCGCCTCCACCCATGGGAAAAAGCCCTCGACCAGAGTAGTTCTGACTTCTTCGCGAGTCAGTTCGGTGCGCAGCGTACCGCCGATCAGCCGGGAACCTCGACTTGGCACCACCACCGGAACTGCCTCGGCTTCGCTACCCTCGCTCAGCAGGCTTTCCTTGGCGTGGCGGCAGCCGTGGGTCAGCGCCTGCAACTGCCAGGGATCGAGATTAACGCCCTGCCCGGACAGCTTGGCGCGAACCGTATGCGCCAGCGCCAGATCCATGTTGTCGCCCCCCAGCAGGATGTGATCGCCCACCGCCACCCGTACCAGTTCCAGCGAACCATCGCGCTCCGTCACCGCGATCAGCGAGAAATCGGTGGTGCCGCCGCCGAGATCCACCACCAGGATAATGTCGCCGAGCTGGACCTGTTTACGCCAGGCGCCCTGGGCAGCCAGAATCCAGTGATACAGCGCCGCCTGTGGCTCCTCCAGCAATACCAGATGGCCCAAACCGACCGCTGCTGCCGCCTCGGCGGTCAGTTCACGAGCGACGGGATCGAAGGAAGCCGGCACCGTTAGCACGACCTCCTGTTCCGGCAGCGGCGCATCGGGATGTTGTTGATCCCAAGCCGCGCATAAATGCGCCAGATAGCGGGTGGACGCCTCCAGCGGCGACACTCGTGCCACTTCTTCCGGCGCTTCCACCGGCAGAATAGCGGCGCGCCGGTCAACGCCAGGATGACACAGCCAGCTCTTGGCACTGGCGACCAGCCGGATCGGAGTGCGTCCGCCCATGCTCCGGGCCAGCTCGCCAATCACCAAAGGCGATGGCTCACCCCACGGCAAAACGCGGTCTTCCGGTCGCAACTCGTCGGGATGCGGCAGGTACAGGAACGATGGCAGCATCGGCCGTTCCTCCACCGAACCCGGCGCGGTCAATTGCGGAATGCGTTCGATCCAGTCCACCACCGCATCGCGGTCGCTGGCGGTCAAATCCACCGCCGCCATAACGCAATGGGTGGTGCCCAGATCAATGCCGACGGCGTAGCGGGACTCGCTCATAGCTCCACCTCCGCCGGAGCCAGCACCCGGACATCGTGGCCCTCGGCCAGCTTGGGCAGTTTGATCGCGGTCACCTGCCAGCCGCGATGCATCAAGGTACCCACGAACGGCGGTTGGCCGACCACATTACCGGTCAGCCGCACTGCGGCGGCGTCAAACCCGGATGGCAAGGTCAACTGCACCCCTTCGGTTTCGGATCGCACTGGATCGATCTGGAAATGATCGCGGATCACCTTGTAGCAACCTTCATGCACCACTCGCGCCGCACCGCCGATCTCGGCATCGGAGTAGGCGGTGACGTTCTCCTTCAGAAAATCCACGAAGCGGCCTTCCTGTTGCAACAGCGCCAGCAGTTGCAACGCAGAATCCGGCAACGTCTGCCGAAGCGCCGCCGGCTTGGGCAATTCTGGAACTGCCGGCGTGGAAAGATCCAGCTCGCCCCGCTCCAGCCGCAGTAGGTTTTCGGCGAACTCATCATGGGTCAGAATTCGCCCAAAGACGCGCAGCGCCAAGGTCAAGCGATTGAAAAAGCTCAATTGTGACTGTTTCACGCAACAAACTCCCCTGAATAAGACCTGTTCTCTTGGTATCCTATCACGCACTCGCTGACCGCTGAGGGTCACGAGAGCATCCCCGAAACCGATGAATTTCGCTTATGATGCTAAAAATAGCATTGGCGAATATCGGAATGGTCGGCTAGATTTTTGGTAGAGCGCCGGTCGCCCCGTTTCCCCAAGCACCAAGGCTCGCATGATCCCTTCAGGAGTGGCAGCATGGCCCGCATACTGATTGTCGACGACTCGCCCACCCAGACGTTGAGTCTCGCCAAAATACTCAAAAAACATGGGCACGAAATCATCACCGCCAAGGATGGGATGGAAGGCGTCGTTATCGCCAAGGCGGAACTACCGGATCTCATCCTGATGGATGTGGTCATGCCCAAAGTGAATGGTTTTCAGGCGACCCGACAGATCACCAAAAACCCTTCCACCAGCCAGATACCAGTGATCATCGTCACCACCAAGGATCAGGAAACCGACAAGATCTGGGGTGAGCGCCAAGGCGCCAAAGGCTATGTCGTCAAGCCGGTGGACGAGGATATTCTGGTCGCAACCATCAATAAGTTCCTTCCTCAGTAGTTCAGCGCCGCCGGCAGCCATCTCTCTCGCCATCCTCCAGCATTGCCGTGTGTTATCGCGGTGGTTCTGCCACAGTGTCTGACGGTTCATCGGGATAATGCTGTCGGAACTCGGTCAGACGGGCCTCGGCCTCGACGGTCCGACCCTGACGGCGCAGTTCAGCAATTTCCGCCAACCATTCCGCTGGCGGTCGCTTCCTGGCCCGATCTCGATCCGGCACTGTTTCTACGTCCCGCTTTGCTGGCGCCGCTCGCAAGAGAGATTCCTGTGGGCGCTGTTCCGCTGACGCTTTCGGCGTAGCGAGCGGCGCACTTTGTAGCGCACCGACCGCCGGCGTGGCGGGCAGAATCGATGTCGGCGATGCACGGTCAGCCCGGTTGGCATGATCAGCCATCGTGGATTCGGCTCTCCTAGCCTCCGGCGCGTCCTTCCCGGCAGCAGACCGGGACAGGGATCGCGCTGCTTTCTCCTCCAGCGCCGCTGGCATCCCGCTCCTCTCGCCGGCGGGCGGCAGTACCCGGATCAGTCCCACTGCCAGCACCACCGTCGCCGCCAAGGCTATTGGCAGGGTCCATCGCCGGGCGCGATGCGGCTTGGGTAAAGGGATCACGGGTGTCGGGCGCGGCTTCACCGCTATTCGGGCTGCCGTCAGAATGCGCTGATCCAGCTCGTCCGGCGGATCAACATTGCAAGTTTCCCGATACAAACCAGACAGGAATTCACCATCAAGGGGTTGAAATTCGTCATGGCGGGGATCGTTCATCGTGCGCCTCCCAGGCCGCGCCGCAGGCGAGCTACTGCGTAGCGCAAGCGGCTCTTGACGGTTTCCCGGCCCGTTCCCGTCGCCTGCGCAATCGCCTCCAGCGACAGCCCCGCTTCTTCCTTCAGCAGAAACGCCTCGCGCTGGGCTTCAGGTAATTCCGCCAGCAGGTTCAATAACTGTTCGGCCTGGCGGCGGCGGTCGTCCTGATTCTCCGGCTGAGCTTCCGCCGGCGCTGGGACTTCGGCCCATTCCGGGCAATCATCAGCGTAAGACAGCGGCAAGCCACGGGCGCTGGCGCGATAGTGATCGATCAGCCGGTTATGAGCCAGCCGGTAGAGATAGGTGGTGAATTTGGCCTGCACGGTGTAGCTCGCTCGTGCGGCAACCAGCTTCAGCCACACATCCTGAAACAGTTCCTCGGCTATCGCCGGCAGGTTGCACTGACGCAGCAGATAGCGGTAGAGCGGTCCCTTGTGGCGGGCGTATAACCGCGTGAACGCATCGGCGTCGCCCTCGCGGTAGCGCAGCATCAGAATTTCGTCGGCATCATCATCGGTTGGCATGGAATGGGACTTTACCCGTCTGGCAGACGGCGGAAAAGTCCCTATGCGCCCAGCCTCTCCCGCCAGCGGGCGAGGAGCGGGGTCTCTCAACGCACCATTTGCCCTTGTTCGCCGGGCTTGCCGGGGTCGAGCGACCGCGCCAGCCCAACCAGGGTCAGGAATTCGCCCCGGTAGCCGAAGGGATCGGCGCCGCGCGCGCTACGGGCCAGTGTCAATACCTCGTCATAGCCGAAACCGCCGGTGTAACGGGCGCCGCGCAGCGTCTGACCAAAGCCGGCGACCGCCGCTGCGAAGCGAAACCGCTCGCTGGCGTCCTTGGTCTCCCTGACCGCCTGATCGCGGCGGATCGGCCATTCCAGCAACTGGCTGGAATCGCTGTCCGGCTGTTTGTAGCGCAGCCGCAGGAAGGCGATTTCGTTGCCGCGATCTGCGGTCTCCGCTGCCGCCGGTTGACCGTAGCGCAATGGCTCGGTCAGGCTGCCGCCGCCGCCTTTCAGAGCAATTTCGTACAGCGCAGTGACGGTATGGCCTGCGCCGATATCGCCGGCGTCCACTGCATCATTGCCGAAGTCTTCGCGCCGCAGCACCCGGTTTTCGTAGCCGATCAGCCGGTATTCCTCGACCAGGGCCGGGTTGAATTCGATCTGGATTTTCACGTCCTTGGCGATGGTGAGCAGGGTCGCGCTCATCTGTTCGACCAGCACCTTGTTGGCTTCCTGCAAGGTGTCGATGTAAGCGTAATTGCCGTTGCCGGCGTCGGCTAATTGCTCCATCAACTGGTCGTTGTAATTGCCGGCGCCGAAGCCGAGGGTGGTCAGGGCGACGCCGCTTTTACGCTGGGTTTCAACCAGATTCTTCAGCGCCTCGAAGTTGACGGTGCCGACGTTGAAATCACCGTCGGTAGCCAGAATCACCCGGTTGACACCGCCTTCGATGAAACCTTCGCGAGCCAGATTGTAGGCCAGTTGAATGCCGGCGCCGCCGTTGGTAGAACCGCCGGCACTGAGCCGATTCAGCGCGGCTTCGATTTTCGCCTTCTGATTACCGGGAGTCGGTTCCAGCACCGTGCCCGCCGCACCGGCGTAAACCGCAATCGCCACCTTGTCTTCCGGGCGCAATTGCCGGGTCAGCAGTTTCAGCGCCGGCTTGAGCAGTTCCAGTTTGTTGGGCGCTTCCATTGAGCCGGAAACATCGATCAGGAAAACCAGATTGGCCGGCGGCAACTGGGTTTTCGGCAGGTTATAGCCCTTGATGCCAACGGCCAGCAGCAGGGTTTTCGGATTCCATGGCGTCGGCGCGAGTTCGGTGCTGACCCGAAACGGCGGCTGGCGACCTTCGGGCAGCGGGTAGTCGTAATCGAAATAGTTGATTAGCTCCTCAACCCGCACTGCGTCATGCGGTGGCAGCCGGCCTTCATTGAGAAAGCGGCGGACGTTGGCGTAGGAACCGGTGTCTACGTCGATGCTGAAGGTCGAAACCGGCTGTTCGGCGGCGCGCTTGACCGGATTTTCTTCCTGATGGGCGTAATTCTCGCGGTCGGTCGGTTCGCTGGCGGCGCGCAGTCCGCCCAATTCCGGGGATTGAGCGACGACGCTGGCCGGCGTGGTGGCGCCGGACGCCAGCCTGGCCTCGTTGGGTCTCGCTTTCGCATCAACCCGTGCGGGTGGCGGTGGCGCGGCAGAGGCCAAAAACTGAGGCAGCGTCGATACCGGCTGCGCCACTTGGGTGTCTTTCTCTGGGTGTTGTCTGACCGATGATTCGGCGGCGGTTTTGCCGGTGTTGGGCGGGCTGGATGGCGGTTCAGCATTGGGCGAGCAGCCCACGAGCAGGGCGATGACGAGCAGGGCGCAAAGCGGTAACGACGGGTTCATCACATCCTCCACAAGCAAGAGTTAGGAGTTCATGGTTATAAACGCTGCTGGTCGCGCGATGGGGTTAAGAATTGGGAGAAGGTTGATCGGCTTGCCGTTCATCCCAGCCTGTCCCATCATTTACTGTCTATTCCACCCTGGAATCTCCGCGCAAGGTAATCATCTCCATGGAACCGATGGCAATGCCCCAGATTCCCGGCTACCGGATCGAAAAAATCATCGGCAAGGGCGCCATGTCCACCGTTTATCTGGCGATCCGGGAATCGCTGGGGCGGCCGGTGGCGCTCAAGGTGCTGACTCCAAAGTTGGCGGCCGATCCCACCTTCCACAAGCGTTTTATCAAAGAGGGTCGGATCATCGCCAAGCTCGGCCACCCGCATATCGTCCTGACCTGGGACGCCGGCAGCAATGAGGATATTTATTACATCGCGATGGAGTATCTGGAAGCCGGTACGCTCAAGGAGCGGATCAAGGCGGGTCTGACGCCGGAGCAAGCAGTTAACATTCTATGCCAAATCGCGCAGGCGCTGGATTATGCGCACCGCCAGAATTGCATTCACCGCGATATCAAGCCGGCCAATATCCTGTTTCGTAATCCGGAGGTGGCGGTGCTGTCGGATTTCGGCATCGCCAAAAATCTGGAGGATAAAACCCAGTTGACTGCTGCCGGCTGGCGGCTTGGTACCCCCAATTACATGAGTCCAGAGCAGGCGTTAGGTAAGCCGGTGGATTCACGCTGCGACTTGTACAGCTTGGGCATCGTGTTTTACGAGATGCTGACTGGAACCCGTCCGTATCAGGGCGCCGATGCGTTCGAGATTGCGCTGATGCATGTCAAGGGGCCGATTCCGACCTTGCCGGAGCCGTTGCGCCGCTTTCAGCCGGTTCTCGACCGGTTGCTGGCCAAGCATCCAGAGGCGCGGTTCGCCAGTGGCGAGGAACTGGCGCAAGCCGTTCAGAGTGTTGCTATGACTGCTCCCGCGCCCGTTGGCCCAGACCGGTCAGTGTGGCAACAAGCGCGGCCCTGGATTCTGGCGGCGCTGCTGGCCGGATTGGTGGCGCTGCTGACTTACTCGTTCTGGCCCGTTACTATCGTTACGTCTCCCTGATTTTGAGTCCATCCCGTTAGAGCAGTAGATACTGAATTCTCAGAGGCGGAAAGACCGCATTACGGCTCCCGCAATGCAGTTGATGGGCCGGAATCCAGACCTGTGGTGGTCATCCGTGCAACCCAACCGTTCGCTGCGCTCGCCGTGACCTCCTGCACCAGGCTGGGAAACAGCCCGCCCGCAAGAACCAATACCGCCATGACGCCTGCAATCAGCAACTCGCGTGGCCGCAGATCAAGAGCGGCGGCGACCGTCGGCTGAGTGACTGGACCCAGGAACGCCCGCTGGAAGAGGCCGAGAAAGTAGGCGGCGCTCAGAATGACGCCGAACAGCGCGATGAACGCCACGCCGGGGGAAACCTGGAAGATGCCGATCAGGATCAGCAATTCGGCGACAAAACCGTTAGTGCCGGGTAAGCCGATAGACGCCATGCCGAGCAGCAGAAAAAACGCCGTCAGCAGCGGCAGCGGGCGCGCCAGTCCGCCCAGGCTCGCCAGATCGGTTGAGCCTAAGCGATGGTGCAGAAAGCCGGTGAGGAGCATCAGACCGCCCGCGACCACTCCAAAATTCACCAGTTGGAAAATCGCACCCTGCACGCCTTGGATATTCATGGCGGCGATGCCGACGATGACCAGACCAACGTGGCTCACGCTGGAGAAAGCCAGCATCTTGCGAAGATTGGACTGCCGCAGCGCCACCAGCGCCCCGTAAATCGCGCCGAACCCGCCCAGAACGGCCATCAGCCAGAAATACTCGCGAGCCGCCGTCGGTGCCAGCGGCAAGGCAAAACGTAGAATACCGAATGCACCGAGTTTGAGGCCCACTAGCAGTGCGCTCAGTCCTACCGGCCCCTCCCGCAGCACGGTTGGCAGCCAGGTATGGAATGGAAACAGCGGCGCTTTCACCGCAAAGCCGAAGAACAGCAGCAGAAACACGGCGGTCTGCAACGGAGCGGGCAGTGGGTGAGCAAGCAGAGTCAGGTAATCGAAACTCAGCCCGTTCCCGGTAATATCGGCGTGATAGAGCGCCAGCAGGATCAGGGCAAACAGCAGCGGAATCCCGCCGGCCAGCATGAACAAGGTATATTTGGTCGCGGCGAAACGCCGTTCCGGCCCGATGCCCCACAGGCTGATCAGAAAGTAGATTGGCGCCAGGGTCAGTTCCCAGAACAGGAAAAACAGCACCAGATCCAGCGCGCAAAACACGCCCATGGTAACGCCTTCCAGCACCAGCAGCAGCGCGAAATACAGCCGAGGCATCGACTGGATGCTGGTCCAGGACGCCAAAATGACGCCGCAAAACAGCAGCGCGGTCAGTGGCGGGAATAGGGCAGCGATGCCGTCAATCCCGATCAGATAGTGAACATTCAGGCTGGGAATCCAGGAGGCGCGTTCCACCAACTGCATCCCGCTAATTTCTGGACGCAGCGCGGCCAGCATTGCCAGCGACAAGGCCAATTCCAAAGCAGCTCCAACCAGCGTCACGATGCGCACGGTGCGGTTTTCACGCAGGAACGGCAGTAGCAACGCCCAGACCAGCGGCAACAGGATTAGCAGGCTCAGGATGGGTATGCCGAGTGGATCGGCTGTAAATAAGGGTTCGGGGTTCATCGTTGGTTTCTCTGTTAGATGTTTTCTAAGTGCATTTTCTATGTCGCATCTACTCGGGAAAGAAACAAGGCTCGTTGATCTAACGGTTTATCTTTTTTCAACTTCGTCTTTCTTACTGGCCCTAGTTCACAGGTCACATCATCCATGAAGAAATTAGCATGATTATTTTTAAGTTTTTCAATTACCCGCTTGACGGTTTCAATACTCTGCTCTTCAAGGAACCGAAATGCAGATGATACAAGATATTCCTGATTCAACTCGAAGGTCAGCCATTTTCTATTTAAAGCTTCTGCCGTAAATTCAGTAGTATTAGATCCACCAAAAATATCCTCCTGTAAATTTTCCTGTGATCGGAACTGTGGGGCAGGCAGGTAAAATAAACATCACCTATTGAGATCAATGGGTTGGATTCAGTCAACGCCCTAGCCTGACGCTACCAACCCTCGCCATCACCGGAAAATTTACAGTACCAACTCCTTGAACGCGACCGCCTGGGCAATGGGGCCTAAACCCGCGCCGGCCTCGCCAGCGGCTGCTTTCAGATCGGCATGGCCGATCCAACTGACCAAGATGGGTTGCAGCGGCACGATTTTGCTTTTCATGGTGGAGCATTCAGCATTGACATCCGTTCTGCGCCGAGGCCGATATTGAGCGGTTGAGGAACCCAGCGGACGAAGCAAGCGGGGAGGGTTGCGATGGGCCGGTCGGGGTCGGGTTCAAATCCTGGTGCCTGCTCGTTGATCGAGCGGCTAGCGTTCCACAGTTTCCGGCGCTTTTCACTGCCCACCGCTTATCCCCAACTCCCGTGAATCACTTCGCTACAGCGTCTTGTAATGCCGGTTCAGGCAAGGCATTTCCACGGGGTGGCGTTAAACTTTGCCCTGTTTCGGCCACCGGTTCAGGTACCCGTCATGCATTTAACCAAATTGCCGCGTCTCTTACTGTTATTGCTGCTGCTGGCTTCCCCATTTGCTTATGCTGACAACAACTATCCGCTGGTGCTGGTTCATGGCTTCATGGGCTGGGGGCGGCAGGAATTGCTCGGCTTCAAGTACTGGGGCGGACTGGGAGATTTGCAGGAGGCGCTGAATCAGGCGGGCTACCCCACCTACACCGGCGTGGTTGGACCCTTTGCCAGCAACTGGGATCGCGCCTGCGAGTTGTATGCCTACCTCAAGGGCGGCACGGTGGATTACGGTCAGGTTCACGCAGCCACCCACGGTCACAACCGTTACGGTCGAACTTTTACCGGCCTGTACCCGGACTGGGGTACGGCGGACACCAGCGGCCGGATGCGCAAAATCCACCTGATCGGTCACAGTCAAGGCGGCCAAACGGTGCGGGTACTGACGGCTTTGCTGGAACAAGGCGCGGTGGTGGAACAAGCCGCTACGCCAACACGGGAACTATCGCCGCTGTTTCAAGGAGGTAAGCCCTGGGTTCACAGCGTGACTACCCTCGCTGCGCCGCACGATGGCACCAGTATCGCCGTCGGCATTGATACGTTGTTGCCCTTCGTTCGCACCAGCCTGCTCGGCTTCGCCGCCCTGGTTGGGGTGCAGCCCGATCAACTGCCCTACGATTTTAAGCTGGATCAATGGGGGTTGCGGCGCGAGCCTGGCGAGACGTTGAGTGCTTACCTGACGCGGGTTGAACACAGTCCGATTTGGCAATCCCGCGACATCAGCGGGTGGGATCTCAGTCCTGACGGCGCCCAGGAATTGAACGGAAAATTCCCGGCTCAGCCGGAGGTGTACTATTTTTCCTGGGCGACCTCGGCGACCCTGCCGATTTGGCCGTTCCATCATCAAGTGCCGATTCCTACCCTGCTGCCGCAACTTTGGACCAGCGCGCTGTTCATCGGCGCGTATTCTCGTAATGAACCCGGTCACGTCACTATTGATGCCGATTGGTGGGAGAATGATGGTCTGGTCAACACCCGCTCGATGGCCGGCCCAACCCTGAATTCGTCTGACCGGATTGTGCCTTGGCGCGATCCGCCACAACGCGGATTGTGGAATGATCAAGGCGTGTTGGCCGGCTGGGATCACATGGACATCGTCGGCATCGGCACCCTGCGCGATGTGCGCAACTGGTATCTGCGGCTGGCGCGGACGCTGGCTGATTTGCCGCCCTGAACCTCTGGAGCCACTACGATATGTCTCATATTGCCATACACCGCGCCCATTCTCTCCCGCTCGACCAGGCGCGACAGGCGGCGGAAACGCTCGCCACCCAACTTGCCGCCCGTTATGAGATCAGCTACCACTGGCAGGACGATGCGCTGCATTTCGAGCGTTCCGGGGTGAGCGGTTGCATCGAACTGGAACCGGGTACGGTTCGGGTGAACGTGCGGCTGGGATTTTTGCTGGTGTGGCAGAAAACCTGGCTGGAGCAGGAAATTAACCGCCAGTTGGACGAGGTGTTTCAGCAGGTCGATCCGGGGTAAGTCGATACGCCATTCCATTCCAGCGGCTGGGAATGACCGCTGCGAATGCGCTCCAGAATGGCGCGTTCACGGCGGGTGATGGTAGTAATAAAGGTCTCCGCGTCCGCGCCCATGCAGCGGAAAGCCTCAAAGCCCGCGCTCAAAAATCGGTGCAACTCCACCAGTCCGGCTAATCGCGCCGGCGTCTTCGCCAGCTTCAGCGCGGTATGAATAAAGCGTCTGGGGACGATGCTCTGCAAATCCCGTCCGAGTTGTTCAACCAGTTCGATCTGATCACTGCGCTGCTGGTAGCGGGCGCATTGCCGGTAGGCAGCGACATAGGTCGCTTCGTCCAGCGAGTCGCGAAAGTCGAATTCCGCGACCAGAATTCGGGTCAGTCGAGCATCCAGTTCGCGAGACAGGGCGTTGAGTTCCAGTGCCAGCGCGGTGGTGTACAGCACATTTCCCGGCAGAATGTGGGTCATCATTGGCACGATGCGAGCCAAATCCTGCTCGCGTTGACCCAGATCCCCATCGCCGTAGAGTTCGTGCAGAAAGAACTCTGCCGCCAGCCGATAGCGGGCGTTCTGGCGCAGATCCGCATAGGTGCGCGCCAGCCGCGCCGACTGCCAGCGGCGCAGGAGGCTCAATTCCCGCTCCAGTCCGCCAGTTTCGCTGCTGCGGAACGCCTGATTGCGTTGCAACTGTTCCAGCAATCGCGCCGCGTTGTGGGTTTTATCGTGATCAGTCATGGCGATAACCCATGAGGCCGGCGAGATTTTCTGCGGTCATTTTAGAAGTTGCCCCGGCAAATCCAGCAGGAATCGTCCCGTGTTCGCCAGTTGATGTCCGAGCAGCGTCCAATTTTCCGCTCGCTTGCGCGCTTCCAGACAGCGCAGAAAGCGCACCCGATCCGCTGCGCTTTCCTGCGCAAAAATGGCAGCCCACAGGGTATCGTTCACATTGTAAATCCGCCCCTCGGCCAGACAGACCGGAATGACTGCCGCCACCGGCATCGCCAAATCTACCGCCACTGCTTCCACCGCCGCCCGGATGTTGGTCGCCTTGGCGGAACCCTGTGGATGCAGCAGATCGTAGGGCGGTTGCCATTGGCGCGGCGGGCGTAATTGATCAATGTGGCTGACTGCGACCAGAATCGGCGGCGGGCGGCGCTGGGGCCGGGCGATAGCAGCAGAGGAAGATGTGATTGTCTATGGTGAAATTTACGATTTCTA
>NZ_CBTK010000222.1 GCF_000531125.1 Candidatus Contendobacter odensis Run_B_J11 | reverse complement strand
AACACCTTCTATAATACATTGATTAAATTGAGCTTTTCAAGAGACCGGGAACTGCTGACTACTGAGTACCTGAGTAGTTACAAGGAAAGATTAATTTGCTAAGACTCTGGTGGCGACAAGACAAGGAATGTCCTCAATGTCAACAGAAGATAACGGAGGAAACGGGCTGGAATATCCACCATATCCTACCGAAATCCGAAGGCGGAGGGGATAACATCTCCAATCTGGTTCTTTTGCATCCCAATTGCCATAGGCAGATTCATAGCCAGAAGTTGAAAGTGGTGAAACCGGTTCCTGTGACAGGGGACTTCAATGAGGCTTGAGCCGTGTGAAGGGAAACTTTCAAGCACGGTTCTTAGGGGAGGGAGTGGCAGCAATGCCGCTTCCTTACCCGACTTGCCCTGAATGACGCCCAACATCCAACGTCCGCTTCTACCCGGCCCCGTGATGGAATCGCACCTTACTGATATTACCCGCGTGATCCAACTCTCGGTTGCTCCGGCGTTCCTGCTGGTTGCCATGGGCACCCTGATCACGATTTTGAGTACCCGGCTGGGGCGGATTGTGGATCGGCGGCGCGTGGTGCAGGATCGGTTCGATCCGCTCACCGGCGCATCCGCCGCAGAACAACAGGAAATGGCGCTGTTGATCCGCCGAGGCAACCTGATCTACTTCGCCATTCTGTTTGCGGTGCTGGGCGCGCTGCTGGTGTGCCTGGTGGTGGCGAGCGCGTTTCTAGGGGCGTTGCTGGCGGTCGAGTTGGCCCAAGTCGTCGCCGGCTTGTTCGTGCTGGCGATGGTGTCCATGGTGGTGGCGTGGAGTCTGTTCCTGAGCGAGGTCTACCTGGCGGTCTGGGCCGGTACCCACAATCGCCGGTAAGCGACGATAAGGCGCGCTGGATGGGAAAAGGACGGCGTATCGGGTGAGACGCTATGCGGTCGTTCGGTGATGAGACCGTTCCGCCTCAGGGTATCGATCCAAGCCATGCCATGCCATGCCCTTGGCGCCCCCTTGAGGTTTGATCCGCTTGACCGGCGCGGACGATGGACTAAACGCCTGATGCGTGCAACACCCACTTGACCAGGCCGACCAGCGCTACAATCAGCACCAGCGTCATCACTAATCCAACCGCGATGTAGTGAATTGCCTTGCCGCGCCCAAAATCCCGTTCGCGGTTCCGTTCGCTCTGCACCCCGAAAAAGGCGGCCAGTACGCTCAGGATAATCTGCATTAGACTGGGCGGAGGGGGAGAATCTTGGGGAGGGTGTGGATGAGCCATGGTTGGAATCAGCCGCTATGAGAGGGAGGAAGTCGGGTTCAATTGACGCGCTCGCGTCGCGAAGGCATCCACCATCGTCAAGCCCATCTGTGCGACCAGAACATTGCCGAACGGATTCAGCCAGAGCGCACGGATCGCGCAGTCGAGGATAATATCGACGCGGCATTGCCCTTCGGGAGTCGGCGTAAAGGACCAATCAATCTTGAAGCGACGAAAAGTCCAGTCCGCAGAGGTGACTCGAATGGAGTGCGGCCGGTTCAATTCAGTGCGGGTGCGAAACCGGTAGATTAGGACGCCCAGCGCCATCGTTTGCTGCGTTTCGTAACCGCTGGCGTCGCGGCGGACAATCAGGGCCTTTTGCATCAACGGCAGAAACTCGGGATAGCGTTCCACATCGGCCACGAGATCGAAGATCTGCTCACCAGAAACGGCGATCACCCGACTTGCACGATACGGTGTCAGCGCCATCTCACCTCGCGGGTCACTCTCCAGTTGAGCGGTTCGGCGGGCGCAAACGCCCGGTCAATTTTACTCAGCGTCCTGTGATCGTTCGTTGACGATCACGATCACCTAAAACCCTTCTCGCGGATGGCGAATCGGGTGGATCCGGGTTACCTTCATCAAGAGGATCAGAGGCTCGAAGAAAGACCCCCGGTGTCACCCGCCCAGCGTCCGAGTTCTCGATAGGATGGCGGGTGCGAACTTGGTTGTTCCATTCCAGGCTTTCCAACAACGGATAGCATCCAACCCGCTGCACTGCGTCGCAGCACGATGATTATCACCCTATCGGGTAAAGGCTACACACTATGGCGACGTAGGTGAAGCGGAGAGAACAAGCGCCTGACCCTCCGAATCGAGCGAGACCATAAAACGTCGCCCCTCCGCTTGCCAGTGCGCCGTGCGCCCGGCAACGACGGCGAGCGCGGTGGTGACCTCGGCGGACGGTTTTGGAGGTAAGACGGGTGCACCCATCTCCGCTTCCAGATGCGCCACCAGCGACCCGAGCGACCCGGGCGCACCTCGCCCGCGCGCCAGTACCGCCAGCGCGGTCTTCAGCGCGTCGAGCGCGAAAGGGCGGTTTCGGTCGGCGAGAAACGCCGCTGCGATAGCGAGCCTCATGTCCCTCACCCGTTCGCGATCATCCAGTTGCAAGAGGAGTTCGACCGGCGCTCCGCGTTCGGGCCGGAAACAGATCACCATCCCCCCATCGGTCAGCGACTC
>NZ_CBTK010000221.1 GCF_000531125.1 Candidatus Contendobacter odensis Run_B_J11 | reverse complement strand
TCCTTCCAGTCTCGATGTTAATCATCGACCCTTGGAAGACGAAATCCAGGGGGCACCTCACTTTTTGCAACAGAGGCTAAGACTGTGGTGCAACATCCGCTCCATGATTTGCATTGGGCTGCACGATTAAGCACGCTAAAACGCCAAGGGTCGGCGATAGTACCGGCGCTTGTAGTTGGAATCACTGGGGCGTTCTCCCTCCACTACACCCTCGAAATTTCGATCTTGGTGGCTTGGTGTGTCTACTGCGCTATCGTACTTTCCCTAACAGGATTGCTAGCCTTGCGAATGGATGCACAAGCGACCAGCCGCCGTGCTCAATGGAACGATCCGGGATCATTTTTGTTGTTCATTTTAGTGATTATCGCCGGTTGCGCCAGTCTCGCGGCGGTTACCTTAGCTATTGACACCGGTAACACCTTACAAGGATGGTCCCGTTGGGGCCATCTCTGTGTAGTGTCTTTGTCGTTAGTGGGGGCTTGGTTGCTCATTCAGACCGCTTTTGCTCTCCATTACGCCCGCGTCTATTACCGACCGTCTCCCTCCACGAATGAATCCGCCTACGGATTAGTTTTTCCGGGGGATTGTAAACCTGATTATCTCGATTTTTTTTACTATTCGGCTGTGATTGGCATGACCTCGCAAGTGTCCGATGTCGCTGTGAAAAGCCCTCGCATGCGTCGATTAACATTAGGGCACGGTTTGTTATCGTTCTGGTTCAACTTAATCGTCCTCGCTATCGCGATCAATGTACTCGCCTCTCGTTTGATCTAGTTTTTTAAGGGCGTAACTTTTTCTATTCAGTGGATTGTTTAAAAGCGGTTTATAGGAGGGAAAAATGCCAGATAAAGTCGAGATGAAGTGGTTGAATGAACCCGAAGACCACGATTATACCGCAGCGCTGTCGTACTTGTCCCTGCTCTACGATGAGCAAAAAGCCACTGCCTATGTAAATCAGTTGAAACATGCATTGCTATCAGAGTTCAAGGCGAAGGATATTTTTAGGGCGTCCGGTTTATTCTTGCTGGGCATCAGCAATGCTCATGTCGAAAAAGATCAAAATAAAATACAGTCTGGAATCGAGTTATCGCCTCTTCTTCTAATAAGAGATTCAGTCCACGGAAAAGTAATCATTGCGGACGGATATCATCGGTTGTGCGCGGTCTACTCTTATAATGAGGATGCGGTAACTTCATGTAAAATCGCGTAGCATCATCGGCTATCTAAATGCCTTGAGGCTAGGCTCTCGGTGCCTGTAAACATTAGACAATTCAGCACGGTCTGTCTCATCGCAGATTCCCTCTTTCCATTTTCCCCGGCCATGCCAAGCCAACTCAGCCGTTCTAGCCGGGTAGCCAACCAGCCCTTCCATTGGGTAGCATGATTGGAGCTTCCTTCACGATTTCTGGAGTTCCACATCATCTCTACTTTGGGGTCTGACAATCATGATTGTCAGACCCCGTTTATCAGTAGGGGTTCTACGCCCCTGCAAAAACCAGCGTGCTACGCGGCTACTTTGATTGGGGTGGCCCCCATTTACCGCCAGATTTTGTGCAGACACGTTGTGCCCCCGTTTCGGTTGAAGGGATTACAGTGATGCAGGGTGCCCCCGCTAAAATCCATCCTATTCAACCTTCCGCTGGATCACAGTGCGCAAAAAATCGGGCACGGAAAAAACACCCAAAAAACTTGAGAGTAAAACAAACCGCTTTCGGTGATGGGTAAAAACGATTTGTACCGTAAAAACCGTTTTTACCGTTTGTATTATTTGGGCCGACCGGTCTTGATCCGTTCAATCGCCGCCAACGCCGCGCAAAAATCGGGGTCGGGTAAGGTAGCCAACAGCCGCAACCCGGCCCGAACCAGTTCGCTTTTGTTGACGCCGATCCCCAAGCTTAACCCGCGGGTTTTGAGTTGGGTCAGCAACTGGTGATCCGACTCGGGCAGAGTGAAGCTGTCTCGAACCACTGGGGTTATTTTGGGCGCAACAGGTTCGGGGGGTTTTTCGGCAATATCCAGCAGCGCTTCCGCTTTGAAAAATCGAGCGTCCAGGGTGGATCGTTCGCTCTCCAGGGATCGCAGCATGGCGGATTTGAGATCTTTAGCCACGGTTAGGGCTCCCGCATTCGAGGACCACCAAAATTTCGTCCAACAGCGCGTTGATTTCGGTCGCGGCGATTTTGGCTTCTTGACCCTGGTCGCCCACAACGCAACCCCACGCCGCTGATTGGCGGTACGCGGTGCGCAACCCCAACCGGGTGTGCAGCAGCGGAATACCAAAGTTTTCTAGGACCTCCAACGCGCTTCGGGCCAGGGTGGTGTGCTGGCTCATGTTGACGACGATTCGGGCCTGCAGGGATTCGTTGATCGGTTGCACACTTTCAACCAGTTTTTGGAATCCGGTGGTGGCCCACAAATCCGCCGGGGAAGGAATCACCGGCATCAGCGCCAGATCGCTAATCAGCAACGCACTGTACGAAACCGTGGAATCCATGCCCGGTGGGCCATCCAAAAACAAAAAATCGTAGTCCTCCACGAATTTCTTGGCTTCGCGATGCACTTTGCCCCCCGCCGCACTCAGACTCACCACGCGGGCCGGAAAGGGGTGATCATCGTCCGTCGCCGATGCGGCCCACCGCACCGCCGTCCCTTGGGGATCGGCATCAATCACCAACACCCGGCTGCCGCGTCGGGCCAGGGTACCGGCCAGTTGCAAACAACAGGTGGTTTTGCCGGCTCCACCCTTTTGGTTGGCCACGGTAATGATTTTTGCTGCCATGGGGTTGATGTTATCCCGGTATTAATAATATGAACCGTTTTTACGGTACAAACTATATTATTCATGGTTGTTAGCCGGGGGTCAAGCCAAGGGGGAAACCGATTGATGTGGAGGGGCGAGCGCGGGAAGGATCAAAAGCCTTAAACTTGGAGATTGAACCCGGTTAGCGCTGAACTACAACTGCGGCGGTGGGCGACGTAACAGGCAAAACGGGTAAAAAACGGGTTGTTTTTTATTGAAGCCCTTTTTTTTTTGAAGTTGGATTTTTGCCTGTTTTACCTGTTTACCTGTTACATTTTTATATTATTAAATAAGAATAGTATACTTATAAAAAACACCCTCCAACCACTGCTAACCGCCCAACAAGGCGGGGAACTGAGGTGCCCCTCGTTTTTCGCTTTCCAACAAGCCGCGCTTAAGCCGCCTTTGGGTGCTGA
>NZ_CBTK010000220.1 GCF_000531125.1 Candidatus Contendobacter odensis Run_B_J11 | reverse complement strand
GTAAGTACCCCTAAAAACCAGACAGTTTAAAATTAGAGTTAAAAACTTAAATTTAAACTGCACATGAAAAAAACACGATTCACGGAGACCCAGATTGTCTCCACGCTCAAGCGCCAGGAAGCGGGTATTCCGACCAAGGAAATCTGCCGGGAATTAGGCATTTCAGAAGCCACGTTCTACAACTGGAAAAGCAAATATGGTGGTATGGAAGCCTCCGATGTAAAACGGTTAAAGGATCTGGAAGAAGAGAATGCCCGGCTTAAAAAAATGTATGCCGACCTGGCTATGGATAATCAGATTCTGAAAGACCTGTTCACAAAAAAAGGCTGGGCCCTGCCACCAAAAGGCAGTTAACCGAGGAGATGGTTCTGGAACAAGGTGTTCCGGTGAGCAGGGCCTGCAGATTAGTGTCATTACCGCGGTCTCAGTTTTATTACAGCAGTAAACGAGATGATTCTGATATAGTCGAGGCATTGCAGGAACTCGCATTTAAACACCCTTCCTGCGGCTTCAGAAAGCTCTTTGCATACCTGCGGCGATCAGGCAAATGCTGGAACCATAAAAAGGTTTACAGGGTCTACAAGCTTTTAAAACTGAATAAAAAGCGAAAGGGCAAGCGAAGACTACCGGCCCGGGTAAAGCAACCCTTGCAGCAGCAAACAGCTTTAAACAGCAGCTGGAGTATGGATTTTATGAGCGACAGTCTGGTTGGTAACAGAAAGTTCAGAACCTTCAATGTGATGGACGATTGCACCAGGGAAGTACTGGCCATTGAAATCGATACATCGCTGACATCGAAGCGAGTAATACGAACATTGAACAGAGTTATCGAACAGAGAGGCATGCCTAAAACTGTCAGGTCAGATAATGGTCCGGAATTTACTTCTAATGACTTTGAAATATGGTGTAAGGACAATGGAATACAGCTTCAGTTTATTCAACCTGGTAAACCCATGCAGAATGGATATATCGAACGTTTTAACAGGCTCTACCGGGAAGCTGTCCTGGATGCATACTTGTTCTTTGATCTTGACCAGGTAAGACAACTAACTCAGGAATGGATGGAAGAATACAACCAAAGAAGGCCCCATGAAGGACTGAATAACCTGACACCGGAAGAATGGAAATACAAGGTTAGTAAAAATGAGTATCTTCAATTAAACACTGTCTGAATTATGGGGTACTTACA
>NZ_CBTK010000219.1 GCF_000531125.1 Candidatus Contendobacter odensis Run_B_J11 | reverse complement strand
AAGTACTCTGGCATACCGAGGTCGTAGGCGAGAACTATTCCTGTACTGCCGGTAGTCCCGTTGTTCGTTACCTGCAAATCGAAGGGGATAAAGTGAGTGTGACGTTTTGCAAGAGTTCCTATGGAGAAATTGAGTTGAAAACTGGAGAGTTCCGCTTTCTGGGACAGGATTAATCTCGCCTGAGGTCGGTATTGAATCTGGTGAGTTCACTGTTTGGCTTTTCGAGATGAGGGTTATAGCTATGCCTTATAAAGACGTTCAGGTTGAAAAGGGTGAAACGGTTTCCAGCCATGCTTCATTACAGGCTTATCCGGAAGCTATCATCTCCATAAAGGATTCAAAAACAGGGATTACCGTCCATGTTGATCACGATGGTCGACATGTGATGGGAGTATCCGGGAATGGGGAGACACTCTGGCGTACCGAGGTCGTGGGCGAGAACTACTCCTGTACTGCCGGTAGTCCCGTCGTTCGTTACCTGCAAATCGAAGGGGATAAAGTGAGTGTGACGTTTTGCAAGAGTTCCTATGGAGAAATTGAGTTGAAAACCGGAGAGTTCCGCTTTCTGGGACAGGATTGATCTCACTGGAGGTAGGCACCGAATCAAGTGAGTTCGCTTGTTGGCTTTTCGAGAAGAGGGTGTATAGCCATGTACTATGAAGATGTTCAGGTTGAAAAGGGTGAAACGGTTTCCGGTCTTGGTGCAGCCTATGGCTATAAAGCCACGGAATGGCGCAAGATTTGGGATGATCCCCGTAATATGGCCTTGATCACTAAACGGAAGGTTCCCGAACACCTCCAGATCGGCGACATTCTTATGGTGAAGATTCCCTGGAAGGTAACATCCAAGAGTCTCACCAAGCAGGCCGATGGCGGACTGATGGAAGCCGAAAGAGACGGCGAGTTGGGCAAGCGCTTAACGTGGGTACAGACCGTTTACCGGCACAACCAGCCTATCGGCCCGAACCCCAACCCATTTTGCGTGGATGCTTGCACCCCTGACGACGATCTGCCCTTTTACTGGACCAATGATGAGATCAAAAACGATCCCAATCTGCGGAAGAAATTTCGGGATCATTCATCGCGATCTGCCCCGACTGCGGCGATGGGGGATACCCGCTGGCGGGCGGTGTTGTCACTGGCAGTCGTGACCAAGCAGCGGGTAACGATCTGGGACTCGCTGGTCTGGGGTTGGGATATGACTCCAGCGAACGTCGTGACTACGGTGGGGCCACGGGCGGCGACAGCCCTCGAAGTCAATGGGCATCTCAATCTGCTGCGGAAAGGCATTGGAACGGGTCCGCTCACCTTCGGCAAAGCAGGGTGGACCTTCCGGTCAGCACCCCCTTGATTCCGTTAGGAGGGCCACACCCATTCAAGACCGGGCATGTGATCAATATGCCCGGCACTGGGTTTTCTATTCTCAAGCGCCCAGCCCGACGACTCGTCTCGCCAGTTCCATTTCGGCTACATCCGGGTTCACCGCTGCCCGCAATGCCCGATTCACGGCGCTGATCACCGCGTTCAGCGAAGCGGTGACGATGTTGCTGTCCATCCCGACGCCGAACAGTGAAACGCGGTCGTCCATCCGAATTTCAACATAGGACACGGCATTGGCATTCGCGCCGGCGCCGATGGCGTGTTCGTGGTAGTCCACCACCCGCACATCCAGCCCGCAATGCCGGTTCAGCGCATCGGTGAAGGCGTCAATCGGACCGTTGCCTCTGCCAGAAATCAGCCGCTCTCGCCCGTGCTCGCGAATCGTCGCGGTCAGCTTGCACGCCCCGCTGGCCTGGCTATCGGGTGCGCTGCGATGTTCGACGAACTGGAACGGTTCCTTGAGTTGCAGATAGTCCGCCGCGAACGCCGTCCACAGATCCGCCGAGGTCAGTTCCTTGCCGGTGCTATCCGCCATCGCCTGCACCGCTTGACTGAATTCCACCTGCAAGCGGCGGGGCAGGCGCAGTCCGTGGTCCTTCTCCAGCAGATAGGCAATCCCACCCTTGCCGGATTGGCTATTGACCCGGATCACCGCCTCGTAACTGCGGCCCAGGTCCGCCGGATCAACCGGCAGATAGGGTACTTCCCAGTGTCCATCGCCGGTCGCCCACCGCTGTTCCTGAGCGGCGAAACCTTTCTTGATCGCGTCCTGATGCGATCCGGAAAAAGCGGTGAAGACCAGATCGCCGGCGTAGGGATGGCGCGGATGCACCGGAATCTGGTTGCAGTACTCCGCAGTGCGGACGATCTCGTCCATCACCGAAAAATCCAGACCGGGATCAATCCCCTGACTATAGAAATTCAGCGCCAGCGTCACCAGATCGACATTGCCGGTGCGCTCGCCACTGCCGAACAGACAGCCCTCGACCCGGTCGGC
>NZ_CBTK010000218.1 GCF_000531125.1 Candidatus Contendobacter odensis Run_B_J11 | reverse complement strand
CTGTTTTCATTATTACACTGCTGTATTCTAACCATAAATGTTATGATTATAAAAAAATGAGCGAAAGGGGCGTGCGAAGCACACTGCAAGATATTCTAAAATTTGTCTCGGTTGAAGCCATGGGTATGCCAATCGTTGAAACCGCTTGGATTTTGCTGGATCGCTATCGGTTTTCATATTTTGACAGCCTGATTCTAGCTTCGGCCCTCACTGCTAATTGCCAAATTCTCTACTCTGAAGACCTGCACCACGGCCAAGTCATCGACGGGCGACTGACGATTATTAACCCTTTTCTGCCTGACGGACACCCATAAGCGTGATACTGGCAAAGTCATCGTTGAATGTTAAGAACCAAGGTGGCATAACCGGCCAGCGATGAAGAGCAACAAACAACGCCGTCAGGAAATTAAAGCCCAGCGGCTACGCCGCATCGTTAAGAAAACTCGCGCAGTCAACGCCCGTCCGGTGGATCGACCGATTGGAACCGTTGCGGTCACACCGCTATTGCTGCGGCGCAACAACAGCTACGGCATCCCCGATTTTGTCCAACGCGGCTGTTACCAGGATCGGCCATTTCGTTGCAAGGACTGTGGAGTAGAGGAAATTTGGACGGCGGCGCAACAACGCTGGTGGTATGAAGTCGCCCAAGGCGATGTGTGGACGGTAGCGGTACGCTGTCGTGCCTGCCGCCAGCGGGAGCGAGCGCGCAAGGTTGAGGCGCGACGCATTCATCGGGAGGGACTGGCGGCGAAATCCATGGGCCGTGAACATGAAGATCATCCAAGCGCAAACGACTGAAGAAATTGAAGCGGCGCGGACGCTCTTCCGTGAGTACCAGCAATTCTTAGGCGTCGATCTCTGTTTTCAGGGCTTCGCGGAGGAACTGGCCGCTTTGCCGGGATGTTATGCGCCGCCGAGCGGGCGGTTACTGCTGGCTTTGGAGGGAACCCATGCGGCGGGCTGTGTGGCGTTGCGGGCACGGGAGGATGGGGTCTGTGAAATGAAGCGGCTTTTCGTCCGACCCGACTCTCGCGGTCAAGGACTGGGGCGTCTTCTGGCTTTGCAGGCGGTGAGCGAAGCAACCGCCTTGGGCTATGTGGTCATGCGGCTGGATACTCTGGAAACACTGAATAGCGCGATGCAGATTTATACCTCGATGGGCTTCCTGCGCCGTGCGCCCTATTACGTCAATCCACTGTCGGGCGTAGTGTATTGGGAGCGGGCGCTATCGAATCGGACGCTAGCTTAGAGACTGTCGCAAAACTCGCCATTGATTTTGAACAAAAATTTAGCGCGGAACCCGCTTCTAGCCAGTTTTAACCCGACTCCACCATTA
>NZ_CBTK010000217.1 GCF_000531125.1 Candidatus Contendobacter odensis Run_B_J11 | reverse complement strand
CCGGAGTGGTTCGAACGCTACGCGATCCGGGTCGAGGAATACCGCCTCAGCAATGAGATTCCTCCTATTGAATTCGCCAGCCGTATCCGTTGCGCCCTAAACCCCTATTTCAGCCTTGGGTGCGTTATCGCAGCGTGGCCTGCAGCGTGATCTCTGGAACGCTGGCAAGCGCCTTCGACAACGGGCAGTCGCGCTTCGCCGCCGCCGCGATCTCCTGGAACTTCGCGTCGTCGATGCCCGGCACCGTGGCCTTCAGGGTCAGTGCGATGCGGTCGATGACAAAGCCTTCGCCCTGCTTGGACAGGCGCACGCTGGCCTGGGTGTCGATGGCGGTGGTTGCCAGCCCGGCCTTGTCGCAAGCGAACGAAAACACCATCGTGAAACACGCGGCGTGGGCTGCACCCAGAATCTCCTCGGGGTTAGTGGCGCGCCGGTCGTCCTCGAAGCGGCTCGCGAAGCCATAGGGGTAGGCCTTCAGCGCACCGGTGTCAGTGCTGATCGTGCCCTGGCCCTGTTTGCCTTGGCCTTCCCAGTGTACGCTGGCGGTCTTTTCGATCATGGTGGGTCTCCTGTTTTGGTGCGGGTTGAGGGTGTAACGCATTTTGCCGCCGTCACTTCGGCCGTGGCCCTTTTCCGCCATGGCCCGCCCGGGGAATATCTTGCTCGTGACGTGCAGCGAACGGCTGAACAGGGCATCGACACCGCGAACTCCGATCACTGGAGTGAGCCGAGTGGCGGCCTGGCGCCCGATGTTGAGGGTGGCTTCGGCAATGGCGCTGGCATCGGGAGCCTCTCCGACGCCCTGCGCCCGCGTTCTGCGTATGGCTTCGTGATCCCTGTCATGACTCGTGATTGGCCCAGACCGTCAATCGTAGCCGCGCAGCTTTCGGGAAAATTCTTGCAGCGCGAGGATGCCGCTCTCCTCGGCGCGCTGGCACCAGTCTTCCAACTGGTGGACCAACTGCTCCTTCGAGGCGGTGGATCGGCTCCACAGGGCGGCCAGTTCCTGGCGCATCGCGTAGAGCCTGCGCAGCACCGGACTGGCATGGAGCGCCCGTTCCAGGGCGATGCGCTCCGGCTCCGGCAGATTTTCCGCATCCCGTTGCAGTCCCTGCTGGATCACGTGCAGCGCCCTGGACTCGCGCATCTCGAGCGTGGCGCGGGCTTGCAACGTGCGGATTTCCTCCAGGGCGGTTTGCTTCAGGCCGTGGGCGAACGTGGCTAGCACCTGGTAGCGATGGGTGAGGATCGCCTGCAAGGTTCCGGCATCGCAGCGCTGCTTGGTCGGGTCGAAATGGAGGGGGGGCGCTACCCGGCGCACCTTGGCCAGGCCCAGCGTCTCCAGAATACGG
Source organism: Candidatus Contendobacter odensis Run_B_J11 (assembly GCF_000531125.1). Lineage (GTDB taxonomy): Bacteria > Pseudomonadota > Gammaproteobacteria > Competibacterales > Competibacteraceae > Contendibacter > Contendibacter odensensis. The sequence goes on along the minus strand of NZ_CBTK010000217.1, from coordinate 1,438 downwards.
ATGTACAGCCAGCCAAGGTCGAATTCCCACCACTGGCTGGACAGCTTGGCGGAGGTGGCGTAGGCATGATGGTTGTTGTGCAGTTCCTCGCCACAGATGAGAAGGCCCCACGGCACGATATTTTTGGAGGTGTCGTTCGGCGCGAAATTGCGGTAGCCCCAGTAGTGGCCGATGCCGTTGATCACCCCCGCTGCGAAGAACGGAATCCACAGCATCTGCACCGCCCAGAGGGTGAGTCCAATCGGACCCAACAGGATCAGATCGATGATCAACATGAGGCCGATACCGAACCCGCTGTGCTTGGCGTAGAGGTGGCGTTCGAGTCCGTCGTCGGGCGTACCGTGACCGTATCTCTCCAGCGTGGCGGTCTTTCTGGCTTCCCGGCGATACAGTTCGACGCCCTCAAACAAGACGGTGTTGATCCCGTAGATCTGCGGGCTGTGCGGGTCTTCCCGGGTTTCGCACTGGGCGTGATGCTTGCGATGGACCGCTACCCATTCCCGAGTGACCAATCCCGTGGTGAGCCAGAGCCAAAAGCGGAAAAAATGGCTGGCGACCGGATGCAGTTCCAGCGCGCGGTGCGCCTGATGCCGGTGCAGGAAGATCGTGACCGCTGTGAGGGTCACATGGGTCAAACCCAGGATCACCAGCCCATACGCCCACCAGGAAAGATCAATCAGGCCCCATGGCATCATCGGACTCCACAATTATGACGCACCTAGCTTGGTTTTAAAATCCAACGCGGTCTGTTCGGTGTCGCACATAAAGACATAGTAGTTACAACGGATCAAACCCTCTGCCGCAACACCTATGGTGGGATGCCGCCTGCTTTTCTGCGCCTCAGCGCTTCTAAGAAGCTGTATAAAAACTAACTAATTGATTTTTAATGGTTTAATTTGGTAAAATTAAGCCATTATTTGAATTTTATAATTTCTATTCGAGGTGAGATATGACTTGGACAAAAGAGATTCCTTTTAAAAGATACCCTAGTGATCTCACAGACGAAGAATGGGAGGTCGTGGAAGCTATTTTAAATGAGGTGGATCTTTATACGACAGGTCGGCCACGAAAAGTTGATCTTCGTGAGATACTCAATGCTATTTATTATCTTAATAAAACGGGTTGTCCGTGGCGATATCTTCCCACAGATTTTCCTTCCTATCATCGGGTGAGTGACTATTATCAAAAATGGCTTCGCCAGAAAGTCTGGGAAAAGATGAATACCGCAATCCGCCAAAAAGTACGAAAAGGAAGCGGTCGAACTGAGAATCCTAGTGCTGGAATCATCGATAGCCAAACGGTTAAAGGAACTCCAGAATCCACCCTTGAATCGGGGTTTGATGGAAACAAGAAGATTAAGGGTCGAAAACGACCTATTATAGTCTTACCAATAGTTATCTATACGTTGTGAATGAACCAACTCCTAAATTAAGTGTCT
>NZ_CBTK010000216.1 GCF_000531125.1 Candidatus Contendobacter odensis Run_B_J11 | reverse complement strand
ATTACCAGCAACTAATTCTGCGGAAGCTTAGGAGAAAAGGGTTTTTCGACAGTCTCTTAGACGGAATGGAAACCAAGTTGATTGAAAGGTTTGCAACCGGTAAGAAAAGTGGAAAGTTTGACCACAATGTTGCAGCCAGAAATCAGGTCAATTTAATACGATATGCGGATGACTTCATCATCACGGGAAGAACGAAAGAACTGCTTGAAAACGAAGTCAAGCCCTTGGTTGAAGTATTCCTCAAGGAACGAGGCTTAACACTCTCAGAAGAGAAAACCAAGATCACGCACATTGAGGAAGGGTTCGACTTTCTCGGATGGAATATCAGGAAATATGACGGTATATTACTAACTAAGCCGTCAAAGAAAAACGTGAAAGCGTTTTTAGGAAAAATCCGGGAAGTAGTGAAGGCCAATGACATGGCGAAACAAGAAAACTTGATTGGACTACTCAACCCAATGATACGAGGTTGGGCGAATTACCATCAAGGTGCAGTCGCCAAAGAAACCTTTGCGAAAGTAGACCATGAAATTTGGAGAATAATTTGGAAATGGGCAACACGTCGCCACCCCAACAAAGGAACTAAATGGGTCAAGGATAGATATTTCATTCGGATTGGAAGCCGAGACTGGATATTTGTGGCGACAACCAAGGATAAGGACGGAAAACCGCAAAGGAGGACGCTGATAAAAGCCAGCGATACGAAAATAATGCGACATATCAAAATCAAGGGCGAAGCGAACCCGTTTGACCCCGCACAGGAATCCTACTTTGAAAGCCGTCTTGGCTGGAAAATGGATAACAACCTGAAAGGAAAGACGAAATTGCTTAGGCTTTGGTGGCGACAAGACAAGGAATGTCCTCACTGTCAAGAGAAAATAACGAAGGAAACGGGCTGGAACATTCACCACATCCTTCCAAAAGCTCAAGGCGGAAAAGACAATATTTCCAACCTGATGTTGCTACATCCGAAGCAGTCATTCACTCCCCCGGGTGCGGCAGGGGCGGGAGGGGGAGTCCAGCGCGGCGGTCGG
>NZ_CBTK010000215.1 GCF_000531125.1 Candidatus Contendobacter odensis Run_B_J11 | reverse complement strand
GAAAGCTCCCCGTTAAACCGTAGCGATTGAAAATAGAAAACAATTGTTAGATTTAACCGGGAAAAGAAAATGAAAAAGACAAAATTTACCGAGTCCCAGATTATTGGGATACTCAAACAACAAGAGAGCGGCCAGAAAGTAACAGACATTTGTCGTGAACATGGGATCAGTCAGCCAACCTTTTATCAGTGGAAGACGAAGTATTCAGGTATGGATGTGAACCATCTCAAAAAGCTCAAGGAGATGGAAGCAGAACTATCTCAGTATAAGAAGATCGTAGCCGAGCAAACTCTCCAAATAACCGTTTTAAAAGATGTGATTGAAAAAAAGCTATAGGGCCTGCTGAGAAGCGGGAGCTTGCAAACTACAGCCGGGAGCAGTTCGGCATGAGTCTGCGGCAGGCCTTCAAACTTTTTGATATTCGGCCATCGGTTTATTATTATCGGGCAAAGCCCAAAACCGAGGATCAGGTGATCAGAAACAAGCTCGGCGAGCTGGCATCTGTCAACCACCGCTGGGGGTTCTGGATGATGCATTATCATCTACGTAACTGTAATCATTTATGGAACCACAAGCGGGTTTATCGCATTTATACCGAGATGGGGCTAAACCTTCGCCGCAAGCGTAAAAAGCGACTACCCGCCAGGATCATGGAACCCTTGCTACAACCCATTTATCCCAATATTACCTGGTCGATGGACTTTATGCATGACACGTTGAGTAATGGCATCAACTTCCGGTCGCTAAATATAATCGATGACTACAACCGGGAGGCACTCTGCCTGACTATTGACACCAGCCTGACCAGCAAACGTGTGATAAGAGAGCTGGATAAACTGATAGCCTGGAGAGGCCAGCCAACCAGGATCCGGGTGTATAATGGCCCGGAGTTTATTGCTGAAGTGCTCAACAAATGGGCTGGCGACAGAAACATAGAACTGAAGTTCATTGAAAAAGGAAAGCCTCACCAGAATGGCTTTATGGAACGATTTAACCGCAGCTTCCGGGAAGAAGTATTAGACGCCTACCAGTTCACCAGGCTTAACGAAGCGCAACTAATGGCCAATGCCTGGATGTGGATATACAATAATCAAAGACCTCATCAATCGTTAGGTTACAAGCCGCCAACTGTATTCTTGAAAGAACATCAGAAAACTGAAGCGTTCCCAACGATGCAAAAAGATGAGCATATTGAATGGAAATCTTTAGTTTTAACCGCTACTAATTAAGGGGAGCTTTCA
>NZ_CBTK010000214.1 GCF_000531125.1 Candidatus Contendobacter odensis Run_B_J11 | reverse complement strand
TGTCCTATAGTCCATCAAGCTAATTTTTGGACGCAGAGATTATCCCTGTCCGAAAAGGGACAAAATCGTACGCTAACGACTCTAAATTCTTTTTAGGCAAAGGCTTCCAATCGCTGCCTGCTTCGGTGTCAGATTGGAGCGTACCTAACTTGGCGTCAGCCAGAGGCCGAAAATGCGTCAGATTGGGGTGGATTCTGGCTTTTTCTGACACTTGTTGCAGCACTTCTTAAATTTCAACCTGACACTTTGGACCTTACCGTACGATTTTTTCCGTTTCGTGAGGTGACCCCTTGTACCGAGCGTTGGAGGAATAGGCAGGATAGCGGGGTTCAATCGGCGGTCAGGCCCGTGACGAATGGCTCACAGACCCAATTCGCTATGGGAGCCGAGCCGGATCAGTTGTAGCTCAACGTCATCCGGCTTGCGATAAATCAATACCAAGTCCGGTTTGAGGTGGCAGTCCCGATGGTCTTTCCAGTCACCACTGAGGGCATGGTCACGATACTTTTCAGCCAGAGGCTGGTCTTGGGCCAGCGTCTCGATGAGGCTGACGAAATCGCGTTGCAGTGTCTGCCGATGCGGACCCTTAGAGACTGTCGCAAAACTCGCCATTGATTTTGAACAAAAATTTAGCGCGGAACCCGCTTCTAGCCAGTTTTAACCCGACTCCACCATTAAGCAGATCAATAACTTAGTTTTTAGACAGTCTCTTAGCTTCACGTTTCAGATCACGCTTGAATGGACTCGACTGCTTAATCGTCCGCATCGAGTACGGCTTGCAGTTGGTCGAGCGTCACCGTTTCCAAGTGGCCCCGGCGGGCATCCCGCATGGCTTCAAGAGTGATCGCGTTCGGTGCCAGTGGCTCAAAGGGCAGCGTCTTTTCATGGGCAACGCGAGTCAGCAGCAGCCGGAAGGCATCGGATACGGTCAGTCCCATCGCCGCTAGGACCACGGTGGCCTCGGCCTTGATGTGTTCGTCGATCCGGGCGCGCACTACCGCATTGGCCGCCATGGTCTGCTCCTCCCCAGTTGTAACTACATTGTAGCCCAAATGCCCCACTCGTGCCGGGAATGTGGACCACCGCGCAAGCTTTATTTCCCTGTTTTCCTGTAGACAAAGACATAGCCACCGTGTCCTACTTGACAAAGTATCACCTTGACCGGACCCGGCATTTCTTTTTCCGCACTAGGACCCAGATGAAACCCCCGATCCCCCGTCTGTTTTACCTTCAGCACGCGGACATGATAGAAGGCCAGTTTGCGCTTGACGCTATAGTCGGCGTCTGATCCGACCTCTATCAATAACTGGTCGTAGAAAGTACCCACCTGCCATTTCGGCTCCGTTGATGGAATCCCCATGATCGGAATCGCTAAGGTGATTTTTTTGCCGCTGCGGTTCAAATTCGATAACAGCAGCTCGGTGGTGGCATCGGCATCTGGGGCAAAATCGAAAGTCCAGTTGATCTTTTCTGCGTCTCCCAGACTTATGCCCGCCAAGCTCCAGAACTGGGGCTGATCTTCGGGATAAGCCGGATCGATAACCGCGTAGTTGTAACGGTATTTACTCATATTGCTTGACCCCTTTTCATTCCCAGCTAGGCAACATGGACCCCTTTCGCCAATACGGGTTAACGGCCTATTTGTGGGAAAGTTTGCGTCACATACCCCTCATGGAGAACTCCCAAAAATCAGGAGTTCTCTGTAGGTTCCATTGGTTTCGACAAATTTACTGGGTTTTATTTCTCAATCCTTTTAAGGTCAACTAGGCCGCCTTCACCGTCGCTCCTTTTGAGCAGCTCAGCCCGTTGACCTAGGGGTTTGAGTAGCAATGGGACGGAAAGTCCTCTTAAGCCCACGTCACGCTATGAAAAGCTATAGAGTACCGCTCATCGGGATTTTGCGCCGGATTGCGCAGCGGGCGCAGTTTGCCTTTGGCGACCGATTCGGGCATCCAGAAGGAGTACCCCCCGAGAACATGAATGTGTCCGTGGATCAGCGGCGAAAGCCTCGCGACATCCTCGTCCCTGACCATGCAACCCTCCCTGCGCAATGGGGCGAGCGCCACTTCATGGCTTTCATCGTTTCACTCCTATCGGCCGGACGGGTCCTTTCGTACCGCCACTCGAGGGCGAGTTGACGTAGAACATTGAACCCGCTCCATCCGTGGGCGGTTCGTCGCGTTGAGCATCCGATAGGGTGCGGTAGTGATGTTTCCAGGATTTCTTTGCTAATTAATGAGATATAAGGGATGACCTTTCCTAAAGGATGGGTTTCAAGTACGTCCTTTTATCCATCCCGCCGAGAGTGAACCGGAACCCTCAGGCATCGCTGATCTTATCGCACACGGGCTTGATCAGGGGATAGGAGGGGTTTAGGGCGCAACGGAACAGAAAAGGCATTTATGAGGTGCCCCTCGTTTTTCGCTTTCCAACAAGCCGCGCTTAAGCCGCCTTTGGGTGCTG
>NZ_CBTK010000213.1 GCF_000531125.1 Candidatus Contendobacter odensis Run_B_J11 | reverse complement strand
TCCCTACACGACGCTCTTCCGATCTCGGGGACGGCGCCGGCGGCGTCCCGATGGCGTTCACCTGCGCCCAAAACGCGGCGGAATCCATCCAGTCCACACCCTGGGCGACGGCGGAAAATATCCATTTTTGGCCTTCTTCGGGCAGCCACACGCCGGCCAGCAGGGTGCCCAAACCCGAATACACCGCCTGAACCCGGGGCGAGGCGACGCGCCACCGGCGCGGCGGACGGTACGGATCGGCGATGCGCGTCAGCGGGCAACGTATCGGCAGACGGCGCGATAAGGCGGCCTGATGGGCGGCTTCCAGGGCATCGCACAGCACACGAAGAAAAATCAGATAGCGCCAGGGGAGGGGGAGGGCGTTCGCCGGCAACGACTCCACACGCTCGGACAGCGCCTCCAGACGAGTCAACGCCTCCGGGAGCCACGCCAGAGAATCCTCGTTCCCCGGCGGCGGATCGACCGGTTGCGGACGGGCTTGGGCCAAAGCGCGCAAGCTGGCCGGGCCCAAAGCCACCCATTCCGGCGCTTCGCCCGCAAACCAGCCGGCCGCTCGCCGCTGCTCCGCTGCTGGAACGCCGAGGGGAGATAAGGCGACCGGCGGGGAAAGAGGCCGGGGTTCGCTTTTTCTCCCGAATAACCCATCCATCAGACCCATACCCATGCTCCGGTCCCGGCGTCACCGCGCCGATGATTGACACCTCTGTTTCGTCAATGCAATAGTTTAGTTTCTTATAGAGGTTCCCCCGCACCTCTTCAAAAAACCGGGGACAGGGTGTCCTACCTGTATAAACCTGGGCCGGGTGCTCCCGCACCGTCGTCAGCAAACGGGGAACAGCGCGTCTTGCCTGTCTAAACCTAAGACCCACAGGTGTCCTGCCTGTCTAAACCCAGGGCAACGCAGGGGGCCTCTGCGAACAAAAAGGCCCCAACGGTATCGCAACGCTCTGTGATTTCAACCACTCACCAAGGAAGGCGCAACCGGGATGGCGTGCGGGAAGCCCGGTAAAATCCGCCGTGCGGGCTGAGGGAATCCGCTGAGAGCCCAAAGAGTCTTCCAGATCTTTTGCAGCGCGAGGGGATCAGTCATTTTCGTGTCGGCCTGAGCCGATCACGTCGTAGAGGGCGCACATCCGCCTGTTGGATGCGCCTTTTAACCGTCGCTCTGGCCTGAAGGCCGAGGCGTTCTTCCGTCGGCATTCGCCGATGACCGTTCTATTCCGCTGGGGAACCTCCTATCCCCGGCGACGGGCGGGGTGCGTTCTCCGTATTTTGGAGACCCCCGTGCCGCAAAACACCCTCTCTCTCTATGCGGGGCGTCCTCTTTGGAGCCGCCGCTTGTCATCTTGCGCCCGCTTCGCAACACAGGAGGCGTGTGTTTCTATCGCATGACCGCCGCACGAACGTTAATTCCGCCACTCCGGGAGTTCAGCCATCGCCTGATCGAGTACCGGATCGCGGCCTTTCAGTTCCGCCGCCAAGGCTCACATCTCTTGATGCGTGACTTGAGCGGCAGCGACCTTGGCTTGATCAAGGGTCGTGATTTGCCGCAGATCGATTCCAGCCCGTGCGAAGCGCGGGGCTAAAGCGCGGCGTCCGGTGCCGTAAAACGCAACCGACCCGTAGCCGGATCGAGAAGAAAACAAGGTTCACCGCTCATGCTCATCCTCCCACTGTGGGGAGAATCGCAGCATCGCATGAGGGGTTCATTTTGCAACCCCACCGGGGACACCCTCCCCGGCCCAGGGCGTGGCGTGTCCTCTCTTTTTATTGGAGGCGCATCATGCCGTTGCTGTCGAATGAATACTTAGAGACTGTCGCAAAACTCGCCATTGATTTTGAACAAAAATTTAGCGCGGAACCCGCTTCTAGCCAGTTTTAACCCGACTCCACCATTAAGCAGATCAATAACTTAGTTTTTAGACAGTCTCTTAGAGACGACGCAAGACCGCGAATTTCGCCAGAACATTCGCTGGCTCTTACGGAAGGTCGATGAGGAAATTTTGACTCGGTTTATAAAATAAGCGAGAGCTTTTGCCGAGTTTCATAACGTCGTTGGGCCCGCTCGACGGACGCGGGGTCGCCCGTCAGGGCCGCCACTAGCAGTTCGTGCCAAGGCTTATCGGCAGCGCGTTCGGCCAACTGTCTCAGCGTGTCCTCCATGAAGACACAGGCGGAGAGCCGCATGGCCGTTCGGTAGTCCTCGAAGGTCTCAATCGCCTCCAGGCGAATCCCGAAGCGGGCGAAACGCCGCTGATAGGCGTGCCGTCCTTCGTCCGTCCAAATCAGCCGTCCATTCTCGTCGAGATGATAAAGCGGTTCAGGTTCATCCTCGTCGGGGATTGAAGTTTCGTCACCGTCTTTCATGCGCCCGCTCCAGTTCAGTGCTGAAGCCAGCATCGCATGAATCGTTCATTTTGCAACCCCACCGGGGACACCCTCCCCGGCCAAGGGCGTGGCGTGTCCTCTTTGTTTTATTGGAGGCACCCATGGATTTAAGCGGCTTGTCGCCGGCTTTCAAAGCGGTGATGGAAATTGCGGCTCACGCGGGATCGGACATGACCGTCCAGCAATCCCGTTCGATCTCCTTCCCCAGTGGCCGTTGCCAAGTGTGGGAGTTCAAGCCGGCCCTGCCGCCTCTGGAGCGGGAGCCGGTGGTCGTTGGCGTGTTCCTTCAAGGGAGAGGGATTGCGCGCTGGACGCCGTTGAACATGACGTTTGAAGGAGCCGTGGCGCATTACGAGCGCCTAGCGGATCTACGTTGGGCGGCGGAAGCAAAAGGCGCGCCGATAACGGCTCCACCCGTCTCAAACACTCCGATCCGCCCGTCCCCGTTGCACGGCAACGCCGTGATGGGGGCCGGGGGAATGTCCTGAGACTCTGGCCGACCGATCCGCAATGGCGGGCGGCTTTCGACCCGATCACCGGTGGGAGGACCCTCCTTCCGATCCTGAGGGGCGGCCATGGGTAAAGCCCCTCGGCTTTATCTTGCCCATGCGGCCCCTTCCCCAGCGCCGCCGGAAGACGCCCCTCTCGCCCTGCGGGGGGTGCGTCTTTAACGGCCTGTGCCACGACGGCGATTCGCCGGGCGGATCGTCCCAGAAGACCCACCCGCGCCGGTCGCCGTGTATCCGGTCGCCGAGTCGCAACCGGCGATGTTGTCGTTGTTGATCCCAGTCGGGGACACCTCCTCCCCGGCGGGGGCGGGGTGTGTCCTCATTTTTTATGGAGGCGCACTTGATGAAGAAAACGTTAGTGGGGGTTGCTGTGGTCGCCTTGAGCGGTTGCAGCACCATTCGATCTCTGGATGAGCGGATTTCCGCACACCTCCAGGGATCGTTCAGGCCCGCCGCTCGGACGAATGTCCGAGTGGTGGAAGACGTGAGGGTCTTCCGGCCCGTGCCGCTCAGAGAGGGGCCGGGCAACGGCTACAAAATCATCCGCATGCTGCAACCCGGAGAGACGTGGGTGCCCTTGGGCGCCATCGGCCCCTGGCAAGCGGTGCGGATAGGGCCACAGAGCGGGTTTATCTTTTCCCGCTCGGTGGCGAAGGCCGGGATCAAGACGGACGCGAACCGCCTTGATCCCGTGAAGTTTTAATCCACCGGGGATCGACCCAGTCCCCGGTGGGGAGCCGGGGCGATCTCCTTTTAGGAGAATACCATGGAGCTTAAGCAGGTTAAGAACTCTCTGGAAAGCCGCTCGGACGAAGAACTTCGACGGTTCATCCTCCACTGCGAACGCCTGATCGACAGCGCGGACGAAGACCTCCGCAAGGCGGCTCGTGAAGCGCTGAAGCGGGCCCGCGAGGACCGGGCCGCCCGCGAACTGTTGCGCGGGTTACCCCGTCATCCCGATGAGGGCCAGTAGTTTATCCATGCCCTCGGCCCTCCGTTGACGCCGTTCCTCAAGAGGCCTCAGGCGTCTTCCCCGAACGCCATCGGTGATGAAGTGCCGATCATCCCTGGCGTTATTCGCGTCGTCATCGTCCTTTTGATCCGGGGGTAGTCGGCGGTATTCGCGCATGGAGACGCTGCCCATCGCGTCTTCGACCTCCTCCAACGTGCGAAGCCGCCGGATATCGACGCCGACGCGCGCGAAGCGTGAGGCCAGAGCCGCTGGGCCGGTTCGGGTGAAGCGAATGCGCGGGGTCTGCGGATCGAGAAGCCCATAGCCGTCAAGAGCCAGGCGCGTTTCTGAACTCAGGGTCGCCTCCTTCTAGGAAATAATTTGGAGGATACCCCGAGTTTTTTGATGTCAAGCCCTTCCTTGGGGACCCCTCTCCCCAAGGGCAGAGTGTCCTCAGGGTTCTCTGAGGCGCACTCATGCAAGCGACCCTCTTTGTTGAAGAAACCCCCGCGCCGGTCGTGAAAACGCCTCCGGTCTCCCATCGCCCCTTACCGTTGGATATAAAGGGCGACTACCACGGCTGGCGCTCCGATGTGAGCTGCCTGGTCCAGCACTGGGAGGAACTGCATCTCTTGTTTCTCCAATCCTCGTTGCACAGCTTGGCGTCACCTTCCGAGCCGAAGGAACGAGAGGAGATTCTGCGGTGGCTGAATGCACCGCAGGTCCGGCATCCCGAACCCTTCAGCTTCCAGGCGTGCCTGGCTTTGTACGATCCCCGGCTGGAGGCTGAGGACGTGCAGTGTTTAGTGCGCCGAATCCTCCGCCGCTCGCGCGGCTAACGGTTTCCGGCGTTTCGTTCTTGATCTCTTCCCCGCCCTCACGGACGGGGATTTCCTCAAAACCCCCTCGGGGACGGTTCCTACCGATTCCCCGCAGGGGGAGCCGGGCGTGGAACCGCCTCCGCCACGAGGTATCGCCATGCAAGAATTTCAAGTCAATAAAACTTTTGGCATCGCCGCGCCCGATCCGGTTCGAGTCTCCGGCTTTGCAGCGCCGGGTCCGCTGACGCCTCAGATCGATCCGCAGTACACGTTTCGGCGGAACCTGCTCTCCGACCTCCTGGGATGGCATCGGGGAATTCAGTCCGGATCGATCCATGACGGGCTGTGGCTGACCGGCCCGATGGGGTCGGGCAAATCCAGCCTCATCGTGCAGACCGCCGCGCGCCTGAACCTCAATCTGGTCGAGGTCAACGGCAAGCGGCGCCTGGAAATCGCCGATTGGGTGGGACACCTGACCGCCGTGGGCAGCGATGTGCTGTTCCAAGACGGTCCCTTGACCACGGCGGTGCGCCACGGGGCGTGGTTCTTAATCAACGAGGCCGATCTGATTGACCCCGGCGAACTGGCGGGACTCAACACCCTGCTGGATGGCGGGCCGCTGATCCTCCCGGAGAACGGGGGCGAAGTCGTCTTTCCCGCGCCCGGTTTTGGTCTGATTGGCACCGCCAATACCGTGGGTCTGGGCGATGGCAGCGGCCTGTACGCCGGGGTGCAACGCCTGAACGCGGCATTCCTGGACCGGTTTTGGGTGGTCCAGGTGGACTACTTAACCGGAGAGGAAGAATTTGTCCTGGTCAAACGGCGCGTGCCGCAGATTAGGGACGAACTGTTGCGCGGCATGATCCAGGTGGCGGCAGAAGTCCGCGCCTTGTTTCAGGGTGAAGGGGAATCTACCGCACCGCTCGACATGACCTTTTCTTCCCGCACCCTGATCCGTTGGGCGTACCTGACGGTGCAGTACGCAGGCGACAAGAATCCGTTGATGCGGACGCTTCAACGGGCGTTGACGAATCGGGTGGAACCCGAAGCCGCCGAAGCGATTGAAGGAATGGCCCGGCGCATTTTTGGAGTGTCGAGCCCCGCCACCGGGGAAGACGCCCCGAACGCGGCGGGAACCATGGCGGCCAGAAGGCGTTCCGTGCTCACCGGCTTTAGCCCTAGAGTTTCCAGAATCTGATCCGACACCGGCAGTTCCTGGGGCCAATCGGTGAGGATTTGCTGGTCTTCGTGAGCGACCCGAAGACCGGTGAAGCGGCGCGCCACCAGCAACAGAAAGGCGACCACCGGTTCGTGGCCGGGTAACAATTCCACCCGACCGTGGGGAGTTCCCGATACGAGGGGAGTCCAGAACCCATGGAGCACGCTCTCTCCCGCGCCGGGGTTTGTGATGCGCCAGCCGACCGTTTCCAGTTGCCGAGCCACGGTCTGACCGACGTTTTCCAGAGCGGCCTGATCCGCCTGATCCTGAATCCGCAACCGCCAGTACAGAGCAGGCCCGGTAGCGGGGGGCGTCGGGGTCGAGGGGATGACCGGCTCAGGCCCTGCGGGTAGAGCGGTGACGGGGCGCAAGTCCTGGCCGTTATCGTCCAGCCAGTATTCGCCCAGTTCCCGATACCCCTTCACCCGCTTTTCCCGAATGCGCTGCGGGGCTTCCGCGAGCACACTGCCGTTGTGAAGTGGACCCCATGGTCAAGACAGTTTTTAGCCGAATTTAAGGTGGAGACACTCTGCG
>NZ_CBTK010000212.1 GCF_000531125.1 Candidatus Contendobacter odensis Run_B_J11 | reverse complement strand
CGAGCCGCTCGATTTGGATGGCTTGCTGGCCGCTTAATCATAAAAGTCGCACATCGCGTCGGTTATACCGTTTCTCGATAGGTTTTGAACCACAGGCGTAGCACGGGCTTCCCTCCCGTGTTCAGTTCACGGGCGGAAAGCCCGTGCTACATCATTAAAATTATGGGGAATTGGTATCAATTGATTGGGACAGTGATAAAAGGCTTTCCAGTGGCCGACTCGCCCAAATAGTGTCGCACCCGCAGCAGCGCCTGCGGCAGGCTGGCCGACAACAGCAGTTTGCCGGGAATGTTTCGTAGGCCCGCCCGCCGCATCAACAATGCCGGCTGACCATGCACCCCCGCCACCGCCACCAGGACGCCACCACTCCGTAACCGCTCGATGGCGGAATCCAGCGCCACCAGCCCCGATACGTCCATCACCGTCACTCCTTCGATATTGATAATAACCGCCCGTGGCCGGGCACCGATGTCGTGCAGGGCGCTCATCGCCTTCTCGGCGGCACCAAAAAACAGTGAACCAGAGACCTCGTATAGCCGTACCCCCTCCGGCAGCGGACTCTCCAAATGAGGATGATCGGCTTCCACCTGTTTACCGCCAGTCAGTTCCGCCATACGGTTCATAAACAGTAGCGCAGCCAGTACCACGCCAACACCGATGGCGATCACCATATTGAAAATCACCGTTAGCCCGAAGCACACCAGTAGCACCAGAATATCGTTGCGGGGCGCGACCCGGAAAATATGACGGAAGTGCTTACGTTCGCTCATATTCCATGCCCCTTGCAGCAACAATGCGGACAGCGCCGCCATTGGCAGATACCCCAACAATGGTGCCATCGCCAGCAGCACTAACAGGATGAACAGGGCTTGGAACACAGCGGCCAGCGGGCTACAGGCACCGGCGCGGATATTGGAGACGGTACGGGCCAGTGCCCCAGTCGCAGCAATTCCGCCGAAAAACGGTGCAACCACGTTCCCTATGCCCTGCCCGATCAGTTCGGCATTGGGATCGTGCTTTGTCCCCGTCATGCCATCGGCCACCACCGCACACAACAGCGACTTAATCGCGCCCAGCAGTGCAATAGCCATCGCTGGACCCAGCAGTGCCTCAATCAGTTCCAACGAAAGCCGTAGTGGCTGTCCATCCAGGCTGGGTAACTGCCAAGGCAGCACGAAATACGGCAGGAACGGCGGAATCCCCGGCAGGGAGTGCCCATCTTTTACATAGCTGAAACGGGAAGCGATGGTGGCAACCTCGAAACCCTCGACGAACCGGCTGAGCAGCCAAGTCAGCGCAGTCGCGACAATGATGCCGATCAGCGGTGCAGGCAGGCCGGTTTTCAAGCGCTGCCACAGCAACAGCAAGGCCAGAGTCGAGGCGCCAATCAGCAAGTCAGGTGTATGAAAAGTTGGCAGCGCCTGCCCAACCAGCCAAATCCGTTCGAGAAAGTGCCCCGGTTGCACGGCCAGTTGCAGACCGAAAAAATCTTTGAATTGCAGGCTGGCTATCACCACCGCGCTCCCAGTGGCAAACCCCGTGGTGACTGGATAGGGAATGAACTGGACCAGCTTGCCCATTCGCCCCAGACCCATGCCGATCAACATGATCCCGGCCATGAAACTGGCAGTCACCAGCCCGCCGAGTCCATATTGCTCGGCAATAGGATGCAGGATAACGATAAAGGCGGCAGTCGGGCCGGACACGCTGAATCGGGAACCGCCGGTCAGCGCGATCAGCAGGCCGGCGACAATGGCGGTGTACAGACCATATTGCGGCGGCACCCCGCTACCAATCGCCATTGCCATCGCCAACGGTACTCCGACGATACCGACCGTGATCCCGGCCAGCAGATCGGCACGCAGCTTGGAGAGATTATAACCGCCACGCAATTTGTCGCGCAGGGCAGTGGCAAATGGCAGATAAAGCGAGTGTTCTCGGTCAGTCTTCACCAGGGCTACTGCGAGACCTCCTTGTTTTTCTCATCATGGTCTACCTTGATTTTTTCTTCATTGAGCTTGGGTTTTTTTATGATATAGCCATGTTCTATTTCCAAATAAAGCTCAATGACTTCAAGCGGAATTGACTTTAACTGGGTTAAAAGCTCGATGGATTTTTTGAAGCTTTCCAATTCGGCAACAGTAATAGCCATGGGAGAACCTCCTTCATAAGTGAGAATTAGAAAAGTTATTGAACCTGCAATAACGCCAGCAAACCTTCCAGCAGTTGTATCGGATTTGGTGGACAGCCGGGAATATGCAGATCGACCGGAATCACCGCAGCCACCCCGCCGACGCAGGCGTAGCTACCAGCAAACACCCCGCCGTCCCGCCCGCAATCGCCCACCGCCACCACCCATTTCGGATCGGGCGTGGCGGCATAAGTGCGTTCCAGCGCCTCCCGCATATTGACCGTCACCGGACCCGTGACCAGCAGCACATCGGCATGGCGCGGCGAAGCGACGATGTGAAAACCGAACCGCTCCAAGTCATAAAAGGCGTTATTAAGCGCGTGAATTTCCAATTCACAACCGTTGCAGGAACCGGCGTCCACTTCGCGGATCGACAGACTGCGGCCTAAGCGTCGCCGCGCCGCCTGATCCACCTTCGCCCCCAGTTCGGCCAAAGCCGGTTCGGAAGGAGCCGGAGCCGCCTCGGTCAGTGGCGACCGCCACAGATAATGTAACAACAGCTTGCGCATGGCGGCTTGGCCTACAGATCGTGGCCCGAATACGAGCCGTTGAAGGATTTATTGCACAGCGGAAAATCTGCCACGATGTTGTTTTCGATAGCGGCTTCCAGCAGCGGCCACTGGAACCAGGACGGATCGCGGGGATGGCAGCGCGCCACCGTGCCGTCAGCCGCCAGTCGCAGCCAGACCAGAATGTCGCCGCGAAACCCTTCCACCAGCGCCATACCTTCGCCCGGCTGATCGAGGCGGTTCAATTCGCCACGCACTGCGCCCGACGGCAAGCGCTCCAGAATCTGATCAATCAGCGCCAAGCTCTGTTCCACTTCGTGAATCCGCAACCAAATCCGGGCATTGACATCGCTCTCGGTCAGCACCGGCGTCTCGAATTCCAGTTGATCGTAGGGCGGATAGCCCGGATCGCGGCGCGCATCGAAGGCGCGGCCCCCGGCGCGGCCAATGGTCCCGCCACAGCCGAATTGCTTAATCAGGGACGGTTTGACGAAGCCGGTGTTGACGGTGCGGTCTTGCAGCGAGGCGGTGTTGTCGTACAGATCGATCAGCGGCGGAAACTGGCGGCGGATATCAGCCACCAGCGCCCGCAGAATCTTGACGCCATCCGTTGGCAAATCGGCGACGACCCCACCGGGAATGATGCAGTCCATCAGCAGACGATGGCCGAAACAGGCGGCGCTGGCGCGCAATACCTGCTCGCGTAACACCGCGCAATGGGCCAGCATCAGCGCAAAGGCGGCATCGTTGCAGATCGCGCCAATATCGCCGCAGTGATTCGCCAATCGTTCCAATTCCGCCATCAGCGCCCGCAGCCAGTGAGCGCGGGTTGGCACCACGGTTTCCGTCGCTGCTTCAACCGCGCGGGCGAAAGCCAGCGCATAGGCCACGGTGCTGTCGCCCGACACCCGCCCGATCAGCCGCGCTGCCCGTTCCAGGGTTGCGCCAATCAGCAGCGACTCAATGCCCTTGTGGACATAGCCCAGCCGTTGTTCCAGCCGAACCACCGCTTCACCATTGGCGGTAAAGCGGAAATGACCGGGTTCGATAATGCCGGCATGAACCGGCCCGACCGGAATCTGATGCAAGCCCTCACCTTCCGCCGTCAGAAACAGATAGGGAGGCTGCGGATCGGTGCGTGGCGTTACCGTGCCGAGCGGATGCACAACCGGCCAGCGGCCATGATCCAGCCAAGGCCGGGGATCGGCAGCGCCAACCGGCCGTAAACCGACCAAATCAGCAATGGTGCGCTCCAGCCGTTGTGCTGGCGGGTGCAGCCGAGCTACCGAGGGAAACTGCCCATCGGGACAGGGCAGGCTGGCGACGATAAAATCCCCCCAACCCTCCTTTGGCAAAGGGGGGAGGCGCGAAGCGCCGGGGGGATTGATTGGAGCCTCATACGCCGCCAGATGCACGATCCCGGCTTCGCCCCATAGTCCAAGCAGAGTCCAGGTTCCCTCCGCCAAACCTTGAATCAGTGCATTCCAGATTTCGGACGTGACCACGGCGCGTAGCCAGGGGCGATGTTCAGCCACCGGCTGACCGGCATTCAGAATGCTGAGTAAAACAGAAGTCGCGTTCACCGGATCGCCCTCAACCCAACAGCACTGCGACATTGTGGAACCAGGCCACCAGCGGCCCCGGCAACCAGATTCCGGCGATCAGGACCAGCGCCAGATGCACCAGCATCGGCAGGATGCTCGCCTGCACCGGAACCGTGGGGCCACTGTCCGGTTTACCGAAGGCCAGCCCATGCAACCGCCACAGCAGCGTACCAAACGCCAGCAGCAACCCCAGTACCAGCGGCAACGCCAGCAGCGGTTGGCGGGCGAAAGTGGAACTCACCACTAGAAACTCGCTCATAAAGACCCCGAACGGGGGCATCCCGGCAATGGCGATTACCCCCGCCACCAGTCCCCAGCCCAGGGTCGGATGGGTGGTGGTCAAGCCGCGAATGGTGGAAATGCGTTGCGTACCCTTGGCCTGGGAAATATGACCGACGGCAAAAAAAATCGCCGACTTGGTCAGGCTGTGCATCATCATGTGCAGCAATCCGGCAAAGTTGGCCAGCGGCCCGCCCATGCCAAAGGCAAAGGTAATGATGCCCATATGTTCGATGGAGGAGTAGGCGAACAGCCGTTTGATGTCGCCCCGGCGGTAGAGCATCAGCCCGGCGAACAACAGCGACAGCAATCCTAATCCCACCATCAGCGGCCCCGGCGCCAGCGCGGACGGATTGGCGCTCATCAGCATCTTGAAGCGCAGCACCGCATACAGCGCCACGTTCAACAATAAACCGGACAGTACCGCTGAAATCGGGGTGGGACCCTCGGCATGGGCGTCGGGCAGCCAAGCGTGCAGCGGCACCAGACCGGCCTTGGTTCCGTAACCGATCAGCAGGAATACAAACGCCAGATTGAGCAGTGCCGGATCGAAGGCGCTGGCGCGAGTCAGCAGGTGATCCCAAGCCATGGCCGGCAAGCCTTCCCCTATCACCGGCTGCGCCGCCAGGTAAACCAGAATGGTGCCAAACAGTGCCAGGGCGATGCCGAGACTGCCGAGGATGAAATACTTCCAGGCTGCCTCCAGAGCGGCGCGAGTCCGGTAGATGCCGACCATGAGTACCGTAACCAGCGTCGCCAGCTCAATCGCCACCCACATCAGCCCAATGTTATTGGCCAGAAACGCCAGATTCATGGCGAAGATCAGTGCCTGATACATGGCGTGATAAAAGCGCAGATATACCGGGGTCAGCCGCCCGGTTTCCAGTTCGTGAGCGATGTAACTGGCGCTGAACACGCTGGTGGTGAAACTGACCAGATTGTTCAGCACCACCAGATAGATGTTGAAATCATCCACCCGCAGGTAAAGATTCGGTTCCGGCTGTACCCACAACAGGGTGACAGCGGCCAGCAGACTGAGCAATGCCGCGCTGACATTCAGCCGGGCGCCGATCCGGTAACTGGGCAGAAAGACCAGCGCCAGCGCCGCGCTGGCCGGAACCACCAGCAGCGCCGTCACTGCCATCAAACCCATCATGTTCATCGCCGTCGTTCCCCACGGAAGGTATCCATGGCTCGCATGTCCACGCTGTCGAACCGCTCACGGATGCGGAATAGAAAAATACCGATGACAATCAAAGCAATGAGCACTGAGAAGGCGATACTGATCTCTACCGCCAGCGGCATCCCGCGTGCTCCGGCGGCGGCGAGTACCAACCCGTTCTCCAACGACATAAAACCCACCACCAGGCTGACCGCGTTTTGGCGGGTCACCATCAGCAATAATCCCAGCAACAGCACCGCCAAGGCGAATGCCAAGTCCTCGCGCGCCAGCGCATCGGTAGTCACTGTCACCGGCAGCATCACCAGAATCGCCAATGCGACCAGCGCCGCCCCCGCCAGCATGTCGAGACCCACACCCCCCACCACCTCCAGGGTCCGATGAATGCCGAGTCGCCGGACGATGCGGTGCAGTGCGGTTGGGATGATGATTGCTTTGAATACCAGAGCAATCCCTGCGGTGACGTAGAGATGGTGGGCGTCCTGGATATGCGCTTGCCAGCCGACCGCCAACACCAGCACCAGCGAGTGCAAGGCAAAGACATTGATCAAGGCGGACAAGCGATCCTGGTACAGCATCAGGAAGCTCACCACCACCATGCCGCCCGCCAGCAGATGGGCGATATCGAACGCCAGATCGTGCATCACAGACTCCGCGACACGAACAGCAACAGAGTTCCCAGCAACCCCAGCATCAGCGCCGCCCCCATAAATTGATCGACGCGGAACACCCGCATCTTGGCGATGCTGGTTTCAAATACCGCCAGCAGCAAACCGCCCAACGCCAGCTTGCCCAGATAGATCGCCACGCCCAGCAGATAAGCCCAAAAACCGTCGCCAGCGGTCGCCATCCCCCAGGGTGCGAAGATGCACCCCAGCAGCGACAGGTACAGCAACAGCTTGAGCGAAGCGGCCAGTTCGATCAGCGCCAGATGGCGACCGGAGTATTCCAGCACCATCGCCTCATGCACCATGGTCAATTCCAGATGAGTCGCTGGATTGTCCACCGGAACCCGGGCGTTTTCGGCAATCGCCACCATCATCAGCGCGATCAAAGCCAGCCCCAGCGACACCCGCAAGCCGACATCGGCGGTCAGCATGAACCGGGCGACCGCAGATAGTTCGGTGGTGCCGGCCAGCAGCGACAAGGTAAACACCATCATTAGCATCGCCGGTTCCGCCAGCGAGGCGATCATCATTTCACGGCTGGAGCCGATGCCGCCGAAGCTGGTCCCGACATCGAGACCGGCCAGCGCCAGGAAAAAGCGGGCGGTGCCGAGCAGCGCCACAATGGCGATTAGGTCAGCGGTCCAGTTGAACAACAGGCCACTGGCGAAAGTCGGCACCAGCGACGCCGCTACCCAGATCGCGGCGAAAATCAGATAGGGCGCCACCCGAAACAGCCAGGACGCGGAGTCGGCCAGGATCACCTCCTTGCGCAACAGCTTGGACAGGTCGCGATAGGGTTGCAGCGGTGACGGACCGCGCCGCCGCAGCAACTGCGCCTTGAACGCGCGGATCAAGCCAGTGAGCAGCGGCGCCAGCAGCAGCAGCAGCAACATCTGGCTGCCCTGCACCAGATAGTCGGTAATCAGCGCCATAAGGCCATCCCCAGCAACAGCAGCACCAGCACGCCGAACACCAGACTCAGGTAACGGCGGATGGTGAGGTATTGAAAATGGTTAAAGCGGCCCGAAAGGGCCACCACAGCGGCGGCGATGGGGGCATAGCCATGCTCCCAAACCGGGTCGCGTAACTTCACTTCCAGCCGCGCCGGGCGCAAATCACCGGGCGGCGGCATAAAGATCCGTTCACGGGCCTGGAACACCACGCTACCGAATACCCGGCGGATCGGTTGCGCAAAGCTGCTGGCGGTGTACTGGAAAGCCGGGTTGGCATCGGGAAAACCGCAATCCCAAGGGGGACCGCGCCGCGACTTATTGGAAGCCAGCCGATGGATCAGGAAGGCGGCGCCAGTTCCCGACAGTGCCATGAACAGCAGCACTAGCAAACCGTTGTAGCTACTTTTCACATCCACTATCGGCACCAGGGTCAACCAAGGCTGGCTGTGCTGGGCCGTGAGCCGGGCGCCGCCGTTCAGCAACCCCACTACCGGAGCCAGCCCGTCCACCACCAGTCCCGGCAGGATTCCCGCCAGCAGGCACAGCGCCGCCAGGGTGAACAATGCGGCCAGCGAGTAGCGGTCGGTCTCCTGCGCCTGGGCGGCGGCTGGGGAGCGCGGACGACCCAAGAAGGTAATCCCGAAGGCTTTGACGAAACAGGCGGCGGCCAGCGCGGCGGACAAAGCCAGTGCCGCGCCGATGGCCGGCACCAGGAATTTGAGTAGCCATTGCGGCAGTTCCGGGCTAATCAGAATGGCTTGAAACGTCAACCATTCCGACACAAAGCCGTTCAGCGGCGGCAGCGCCGAAATCGCCGCCGCGCCGATCAGAAACGCCAGCGCAGTCCACGGCATCGGGTGAATCAGACCGCCCAGCCGTTCCATATCGCGCTCGCCGGTGGCGGTTAGCACTGCACCGGTGCCGAGGAACAGCAGGCTTTTGAACAGTGAGTGGTTGAGGACATGAAACAGCGCGGCGGTCAGCGCCAGCGCGGCGCTGGCGTACATTTGATTGGCCTGAAACGCCAGCGCCAAACCCAAGCCGATGAAGATAATGCCGATGTTCTCCACCGTGTGATAGGCGAGCAACCGCTTCAAATCATGCTGCATCAGCGCGTACAGCACTCCCAGCACGGCGGTGATCCCGCCCAGGGCCAACACCACCCCGCCCCACCACCACAGCACCGGTTCACCCAATAGATCGAATACAATGCGGATGAAGCCATAGACCGCCACCTTGGTCATCACCCCGCTCATCAGCGCCGAGACATGGCTAGGCGCGGCAGGATGCGCCAGCGGCAGCCAGACGTGCAGCGGAACCAAACCGGCCTTGGAACCGGCGCCTAACAGTGCCAGCGCCAGCACCAGCCCGGCGAATCCGGGGGTTACAGTACCGGCGCGGATGGTGGCGAAGTCGTAACCGCCGCTGGTGCCGGCCAGCAGGCCGAAAGCCAGCAGCAGCGCCAGGGTACCGAAGCAGGCCATGACCAGATAGAGATAACCGGCGCGAACATTGGCCGGTTCCTGATGATGGGCCATGACCAGCGCCCACGAGGTCAGCGACATCAGTTCCCAGCAGAACAGAAAGGCATAGGCGTCATCGGCCAGCAGCACCAGATTCATACCCGCCAGAAACGCCGGGAAGAACGGCAACACCCGTTCAGGCGCTTTTTCATGCTGCCCATAACCCAAAGCGAACAGGCTGGCGACCGCGCCGCCCAGATTGACCACGATCAGGAAAAAAGCGGACAGCGCATCCAGCCGGAAATGTGCGCCCAACCACGGTAGGCCCAGCGGCAGCGTGAGCATCTCCGGCGCGGGAGCGGTTAGCAGGTGAGTGAGCGCCGTTCCCAACGCAACGGTAGTGACAGCCAAGGTGATGCCATAAATGCGACGGCTGCAATCTGGCTGGTGGGTCGCAGCGACCGCGTAGATGCTGGCGGCAACCAGGATCAGCAATAAACTTAACAGCAGTGGCAACAACATGGTGGCGAAATTCGCTCCCTATAATTAACGCACGTTAGGCCCTGCAATGATTGGCGATTCAGCGTTTCAACCGTACCCCACGCCCGCCACCTTCGCTGACAGTCCCTTCATTAAGCAATTCCACACCAACGGCATCAAGCGCGGCGATCAGTTTGACCAGGGAATCAACATTGCCACGGATGATGCCGTCGCTAGTCTCCATCCGCTGGATAGTGGGCAAGGACAGTCCAGATACCTCCGCGAGCATCCGCTGATCCATGCTTAACAACGCCCGTGCTGCTTTCAATTGTGCTGCTGTAACCATAGTTCAATTTACATTTTCAAAATGATTATTTAGCACTTTAGAAGTGATAAATCAATTTTTATATTGATATTTTTATGTTTAATACATTAAATTTAAGTGGTTTTAGTGGGCTGTCGAGCGGATCACGCAAAGCTGCTGATCGGTTGGGATGAGGAGGCTGGATTCGGGAACAGCGGGTCATGGGACGCCACACAGGAATCCACGCCGGCTCCGCCCATCGCCTAGACTATTGGCGTCTCCATTCAATCTACGGCCGAGGATAAGGTCATGCCTAACGCGATTCGCATTCATCAATACGGCGGTCCCGAAGTTCTGCGCTGGGAAGAAGTCGAAATCGGCAATCCAGGTCCCGGCCAACTGCGGATTCGTCATGCCGCTGTTGGTCTCAACTACATTGATGTTTATCACCGTACCGGCCTGTATCCGTTGCCAGCGCTGCCCTGGACCCTGGGGATGGAAGGGGCAGGGCGCGTCGAAGCGGTTGGCGAGGGCGTAAGCGAATTCAAAATCGGCGACCGGGTGGCGTATGCCAGCCCGCCGGTGGGAGCCTACGCCGAAGTTCGGCTGATTCCAGCGGATCGGGTGGTGGCGTTGCCGGATGGGATTGACGACCGCACTGCCGCCGCCATGATGCTGCAAGGCATGACCGCTCAATACCTTTTGCGGCGCACCTACCGGGTGCAGCCGGGCGACGCCATTCTGCTGCACGCTGCCGCTGGCGGAGTGGGTCTGATCGCGAGCCAATGGGCGCGGCATCTGGGGGCGACGGTGATCGGCACGGTCGGTGATGACGCCAAGGCCGAACTGGCTCGTGCCCACGGCTGCCATCACGTCATCGTCTACAGCCGCGAGAATTTCGCTGAACGGGTCCGCGAAATCACGAACGGTCAGGGTGTAGCAGCAGTTTACGACTCAGTCGGCCAGGCCACCTTTATGGGATCGCTGAATTGTTTGCGACCGCTGGGAATGATGGTCAGCTTCGGCAATGCATCCGGGCCGGTGCAACCCTTCGATCCGGGCCTTTTGGCGGCCAAAGGTTCGCTGTTCCTGACCCGGCCCACGCTAATGACCTATACCGCCAAACGGGCGGACTTGCTCGCCAGTGCTGCCGAGCTGTTTGAGGCAGTACAAAACGGCGCAGTCAACATCGAGGTGCGTCAGACCTATCCGCTGGCCGATGCCGCCCAGGCACATCGTGATCTGGAAGCACGTAAAACCACCGGATCGACTGTTTTGCTGCCTTGATCAGGAGAGTTTCAGGGACTACGCAAGGAGGAAGTGGCGCGGCGGCTGGGCGGGTGTCTGTAACTGATGGAGAGCCGTTCAGCCTGAACTCCGCATTACCCATTTTAAGGAGCGGCCTATGCGCCGATCTCCGCATGGGACATCAGCGCCTCGACGTGCACCACCGCACTGGCCGCCAGCGCTGGCAGGTTGTAGCCGCCTTCCAGCACCGATACCACCCGCCCCTCGCAGGATTCCGCTGCTACCGCCAGAATCTGTTGGGTCAGCCACGCATAATCACCCTCGTTAAAATCGAGTTCGGCCAGTGGATCCAGGTAATGTGCATCAAAACCGGCGGAGATCAGGATCAGTTGTGGCCGAAATTCACGTAGCGCCGGTTCAATGTCCTGTCGCCAAACGTGACGCAGATCCGCTGAACCGCTACCGGCTAGTAGCGGTATATTAACGATGTTACCGACCCCAACTTCGTCACGGCGACCGGTGCCGGGATAGATATAAGCCTGGTGGGTGGAAATGTAGAGATAACCGGGATCATGTTCGAACGCAGCTTGAGTGCCATTGCCGTGATGGACATCAAAATCAATCACCGCCACCCGTTCCAGACCGTGAACGGCGCGGGCATGAGCGGCGCCGAGGGCGACATTGTTGAACAGGCAAAAGCCCATGGCCTGATTCGGCTCGGCGTGATGACCCGGCGGGCGGATGGCGCAAAAAGCGTTGCTGGCTTCCTGCCCCAGCACGGCATCTACCGCCGCGCAAACTGCGCCTGCTGCGCGTAGTGCTGCCTCCCCCGATTGCGACGAAAGGATAGTGTCACCATCGAGTGCGTGATGCCCCTGTTTGGGAACTCGGGCAAATACGCGATCAATGTAGGCCGGAGTATGAATGCGGGTGAGTTGCTCGACCGTGGCAGGTGGGGCGTCATGCCATTTCAGGGCGGCGAACGGCGCGGAGCGGAGCGCATTGAGAATGGCGGTCAACCGAGCCGGGCACTCGGGGTGGCCGAAGCCGGTGTCATGCTCCAAACAAACCGGATGGGTGTAGAGCAGGGTGGTCATGATTGCGAATCCTGGTGAGCGGGGATTTCATGCGTGACCGTGGCGTGGCGTAGCGCTTTCAGTACATCCTCGCGGGCAATAATTCCCACCAGCAGGCCCTCCTCGACCACGGGCAAGCTCTTGGTTCGCATCTCCACCAGTTTTTGCAGCAAGCGACTGAGGGGCAAGCGTGGATCAACGCTGACCGGATTGCGGGTCATCACCGACTCAGCGGTCCGTTCCATGATCTCGTCATAATGGGGAGCCATCATCTGCGAATCGAAACTGAACGCCTTGAGTAAATCAAACTTGGTCAGGATGCCGAGCAAGCGCCGCTGTGCATCTACCACCGGCACCCCATTGAAATCGCGAGTCTCGAACAGTTCCTGGACTTCACGCAGCTTGGCGTTGGGACCGATGGCGATGGGATCAGCCGTCATGGCATGGCGGACCTCGTATTTCAGAAATTCGTACATTCTTTAACTCTCGGTTCTGGTGGATAAAATGGGTACCTGTCGCAGCGCTGCTTCCAGCACTTCCACGCCGGCTCCGCGCCGATGAGTGTGTTCACTGAGAAATCGTCGCCAGGCGCGTGCGCCCGGTATGCCCTGAAACAGCCCCAGGATATGCCGGGTTATGCTGTTCAGCGGCGTCCCCTGCTGCAACTGATTCTCCACATAGGGCAGGAAAGCCTGAATGATGGCATGGCGGCTGGGCGGCTGCTGGACTGAGCCGAAGAAGCGCCGATCCATCTCGGCCAACAGATAGGGATTTTCGTAAGCGGCGCGACCGATCATTACCCCGTCCACTTGCGGTAATTGCACCGCAGTTTGTTCCAGGTCGCTTAGACCACCGTTGAGAATAATCGTAAGCTGCGGAAAATCCCGCTTCAATTGATATACCACGTCATAGCGCAGCGGCGGGATTTCACGGTTTTCCTTGGGGCTGAGTCCACTCAGCCATGCCTTGCGGGCGTGGACAATAAAGATGCCGCAACCACCGGCTGCGACCCGCCCAACGAAGTCCACCAGTTCGATGTAGGAATCGCGGTCGTCAATACCAATGCGGGTTTTAACCGTGATCGGGATGTCCACTGCTGCCCGCATCGCCGCCACGCAGTCGGCGACCAAATCAGGCTCGGCCATCAGGCAGGCGCCAAAACGGCCTGACTGTACCCGGTCGCTGGGACAGCCAA
Organism: Candidatus Contendobacter odensis Run_B_J11; assembly: GCF_000531125.1. Lineage (GTDB taxonomy): Bacteria > Pseudomonadota > Gammaproteobacteria > Competibacterales > Competibacteraceae > Contendibacter > Contendibacter odensensis. The sequence continues at coordinate 52,076 of NZ_CBTK010000212.1, read as the reverse complement.
CATTCAGATTTACTTCATCGTAATCGAGGTCAGCGGCGATGCGGGCACAGCGAGCCAAGTCGGCGGGATGACTACCGCCCAGTTGCAATGCCAACGGATGCTCGGCGGAATCATAGTTCAGCAATCGTTCCCGGTGGCCATGCAACACTGCACCGGTCGTGACCATCTCGGTATAGAGCAGCGTGTGGCGAGTCAACAACCGTAAAAACATCCGACAGTGCCGATCCGTCCAATCCAGCATCGGCGCAACGCTGATGAGTCGATCCAACTTCCCTGGTTCCATTGATTAGTTACCTTCATTAACCCGCTGGATATCTTGAGGATCACCCAGGTACAACGCTGGACTCTGTACGAACTATTCCAGAGTTTTTTATGTAACGAATCACTGGCGAGAAATACTTTGACCCGGCATCAAGCCTTCAAGTCAATCTGCTGCACCGTGCCTGCTACGCCGTTCTCCTGAAGAAAAACTCCCGACGAACGGATCTGACCCAGTAAATTATTATCGCTGTCCTTGAGGGCGAACGGACTGGTAACCTGCCCTAGATAAATAGCGCCTACGCCCCGTTGCCCGAGTGCGATCAGTTGATCCTGGCCTTGGGCATCCTTGGACCAAATGCGCAGCTTGTTGTAGATAGAATCGTTTTCATCAATCCACTGATTACCGTCCTGGTCATAGGCAGCCAGCTCAGCGAATCCCTGCCCGGTGGTCGGTCCAAACAGTTCGCTGCCATTATTGATAACGCCGTCGTTATTACGATCCAGCGCCAGAAAACCGCTGTTAGGGCCAGTGAAAGCAATCTGATCCTGCTGCCCATCGGAATCTATGTCAAAACTGAAGCGGGTCGTAGTCAACTCGGCGGCATTGCCGTTGAAATTCAGCACCAGCGGGTCTTTTAGCTTGGCATCGCCTGCCCGCAGACTGACGCTTTGCTCGCTCATAAATTCCCGGCTCATACTCAAATCCACCGAAAATTTAATTTCCCGTCCATCCTGCGTCTGGATCACGCCTGCCGCCGAAAACGTAGTTTTCTCAGCTTCGTAATGACGTTCATACGCATCGTACTCAATCCCAAAGCCCGCCGGCTGTGGTGCCGCTGCGGGGTTACCCTGCTGCTGTTGAATCTTGGAGAGCGCCTCGGTCACTGATTGAGCCTGTTCCTGCGCCGCGCCGAGTTTTTCGTGCAGCTCCTTGGGCGAAACCAGTTTGATTTTCTTGCCGGTCAACATTTCGACCATGCGAATGATCAAGGCCAGCTTGGGTTCGTCTTCTGGCGCTATGTCCGTATCGGTGGGTGCGACCTGCTTGCTGGGCTGGAGAGTGCGGGCGGCCTGTGAGAGGTGTACAGCGTCGGCTTGCAGGCGACCGGGGGGCGGATTCCGGCCTTCAAAATCCGGGCGCTGATCCCCCACCCACATTCGCAGCGACTCCTTGCTTTCGTGCTTGGTGACAGAGCTATGCTGGCTGATTAATTCAATGTTCGAACTGGCAATCTTCATGGCGGAACCTCCGGTTGAATCCTGTCGCTTGTCGTGATGCGCCGCTAATCGAATAGAAGGGCTATCTCGTTAGGCTATCGGCGGAGATAGACAGAACTTTACCGCCGTTGCGTTCGGAAAAGCTTTGAAGGAATCCCTGTTAGACTATGATTTGAGTGTCCAAGCGAGAGCTTGGGGACCCGCAATTCGGTTATTCTTCGCTATCCTTTCAACCTGTTCGGAGCGTGCCATGTTCCCCCAGATCAAAACCATTCTATACACGACGGCGCTGGGTCCCCACACGCGACCGGTTTTTCGCTTCGCGGTCAGCCTGGCCAAGCAGATCGACGCTGGAATTGTGTTGCTGCATGTGGTCGAGCCACTCAATCACTCGACTCGGTTCTTGCTGGACTCCTATCTACCATCGGATGTCGTGGATAACCTACATAAGCAAAACACCCGAGGCATCCTGGAAAAATTCCACCAGCGGCTGGAAACGTTCTGTGAGGAGGAACTGGGCGCTACGCTCGAACAAACCACGCTGCTCTCGGAAATCCGAGTGATCAGCGGCCTGCCTTGCGAAGTGATCCTGCACGAAGCCGACCGCTGCAACGCCGATCTGATCGTGGTGGGCGCACACAGCGGCTCTCGATCGCGAACCGATCTTTTGGGATCGACCACTCGCCGGCTGACCCTGTCGTCCAAGCGTCCGGTGCTGATTGTTCCCGTCGCCGATGCGCCCGACACTCAATGGCCTCAAGCCTTGATCTGAACCGTGCGTAACCCGCTGGCACCGGATACCGGGGCCGGCGAAGATGCCTTCGTCCGTATCACCAGACACCCGGCCAGCGTCGTGCAATCTCGGCCAGCCAGATCTGCCGCAGACGCAGGCGCGCTGGGTTCGGCGCTCCATGTAACAGGGCGCGATAGTATTGGTAAGATGCACGCGCAACCGCTCGCTCGCATTCGGGTAACTTTTCGATGTCACCGATAGTCATCATGGCAAGCCTCCCGCCCTGATAATGTGAAACTCATGAAACCTGATACAGTCGTAAGCAATAAATATGCCTATTTATCGAGAAACTCGTGCAACCCTTTTGGCGGTTGGATAGGTACTCCCAATGACTGCTCTCGATTACAGGAAGTTCGCTTTTCGTCATACCCGCTTCCGCCGGTAGGGCGAAGCAAGGTTGTTAGGTGAACCCTGGATGACTACCCCATGACTCCAGACGACTACTGCCACCATTTGGCGGTTCAGCAAGGTTCGGATTTCCGTTACAGTTTGCTGGGACTGCCGCTGGCGCAGCGCCAGATTTTGGTTGCAGTTCATGCGTTCCAGGTTGAAACAACCCGGATCGTGGACGATTGCCGGGATATCGGCGTTGCCCGGACCAAACTGGACTGGTGGCGAAACGAAATTGATCGGCTGTTTGCAGGTAATCCGCAGCATCCAGTGACCCGCGCCCTGCAACTGCGGTTGACCCGGTTCAATCTGCCCGAAGAATATTTTCGGGAGATGCTGGATGGGGTCATCATGGATCTGGACTACGATGCCTACCCCAGTTTCACTGAACTGACACTGTATGTTCACCGACGCGGCAGCATACCCGCGCTGCTGGTCGCTGAAATCCTGGGCTACCAGGATCGGCGCGCTACGCCCCGCTTTGCTCACGAAGCCGGGGCGTTGCTACTGCTGTTCGAGCGCATCTATGAGGTGCGCCAACACCTTCAACAGGGGCGGTTTTATCTGCCGGAAGATGAAATGCGGCAGTTTGGTGTACAGCCTGGCGATTTGATGGCGGCCCAGACTACAGATCGGGTTCGACAACTGTTCGCCTTCCAGGCGGAGCGCATTCACGACTATCACCGCCGGGCACTGGAAGCTTTGCCGGATGCGGATCGTTACGCCCAGTACAGTTTGCTGATTCGCCTGGAACTGGCGATGGCGCTGCTGGCGGAAATCGCCGAGGACGGTTATCGGTTGCTGGAGCAGCGTACCCGCCTGACGCCATTACGCAAGTTGTGGCTGGCGTGGCGGGTGCGGCGGCGTCATCGCCGTGCTGTAGCTCCCTGAACTTTGGATTCGCCCGCTACTTGTGATGGGCGCGAATTGAAAACAACACTGTCGGATAAGGTGGCACCATGAAGGATTACCAACCCGCCGCTGATCTGCTGAAAAACCGGGTCATTCTGATCACCGGTATCGGGGAAGGCATCGGTCGTGCCGCCGCCCGTCGCCTGGCCGGCTACGGTGCCACGGTGATTTTGCTAGGCCGCACTATCCGCAAGCTGGAACAGGTCTACGACGATATTGAGCAGGCGGGTGGTCCCAAACCCGCCATCTACCCGATGAATCTGGAGGGAGCAACGCCCAAGGATTACGCTGATCTGGCTCGGGTGCTGGACACCGAATTTGGCCGGTTGGATGGAGTGCTGCACAATGCCGCTCTGTTCGCTGGACTGACGCCAATAGCCAATTACGACATTGAGCTGTGGTATCGGATACTACAAGTCAATTTGAACGCGCCGTTCCTATTGACGCAGGCGGTCTTGGAATTGTTGAGCCGTTCCAGCGATGCCTCGGTCGTCTTCACCACCGACCAGGTAGGCGAGGAAGGGCGGGCGTATTGGGGCGCTTACGCAGTCGCCAAGGGCGGCGCTCAGACCTTAATGAAGCTATTGGCCAGCGAACTGGAGACCAATACCAACATTCGAGTTAACAGCATCGATCCAGGGCAGGTTCGCAGTGAATTGACCTTGCGCGCTTACCCAGGACGTGACCCGGCGGAGTGGGCCGACCCGGAGGATATTATGGCGACCTATCTGTACCTGCTGGGGCCGGACAGCAAGGGCGTCACTGGTCAGACTTTCCGCGCCCAGGATTAACGGGACGGCGCGGGCGGAGGGGTGCCGCATGTTGACCTTTGTGGGGCTGGCCGGGCTTGGCTTCCCACGGTTTCTGCGCTTGGCGCGATTCAGCGCTGGTCTTGCGCTCATCGCCATCAGGAGACCGATTGGGGCGCGCGCCCCGACTTCTGGGCGATGACGGACGGCGCGGTTTGGTTTGCAGCGGGGGTTTCACCGGCGCCGGCGCATTGGCGTGAGGCGCACTGGCCGTCGCATCCAGCACCGCACGGATTTGCACATCGTCCAGTTCGTCCCAGTGTCCGGGATGCAAACCGCGCCGTAAGGTCACCGGCCCATAGCGTACCCGGGTCAGCCGACTGACGGTGACGCCCTGCGATTCCCACAACCGGCGCACTTCGCGGGTGCGACCTTCCCGCAGGATGACGTGATACCAGTGATTCGCGCCTTCGCCGCCGATATCGCGCAGCTCGTCGAAGTGAGCCAGTCCATCCTCCAGCGCCACGCCCTCTCGCAACCGCTGCAACATCTCCGGCGTGACCGCGCCCAACACCCGCACCGCGTATTCCCGTTCAATTTGAGACGAGGGGTGCATCAGCCGGTTGGCGAGTTCGCCATCGTTGGTCAACAGCAACAAGCCCTGGGTATTCAGGTCGAGCCGCCCCACTGCGATCCAGCGGCTATTATCCAAGGGCGGCAAATGCTCGAACACCGTAGGCCGACCGCCGGGATCATGGCGGCTGGTCATTTCACCGACCGGTTTGTAATAGGCCAATACTCGGCGCTGTTGCCCGAAGGGGCGTACCTGCGCCAGTTTGCCGTCGATATGAATTTTTTCGGCGCCGTTGACCAAGACGCCCAGTTGCGCCGGCACCCCGTTGACGGTGATCCGGCCTTGGCGAATCCAGTCTTCAATCTGGCGGCGGGAGCCAAGGCCGACCCGGGCGAGGAGTTTTTGCAAGCGTTCAGACATCGGGAAATTCCGTTTGAAGTGGCGAACCAGCGCGCTGAGTGTTGCGACTGTCCAGCGCGGCGCCGATGGCGTCCAGATCGCGCGGCCCGGCCAGCGACGGCAGTTCGCTCAGACTCTTGAGGTTGAAATAATCCAGGAAGACGCGGGTGGTAGCAAACAGCGCCGGACGCCCCGGCACTTCACGATGGCCGATCACCTTGATCCAGCCGCGTTCCTGCAAGGTTTTCATAATGCTGCTGCTGACGCTGACCCCGCGCACATCTTCGATCTCACCACGAGTGATGGGCTGGCGGTAGGCGATCAGCGCCAACGTTTCCAACAGCGCACGAGAATAGCTGGCGGCGCGTTCTTCCCACAGCCGCGATATCCACGGCGAGAAGGCTTTGGGTACTTGCAGGCGAAAGCCGTTAGCGACTTCGACCAGTTCCACTCCGCGCCCGTGGTAATCAGTAGCCAATGCGGCCAGTGCCGCTTGTAGCGTGTCCCGATCCGGCCGCTCTGCTTCCGGGAATACCTCCAATAACCGCTCTATGTTCAGCGGTGCATCGGTGGCCAGCAATAGCGCTTCTACAATCGCCTTCAGTTGCGGCATGACGGTGGCTCAAATCCGGCGGCGGACATGAATGGGCGCGAACGGCTCAGTCTGCACCAGTTCCAGCAACGCTTCGCGTAACAACTCCAGCACCGCCAGAAACGTCACTACTAAACCTGCCCGTCCTTCCTCCGGGCGAAATAGCGCGGTGAAAGCGGTAAAGCGCAGTGCGTCCAACTGTTCCAGTACCTGGCTCATCCGTTCCCGCACCGACAGCGCTTCGCGGTGAATGTGGTGGTGTCCAAACATCTCGGCACGGTTCATCACCTCCCGCAAGGCGCTGAGCAGATCGGCCAGACTGACCGGCGGCGGGGTTCGGAGCGTTTCCCGATGAGCCGGTTCCGCGTGGGCAACGAACAGGTCACGCTCCAGTCGCGGCAGTGCATCCAGTGCCTGCGCCGCTTGCTGGAACCGCTCGTATTCCTGAAGCCGACGAATCAGATCAGCGCGTGGGTCGTCTTCCTCAGTTTCGGCGGAGACCGGTCGCGGCAGCAGTAGCCGCGATTTGATTTCCGCCAGCCAGGCCGCCATCACCAGATATTCCGCCGCCAGTTCCAGCCGCATTTCCTGCATCAACGCCAGATACTCCATGTATTGCCGGGTGATAGCAGCAATAGGAATGTCGAGGATGTTCAGATTTTGACGCTTGATTAGATATAGCAGTAAATCCAGCGGGCCCTCGAAGGCTTCCAGAAACACTTCCAGCGCATCCGGCGGGATGTAAAGGTCTTGCGGGAACTGGGTATAAGGTTCGCCGCCGACCTTGGCGAACGGTGGAATGTCGGTGGCGGCGTCCATCATAAATTAGTACACCGCTATAACGGATCGCTCAACCAATGCTAACCTTTTAGTCAGCGGACCAGCGGTATTCAAAATCTTCGCTTTTTAAAGTAGTTGCTTCGTTCAGCTTTTTTCTTATTTCCGCGCCTCCTGGCATCATTGGAAGCATATTAAAGTAGTTACGTATAGCTCCGTTTATGCCAGCAAGACAACTTTTTGTCTTTACCCAGTTCTGCGGACTGAAAACCCTATTGGCGGGTTGTAGCTCATTTGCTGCGGCCTCTAGTGCCATGTTGAGGCTGATACCAGCTACTTTTACTATTTCATCAACCATTCCAAGCTTAGATGCAGCCTCATAAGCCTTGGAAGGATTAGGAACACGTTCAGAATGATTGTTTGTGATGGAGAAACACATGCCTATAGCATACAAATGGTGATAGGGCGCATAAGCCCTCATAGCTAGAAGTGTTTCATTCAGGTTTAGCGGATTTTCAGGAATCCACGTTTTTAGAACCTGATTCATCCATGCATTAAGAGCAAAAATGTTTTCAGGCGGATAATCTTTGTTTTTAAAAAGCGTTTCAAAATACTTATCAAAAATCTTAGTTTCACCGTAAGAAAGATTTGGTCTCTGTGAGTGCCATGCGACAAGATTCTTAGCTAAACCAGATAGTTCAACGACATGATCTTTATTTTTGTCTGCTGGCGCTATTTCTCCTCGCTTAGTAATAAAGTATCCGCTTGGATATTTAAGCTCGTAAGATCTTTTTATTGCTAGTACACGCTTATCATTACTTCTCAGGTCACGGGCTTTTACGGCGCTTTGAGAGTTGGTGCAAATTGAGATTTTGTCTGCACGATCCCGCTGTGGTATTTCATAAAATCGGAAAAGAATAAAGGCATCATCAGCCTTCTTAACTGTTTCGCTACACGAAAGAATTGTATTAAGAGATTGACAACCATTAACTACGCTCAGGCCATACAGTGAAAGTATTTCACCGTCCATTTCCATCTTGTTGCACAAGATCGTTAACCCATTATGAAAGAAGAAAAAATCTGACCGTTTATCCCCAATAATGGTATTTCGAATCCCTTTATTTACTGCGTTACTCGAACCTAGACTTTTTCGGACGTTTTTCTGGAAAAGAGTGCCATCCTTAATGCCGGGTAGTTTGACACATTCTTTCAGAGGAAGGGCAGCAATAATAACAGGCGTTCCTGCAATTTCATGGTACATAAACTTACTACCACCAAGATTAAGTTTGTAGTTAATACTAGGGTTATCCGATTCAATTGCGTATTCGTAGCGACGTTTGATTTCGTCGTTTTCAATTACGTGTATCGTTGCATCAAAGTCTTCGTTTTCACTAATTCGAGCTAACTCTTTCTGAAATGTTTCAAGATCATTTTTGGCAGAATCGGTCAATACTCCAGTAGTTATCAGTTCAAATGATACTTCGTAATCCTCTTCGAGCGCCGTTGCCAGTTCTGAGAGTTTTCTTTGCAGCTTTGCGTTTGCAACATTCTGTAGCCGAGCAAGGTTTTTAATTTGCATCCAAGATGATAGAACTTCGCGTAGGGGCTCAGCATCGATAGCACCGCATTGAATGAATTTGCCTTGTATGATGTGAACCAGAGATTTGTCACCGTCAATAATTATGGCATCAATTTGCTTATCGTCAGCACCATCAGTAATGTCATCCCGCGTTTCATTCATGTCGCGAAACAGAACATTGCGAAGATACCAAGCGACAAATCGCTGCCCGTCGTTTGAAAATTTTTGCTGGAAATAATCAGCCGAAATTTGCTTCTTTATTAATTCGTACATTGGCACTTCCTTTGAGAAAATTCATATGGTGGATAACCAACGTACCTACCGCCGGAACGCGAATCTGGTGCAACCGTTATGTATCGGCTGGATGATTTAATCAATCCACCTTACCCGCCCAACGGTCGAATCCCCACCGCTCGCCGCAACTGGTGCAGGAACGGTACGCTGTACTCCCGCGCCCGCGCCGCGCCGTGTTTGAGAATCTGCTCAATGTGATCAGGCTTTTCCAGCAATTCCTGATAGCGTTGACGCGGTTCAGTCAAGCGGGCATTCAGATATTCAAACAACACTTGTTTCATCTCGCCCCAACCGATGCCTTGGGCATAGCGTTGGCGGATCGCCGCGCTTTCATCAGCCGTGGCAAACGCCTGGTAAATCTGGAACAGGGTGCAGGTATCGGGATCCTTGGGCGCTTCCGGCGGCAGCGAGTTGGTCTTAATCCGCATAATCAGCTTGCGCAGCGCCTTTTCCGGCTCGAACAGCGGGATGGTGTTGCCGTAGCTCTTGCTCATCTTGCGCCCGTCGAGTCCGACCAGCACCGACGCTTTTTCATCCACCACCGCTTCGGGCAGCACAAAATGCTCGCCGTACAGGTAATTAAACCGGGCGGCGATGTCGCGAGCCATTTCCAGATGCTGAGTCTGATCCTTCCCCACCGGCACTTTGCTGGCCTTGAACATCAGAATGTCCGCCGCCATCAAAATCGGATAGCTGAATAACCCCATTGTGACCGCCTTGTCGGGATCCTTGTCGGGATCGGCCAGATTTTCGGCGACCGCTGCTTTGTAAGCATGGGCACGATTCATCAAGCCCTTGGCGGTGACGCAGGTCAATATCCAGGTCAATTCCAGAATTTCGGGAATGTCGGTTTGGGCGTAGAAAATGACGTTATCCACCTCCAGCCCCAGCGCCAGCCAGGTCGCGGCGACTTCCAGCCGTGAGCGGTGAACCAGGGCGGGATCCTGGCATTTGACCAAGGCGTGGTAATCGGCCAGAAAATAGAAGGATTGCACGTCCTGCCGGCGACTGGCTTCGATAGCGGGCAGAATTGCGCCGACGTAATTCCCTAAATGTGGAGCGCCAGTGGTAGTAATGCCGGTGAGAGTGATTTCCATAATAGTGGCGATAGGTCAGGATTGGGATTAGAAGAACAGGCTCAAAATCAAGTGACTGACGCTACTGACTACCGGCATCAGGTTTAACACCCCGCTAGAGAGCAGCAGTACCAGGATGATCAGGCCGTAAGGCTCGATTTGCGCCATGGTTTGACCCACGCGATCCGGCAGCATTCCCGCCAGCACCCGCGAACCGTCCAACGGCGGAATCGGCACCAGATTCAGTACGCCGAGCATGGCGTTGACATTCACCCCCGCCACACCCATCGCCATCAGCGGTTGGCCCAGCCACGGCAATGCCGTCTGCAAACCATGGCCGATCACGGCTGCCAGCGCCCAGCCCAGCGCCATCAGCAGGTTCGACGCTGGCCCGGCCAGCGCCACCAGCGCCATGTCGCGCTTAGGCTGACGCAGCCGGTTATAGCTGACCGGTACCGGCTTGGCCCAGCCAAAGATGAAGCCGCCAATAACCGCCATCACTGCGGGTACCAGCACGGTGCCAATGGGATCAATATGGCGCAGCGGGTTCAAGCTGAGCCGACCTTGCGATTGGGCAGTGGTGTCGCCACAGCGCAACGCCACCCAGCCATGCGCCACTTCGTGCAAAGTGATCGCCAACAGCAGTGGCGGCGCCAGGATAACCAGCAGTTGAATCGTGTTGAGTTCAATCATTGGAGGATTATACGCAGCCTAAGGTAGCACGGACTAGAGAAACGGGCTGGCATCGCCCAATCCCTGGCGGATGAGGTGTGGCGCAGCGTCGGTCAGGTCAATCACCGTGGTGGGTTCGCGCTGGCCGGGACCACCGTCAATGATTAAATCCACCTGATTACGCAAGCGATCTTCGATTTCTTCCGGATCGTGCAGCGGCCACTCATCGCCGGGCAGCGTCAGGGTACAGCTCATGATCGGTTCGCCCAGTTCCGCCAGCAGAGCGCGCACGATGGCATTGTCAGGCACCCGGATGCCAATGGTTTTGCGACGCGGATGCTGCAACCGGCGCGGCACCTCATGAGTCGCTTGCAGAATAAAGGTAAATGGCCCCGGCGTAGCCGCCTTGAGCAGGCGATAGCGCTGATTGTCTACCTTGGCGTAGGTAGCAATTTCCGATAGATCGCGGCAGACCAGAGTGAAATTGTGGTGGCGGTCGGTCTGGCGGATATGGCGGATGCGTTCCGCCGCCGCCTTGTCACCCAGTTGACACCCCAGGGCATAGCTGGAATCGGTGGGATAAACCAGAACCGCGCCCCCGCGTAACTGTTCCACGACTTGCCCGATCAGCCGTGGTTGTGGATTGGTGGGATGAATTTGTAAAAAGCAGCTCATGGCCTTATATTCTCGACGCTACGGATAATGTCGGGTCAGCACGTTGCCAGCCCAACGCTGTCCGGTCAAGACGGCGACCGTGGGGCCGCCTTTCTTTTGCCCGTCTGCCACGCCCTTCCAATATGAAACTGCTGTTCGATTTCCTGCCCATTCTACTGTTTTTCATCGCCTATAAACTGGCAGACATTTATGTCGCCACCGGTGTATTGATCGGGGTAACCTTGGCTCAAGTCGGTTGGATCTGGCTGCGTCAGCATCGGGTCGAGAAGATACCGCTGTTTACCGCTGGGTTGGTGCTTGTATTAGGCGGCGCGACCCTGATTTTGCACGATCCCATCTTCGTCAAATGGAAACCGACAGTGGTGAACGGGTTGTTTGCGGTGGTATTTCTGGGTAGCCTCTTCATCGGCCAGAAAACCTTGCTGGAGCGGATGATGGGTGGACAACTGGAACTTCCCGCCCCGATCTGGGTCAAGCTGACACTTGCTTGGGCCGCCTTCTTTCTCACCATGGGTCTGGCTAATCTTTATGTCGCGTTCAACTTTGACGAAAACACTTGGGTCAATTTCAAGCTGTTCGGAATGCTCGGCCTGACCCTGGTGTTCGTGCTGGCGCAGGCGGCCTACATGAGCCGCCATATCAAAAGCGATGATTCTCCATCGAAGGAGTCCTGATTAATGCTGTACGCCATTCTCGGCCGCGATGCGCCGAACAGTCTGAACCAGCGCTTGGCGGTCCGCCCCGCCCATCTGGAACGCTTGAATGCGTTGCTGGCTGAAGGCCGGCTGATTCTGGCGGGGCCGTTACCCGCGATTGACAGCGCCGATCCCGGTCCGGCGGGTTTTCAGGGCAGTTTGATGGTGGTTGAATTCCCCTCGCTGGAAGAGGCCACGACATGGGCGAATGCGGATCCTTATGTCGCCGCTGGCGTGTTTACGGCGGTCGAAGTCTATCCTTTCCGCAAGGTGTTGCCGGCATGACTGACCGAGTCGTCTTAATCGAGCAACGGCTGCGCGCCGCGCTGGCGCCCGAACAGTTAGAGGTCGTAGACGACAGCGCCAGCCATGCCGGCCACGCCGGGGCGCGTGAGGGTGGTCATTTCACCGTCCATATTGTGTCCACCGCGTTCATCGGAAAAACCTTGATTCAGCGCCACCGGTTGGTGAATGCAGCGGTGGCGGACCTCATGCACCGGGAAATTCACGCCCTCAGCATTCAGGCGCGAACCCCGGAAGCAGCAAGTGCCTTAACCCTCGAAACCTAGCCTAACCTCTGGAAATCCTGCATGAAAAAGTTGAATAAATTGACCTTCCCGTTGCTGGCGCTGTCCTCGACCCTCATTTTGTCGAGCATGGCAATGGCCGCTGAAGACAAAAAAACCGAAGTGACGCCAGCCGCCGCGCCCACTGCTACCGCTCCAGCCCCCGTCGCGCCGCCGGCGGCATTCACCATCCCTGACCCGGTTGCAACGGTCAATGGCACCCCGATTTCAAAGGCGGCGTTCGACCAATACGCCCAGCAACTGCGTGGCAAAACCAAGGTGGATTCAGCGGAAGCCAGCAAGTCTCTGGTTGACCAGTTGGTTCTGGAAGAGCTGCTGGTGCAGGAGGCCAACAAGCAGAAGCTGTCCGACGATCCGCAGATCAAACAGCAAATGGAGATGGTTCAGCGCAATCTTCTGGCCAGCACCGTGGTGCGCAAGATGCTGAGCGCCAATGCGCCCAGCGAAGAGGCGATTAAGAAAGAATACGATACCGCTGTCGCGGCGATGAAGGGCAAGGAGTACAAGGCCAGCCATATTTTGGTGGACTCCGAGGATAAAGCGAAGGAAGTGATCGCCGAACTGAAGAAGGGCGGCGCATTCGCTGAATTGGCTAAAACCAAGTCCAGCGATAGTTCTGCGGCCAACGGTGGCGATTTGGGCTGGTTTGCGCCGAGCATGATGGTGCCGCCGTTCGCGCAAGCAGTCGCCAAACTGGAAAAGGGCAAGTACAGCGAACAGCCGGTGCAAACCCCGTTCGGCTGGCACGTCATCCTGCTGGAAGATACCCGCGAGGCTACGCCACCATCCCTGGATGAGCTGAAGCCGCAGATCGCGCAGATGTTGCAAAGCAAGATGGTGAACGACTATCTGGAAAAGCTGAAATCAGGCGCCAAGATCGAGGTCAAGGAAATCCAGGTCAGCGTAGTCAAGCCGGCTCCAGAAGCCGCTAAGGACAGCAAGAAGGAAGAAAAGAAATAATTGATAGCCGGTCCGTTTTCCGTGCGCAAGGTGCGGAGAACGGATCGTTCAACGGCTGTTATCCAGCAACGCTAACAATCCCGCCTCGTCCAGCACCTTCACACCTAACTCCCGCGCTTTATCCAGCTTGGAACCGGGATCGCGGCCTGCGACAACGTAATCGGTTTTCTTCGACACGCTGCCCGCCACCTTGGCGCCCAGCGCCCGCAACTGATCAGTCGCCTCGTCGCGACTTAGCGCATCCAGCGTTCCGGTCAGCACCAAGGCTTTGCCCGCGAGAGGTTGTTTATCGCTGAATTTTGCCGCCGCTTCCGGCCAATGAACTCCGGCCCTCTGCAACCGGGCGATCACATCCTGATTGTGCGGTTCCTGGAAAAAGGCATGGAGGGCAGCGGCGACCACCGGGCCAACATCCGGGGTCTGTTGCAGGCGATCCACGTTGGCAACCATCACCGCATCCAAAGTACCGAAATGTCTCTCCAAGGCAAGCGCGGTGGCCTCACCCACTTCGCGAATCCCCAGCGCATATAGAAACCGCGCCAATGTAGTGGTCTTACTCCGGTCCAGCGCCTCGATCAGCTTAGTAGCGGATTTGGCGCCCATTCGTTCCAACTCGGCCAGCGCTAATTCATCCAGCGCATAAAGATCAGCGGGATTGTGTACCAGGTTCCGTTCTACCAGTTGATCCACCAGCTTGTCGCCCAATCCTTCGATGTCCATTGCGCGACGTGAGGCGAAATGACGGAGGGCTTCCTTGCGCTGAGCGGGACAGTACAGGCCGCCGATGCAGCGAGCGACCGATTCCCCTTCCGGGCGGATCACTTGCGACTCACACACCGGACAGCTTTCCGGCATCACGAACGACTGAGCATCGGCGGGGCGGCGATCCAGCACCACGCCGACCACTTCGGGAATCACATCGCCGGCGCGGCGCACGATCACGGTATCGCCGACCCGGACATCCTTGCGCGCCACCTCGTCGGCATTGTGCAAGGTCGCATTGGTGACAGTGACGCCGCCCACGAACACCGGTTTAAGTCGCGCCACCGGCGTAATCGCGCCAGTGCGCCCGACTTGCACCTCAATGGCTTCAACTACGGTCAACTGTTCCTGCGCCGGAAATTTATGCGCCACCGCCCAGCGCGGCTCGCGGGTGCGAAAACCCAGTTGTCGCTGCCAGTCCAGCCGGTTGACCTTGTACACCACCCCGTCAATCTCGAAGGGCAGCGCATCACGCTTCTCAGCGATAGCGCGATGAAACGCAATTAGCCCAGCCGCACCCTGCACCGCTGTGCGTTCACCGCTCACCGGCAGGCCCAAAGCGGCCAGCGCATCGAGTACCGCGCTTTGGGTCACAGGACATTCCCAACCCTGCACCTCGCCCAGCCCATAAGCAAAAAAGGAAAGCGGCCGCTTCGCCGCCAAGCCCGGATCCAGTTGCCGGAGGCTACCCGCCGCGCCGTTGCGCGGATTGACCAGTGTAGGTCGTCCAGCGACGCGCTGTCGGGCATTGTAGCGCTCAAAGTCCGCACGGCTCATGTACGCTTCACCGCGCACTTCCAGCACTTCAGGTACAGCGCCCTGCAACCGGAGCGGCACCACCTGGATGGTACGCACGTTCTGGGTGACATCCTCGCCCATCTCGCCGTCGCCGCGGGTGGCGGCCTGCACCAGCATCCCGTTCTCATAACGCAGACTGATAGCCAAACCGTCGAACTTCAGCTCGCAGGCATACTCAACCGGCGCTGACTCTTCGCTCAACCCCAGATCGCGCCGCACCTGGGCATCAAAGGCCAGCGCACCACCGGGACCGGTATCGGTTTCGGTGTGAATGGACAACATCGGCACTCGATGCCGCACCGGCGTAAAAGCATCCAGCGGTTTACCACCCACCCGCTGGGTCGGTGAAGAGACGCTGCATAATTCAGGGTGGGCCGCTTCAAGCGCCTGTAGCTCTTGAAACAGCCGGTCATACTCGGCATCGGGGATTGCCGGATCGTCCAGAACGTAATAGCGGTGATTGTGTCCGTTGATCTGGTCACGCAACCCGGCGACGCGAAACTGCATATCGGAAGAAGCCGCCATGTCCTACTCCTGCCATCCATGTGATTGCGCCCAAGCCCGCAGCCGCCGTTCCAGATCGCTGACCTCGGCGCGCAGATGCATTAACGCCTGATTGTTCATCCGGTTGCGGCGTCCATCGCAAATCACGCCACCCAATTTTTGCGCCCACTGGTCGGCGGCGAATACCAACAGATTCAGCGCCTGGGTTCCTTCCAGCGGGCCAGGCAGGTGCATGAACAGCAACAAGCCCGGCGTTCTGAGTTCGGGCAGCGTTTGCAAGTCGAACGAACCCGGTTCACGCAGATGCGCCAGACTGAATACTGGCGTATCGGCGTCGGCCTTACCATCGGGGAAGCGCTCGAACAGGCCACCTGCGCCTAACCGGAACTGTAGTTCCTCGGCAACCGCCTGGATGCGCGGCCCTCGAAAAGGGCGATGTGGGGCCGCCATCACCGTGAGAACCACCGTCATTTGTGGCGCTGTTTCCGGATCCAGATCCGGCGATAACCACGAATCCGATTCAACCTCAGGGTCTGCGGCGGTAAATACCGATTGGGTCTCGACCTCACGATGGATGGTCCGAATTTCCACATCCACCAACGCCTTGTCAGCGAGATGATGATCGGGCGTGAGGTAGCCTAAATCGCCAAAATCATGCTGTACCGGCCCATCATTATCACCTGCAAACGGCGCTTGGGTCTCGCCCAATACCGGCTCCCGCTCTGGCCGCCGGCGACGGTTACGGAGTCCTTCCTTGATGCTGGATCGGATACCCCAAAGAAAAATTAAGACTACGACCACGGCACCGATGCCGATCAGCAGCCACTGCAACTGTGTTCTGTCCATTTCCATAAATCGAAAGCCCCAGGCCACACGCTCAAAAAATGTTGCATCGCAATACCGTTATAAAACCAAGCCCCCATATCGGTCAGGACTGGGGGCTATACACACCGTCGTTTATACTGAAATCGCAGCGCTTGCACAAATCTAGCTGACCATGGCCAGCCGCACAGCCTCCTCGACATCCACCGCCACCAGCCGTGATACCCCCGGTTCCTGCATGGTCACGCCGGCCAGATGCTGGGCGATAGCCATGGTGGACTTATTGTGGGTGATAAAGATGAACTGCACTCGCGCTGACATATCCTGAACCAGCGCCCCAAAGCGACCCACATTGGCTTCATCCAGCGGCGCGTCTACCTCGTCCAGCAGACAGAACGGCGCCGGATTAAGTTGGAAAATGGCGAACACCAGCGCAACTGCCGTTAACGCCTTCTCGCCGCCGGACATCAGGCTGATCGAACCGATCCGCTTGCCGGGAGGTTTGGCCATGATCGCCACTCCGGCATCGAGTACATCCTCGCCGGTCAGTTCCAGATGCGCCTCACCGCCCCCGAACAGGCGTGGAAACAGTGCTTGCAAACCGACATTCACCTGCTCGAAGGTCTCACGGAAACGAGCACGGGTCTCGCGGTCAATTTTCCGAATGGCATTTTCCAGGGTGGTCAGCGCCTCCAGCAGATCAGCATTTTGCGCATCGAGATACTGTTTGCGCTCCGACAACTGGGCAAATTCCTCAATTGCCGCCAGATTGATCGCGCCCAACCGCTGAATCCGTCGCTCTACCTGTTCCAACCGCGCCAGCCAGTCATTTTCAACCGCCACCGCCGGCAAGGTCGGCAATACCGTTTCCGGATCGCTGGCGAGTTCGCTCAACTGTTCGCGCAAATTCTGCTGACGAATCCGCGCCTCGCCTAAAACCAACCGTTGTTCTTCAATATCGCGGCGCTGGGTTTCCGCCTGCCGTTCGCAGCGACTGCGGGCCTGCTCACCCGCCTTCAACTCAGCATCCTGAGTTTCAAGCGCCTGGCGGGCCACCTGCAACTCCGCTTCGAGCGCCAGCCGCCGCTCCAGTCCGTCTGCCAGTTCGTCTTCGACCGTGGTCAGCGCAGCTTCGGAATCCGTCGTGCGTTCCATAGCCAACCGCTCCTGCCGCGTCTGCAATTGTTGCCATTGCGTGTGCAATCGCGCCAACGCCTGTTCGGTCGCCGCCACCCGCACCCGCAGTGATTCAAGCGCCGCTGCCTGTTGCGCCCGATCCTGTCGCGCCGCATCGGCCCGAACGCGGCAGGCCCGGAGGTTAACTTGCGCCTGTTCCCGCGCCGCGTTCAGTTCCGTCCGTTCCGCTTGCAGGCTCTCCAACCGCAGCAGCGCCTCTTCCAGCCGCGAGCGCGCCTGTTCCACCTGTTCCTGATCCTGTTCGCCTTGATAGGCTAACTCGGTCAGTTCCTCGGTCAGAGCCGCATGGCGAGCGTGGGCTTGTTCCCGGCGAGTCTGCGCTGCATTCAAGCGTCCTTGCGCGGCGGCATGATCGCGATGCCCCTGATTGACCGCCTGCTGAATCTCGCGACGTTGCTGCTCAAGGTCGTGCAAGCGGGCGCGAATATCTTCCAGTTGCGCATCCTGCTGTTCCAGGGTGGCCGTATCCTCGTGCAATGTTGCTTCCAACTGGCGGATTTCCCGTTCACGCCCCAGCATCCCGTCATCACCGCCGCCGTGCGCCAGCCGCAGCCAGTGGCGTCCAAACCACACCCCCTGTGGCGTCACCACCGTTTCGCCCGCTCGCAACTTAGAACGGTGTACCAGCGCTTCGGTAATGGTGTCGGCGGTCTGCACGCCCACCAGCAATTCAGTCAGTGGCCACGGCGCATGGATGCGATCCGCCAGTTCCGTTGTCACCGATGCGGCTACTGCCGGTACAGCCGAAGGTACAGCCGAAGTCTCAAACAGGGTCAGATGACCTTGCGCGAGGGCAGTCGCGGCTTGCGCTGGGCTGTCGAGATTCGGTACGCAAACGGCATCCAGATAGCCCGCCAACACCGTCTCTACAGCGGCTTCCCAGCCTGAATCCACCTCCAGGCATTCCGCTAATCGCGGCGCTTCGGTCAGACCCTGATCCCGCAGCCAGCTACCCAAACCGCCCTCGCTTCGGCCTAGCGCCGCTTCTTGCAAAGTGTGCAGCGCTGCCAGTCGCCCGCGTCCGGCCTGCAACCGCTCGCGCAGAGCTTGCGCGGTCAAGCGGGTTCGCCGCTGGGTTTCTCCTGCCGCAAACTGCTCAGCTTCAATCCGCGCCAAGGCATCCTGATCCTGCTGCAAGCGCTCAGCCGTGGCCTGTTCAGTTGCAACCAGCTCGACGACTTCGTGGTCCAATTCGGTATCCGCCAGTTGCCGTACTTCGAGCTGCAACCGCTCCAGGCGCCGTCCGCCCTGCAACACTTGCCGATCCAGATGTTCGATCCGGGTGCGCTCCACCTCGGCCTGCCGCTGAGCGTCGCCCTGCTGCCGGTTAAACCCTTCCCAAGCCGCTTGCCCCTCACGCAGGGTATTCTCAGCAGCGGTCAGTGCGGCGCCGGCATCCGCCTCGACCGTCAGCGCCTGCGCCCATGCCGGCTCGGCGGCGATCAGCAGGGTGGCCCATTCCTCTTCCTGTATCCGATCCTGCGTCTGTTGCGCTTCGATCTGGGCTAAGGCGGTTTCGACTTGATCCCAATCTTCTTCCCGTCGCTGACGCAATTCGCGTTGGTGGTGCAGATGTTGTTCGAGTCGGTTGATTTCCGCGCCGGCCTGGTAATAGCGACCCTGAGCCGCGTTGAACGCATCGTTCAAATCCGTCCGCCGCATTCGTCCCGCTTCCAGTTCTGCTTCCAGTCGCCGTTGCTCAGCTACTACTGCTTCCAACACGGTTTCCCGTTGGCGCAGATCACGGTCACGATGGTCCACATCGGCTTGCAGATTTCGCCAGCGCAGGCTGAGCAGCTCCACCCGCAACTGGCGCTCCTCGGCGCGCCAGTCGCGATACTGCTCGGCGGCGCGGGCTTGCCGTTGGAGGTGCTGGAGTTGCCGACCCAGTTCCTCGCGCACGTCGTTCAAACGGTCGAGATTTTCGCGGGTATGACGGATGCGGGTTTCAGTCTCGCGGCGTCGCTCCTTGTACTTGGAAATGCCCGCTGCCTCCTCCAGAAAAACCCGCAGGTCTTCCGGGCGGGATTCGATCACCCGCGAGATCATGCCCTGCTCGATGATGGCGTAGCTGCGTGGCCCCAGTCCGGTGCCCAGGAAGATGTCGGCGATGTCGCGGCGGCGACAGCGAGTACCATTGAGGAAGTAGCTGGATTGACCGTCGCGGCTGACCGACCGTTTGATAGCAATCTCGCCGTAACTGGCCCAGAGTCCGCCCAGCCGACCTTGACTGTTGTCGAACACCAATTCAATGACGGCCTGCCCGACGGGCTTGCGGCTGGCTGAACCATTGAAGATCACATCGCTCATCGTCTCGCCGCGCAGGCTGCGGGCCGAGCTTTCCCCCATCACCCAGCGCACGGCGTCAATGATGTTGGATTTGCCGCAACCGTTAGGGCCAACGATGCCGATCAGATTGCTGGGCAGATGCAGCACGGTGGGATCTACAAACGACTTGAATCCCGCCAGCTTGACTGTACTCAATCGCATGAAGAGACCGACTGCAAATCGCGCGGGACTAGGATCGGCGCAACAGAGGTTGCAACACGGCCTCGATGGCTTCCATATCCGGAATGATGACCGACTGATCCTGGTAGAGCGCCCAACCGAGAACCCCTGGGCGATGCGATTCGGACGCCGCAACATCCTGATCCATCTGGATATCCTGATGCCGCAGGTTCAGTGGGCGAGGGGCCGAAGTGCCCAGAATGCCAAAGTACGGCAGCTTGGAATCCGCCCCCAAGGTGTTGACAATGATGATGCGGGAATTGAGATCCGCTTCCGCCTTCACCCGAAAGATCAGCCGCCCCAAGCTGACTAACGGCGTGGTCAGGTTCCGCCACAGCATGGCGCCCGTCACCCAATGCGGTGCCATTTCGATTTGCAGGGGCGGAGCGAAGGGCAGCACTTCGGCGACCAGACTGTTGGGCAGGATGATCTGCCCGCCCTGTACCGTGATCAGCAAGCAACGCAAACTCAAAGAGGCTTCCATAACATGTCCATGAAAACGGTGTGAACGATGAGCGACGGGCAGTGGACAGTGAGCGGTATGCCCTACCCGCTCGCTGCCCACCGCGCACCTGTTCAGGTGATCAACCCAAGCGCCCGTTCGCCCAGAATCTTGCGGATGGATTGCATCAACTGTTCTTCCTGATACGGTTTGGTCAGGTAGTCGTTGACTCCGAGTTTGAAAGCGCGCTCGCGATGCTTCTCACCACCGCGCGAGGTCACCATGATGATCGGCATGTGCCGTAGATGCGGCTGGTTGCGGACATGGGCGACCACCTCGAAGCCGTCCATGCGCGGCATTTCAATATCCAGAATAGCCAGGTCGGGCACTTGGGTTTGCAGCATCGCCACTGCATCCAGGCCGTCTTTGGCGGTCATGGACTGGATGCCGTGACGCTCCAAAATCCGCGCCGTTACCTTGCGCATGGTGATCGAATCGTCCACCACCATGATGCTGATTTTCTCCGGTCGGGCTTCCTGACGCGCCGCCCGCAGCGCCCGGCTTTCCGCCTGCTTTTGAGCCTGCGAGCCGATGTTACGTACCAGTGCCGCCAATTCCAGCACCACCACCACCCGCCCATCGCCCAGCACGGTGGCTCCGGAGATACCGGATACGGCATTGAACTGTGGTCCAACCGGCTTGACGATGATTTCCTGATTGCCGAGTACCGCCTCAACTTGCAGTGCAGCGCTCGCCTCCGCGCTGCGGAACAGCAGGGTCGGCGGTCGGCGGTCGCTGACTTCCTCGAAGGGCAGAATATGATCGCTACCCATCAGAATGCCCAGGTTGTGCAGCGGATAACGCCGGTCGCTGTATTGATGCTGGATGTGTTCGCCGGCCAGATAGGCCTGAAACTCGCTGTCCTTGATCCGGGTCACCAGTTCGATACTGAGCAGGGGAATGGCGTAGGTGGCTTCGCCAGCCCGCACCAGCAGCGCTTGGGTCACCGACAGCGAGAACGGCAGGCGAACGATGAAGCGGGTGCCCTGACCGGGATCGGTCTGAATCAGCAACGCGCCGCGCATGGCGCGGATGGCCTCGTTTACCACATCCATACCCACGCCGCGCCCGGAGATCTGGGTCACTGCGGTGGCGGTGGAAAAACCGGGGCGCAGCAGCAGCGCAATCAGTTCTTCCGGGGTCGCCGGCTGACCGGGTAGCAGCAGCCCCTTTTCCTCGCCCTTGGTGCGGATCGCGTTGAAGTTCAGGCCGCTGCCGTCATCGCCCAGTTCCAGCACCAGTTCCGCGCCTTCACGTCGCAGACTCAGAGTGATAGTGCCAATATCGGATTTACCGACTGACCGCCGCTGCTCCGGGGTCTCAATGCCATGCGCCAATGAATTGCGCAGCATGTGTTCCAGCGGCGCGACCATGTTTTCCAACACGGTGCGGTCCACTTCCGATTCTTCACCACCGACCAGCAATTCGGCGCGCTTGCCCATATCCTGGCTCGCCTGCCGCACCACTCGGCGCAAGCGCGGAATGATGCTGCCAAACCGCACCATACCGGTACGCATCAGGCCCTGCTGGATTTCCTTGTTGACCTTACCCTGCTGGTCGAGCAGCGTGGTGATCTCGCGGGAATGATCACCCAGGGTGTTACCGACGTTGCCTAGATCATCGGCAATTTCCATCAGCGAGCGGGCAACCTGTTGCAGCTCGGTGAAGCGGTCCAGCTCCAAGGGATCGAATTCCAGTTGGTGCGCCTTGGCGCCCTGATCCTGCCGTGACTGGATGCGAGCCTCGGCCTGAGTAGCGAGGTGGGTCACCTGTCGGCGCAAGCGGGTGATGGTTTGTTCCAACTCGTTGAGGTTGAGGCTCATCGCGCCGACGCCCTGATCAATACGGGCGCGGAAGATACTGCTCTCACCCATCTGATTGACCAGAGTATTGAGCAGCGTAGCGCTGACCCGGATACTGTCGGCGGGTGCGGCAGCGGCGTTTTTCTCGGCGGTCCGCGCCGCGCCGGTCGTTGAAACCATCATGGGTGCCGCTGGCGCGACCGGTTGCGGACGTTCGACCGGTTTGGCGCCGATTAAGCCCTGCAACTCATCGATCAAGGCCGGTTGCGGCTGCGGGCGGGTGCCGCTTACGACTCCGGCCAACATCTGGTGCAGGCTGTCCAAGGCGCGTTGAACCGGATCGAGAATGGACGATGAAGCCTTGATTGTTCCCTTGCTGACGGCGTCCAGCACCGATTCTGCCGCATGGGCCAGATCGCCCACCATCATGAAACCGGCCATGCGCGAGCTACCCTTGAGGGTATGCATTTCTCGACGCAAATTGTTCAGCAGTTCGGTGCTGTCGGGTTCGCCACGCAACCGTTGTACGATGATGTCGCTGGAGTCGAGAATCTCGGTCGCTTCCGTCTGGAATACCTGAGCCAGTTCCTGATCCAGCTCGGTCATGGTTCGGAATGAACTGGGTTCTGCGATCATAGTCACCGGCGCTGCCGGTTCCGGGATATTTGCCAACGCGGTGGATGGCAATTCTTCGGCCACTTCACCGGCGGTAACCACATCCGCCAAGCGGTGCAGATCGGCAATCAACTCCGTCGCAGACGCCGGACTGGTCCCGCTGGCCGCTTCTGCCAGCATCCGGTTCAGTCGATCCAGGGTATGTTGCAGGCTGTCGAGTACTGCCGGCGTTATCCGTCCTCCGATCTTGCCAAGGGCGTCCAGCACCGATTCGGCGGCGTGGGCCAGGTCGCCAATGGTCATGATGCCGGCCATACGCGAGCTGCCCTTGAGCGTGTGCATACCCCGGCGCAGGTCGTTCAGTAACTCCGGTTGGTCGGGGTTGACGCTGAGCTGCTGCAAAATAGCGTCGCTGGCGTCGAGAATTTCGGTCGCTTCGTACTGGAAAACCTGCGCCATATCTGCATCCAGCATTGCCAGCGCTTCCAAAGCGGGCATCCGTTCCAGCACCGGTTCGACTGCGGGCAACGGCAACGGCAACGGCAACGGCAACGGCAACGGCAACGGCAGTGACACGATTTCGAGCCGCTCGTCCGGTTCGGGCGCAGCGGGCAGGGCTTCAATCGGTTGCTCATGCAACAGTTGATCGGCTTGTGCGCTCAACTGGGCCAATGGCGCCAAAGCATCTTCAGCGGTCGCCGGCGTCTGGCTGACCAGCGGTTCCAGCGCGGTTGTTGCCGCGCCGACCAGATCAGCGAGTGCCAGAGTAGCCGGACGAGTGCCGTTCAGCACCTGACTCAACAGACTCTCAAATTGCCAGGCAAAATCGCCAATTATCGTGGCGCCAACCACGCGACCGCTGCCTTTGAGCGTGTGGAAGGCACGACGCAAGGTGGTAAGCGCCTCGCGAT
This sequence comes from Candidatus Contendobacter odensis Run_B_J11, assembly GCF_000531125.1. Classification (GTDB taxonomy): domain Bacteria; phylum Pseudomonadota; class Gammaproteobacteria; order Competibacterales; family Competibacteraceae; genus Contendibacter; species Contendibacter odensensis. The sequence continues at coordinate 28,452 of NZ_CBTK010000212.1, read as the reverse complement.
TCTCCAGATGCTGCCGCCAGATCGCCAACTGCTCCTGGATCGCAGCCAATTCGCCGCGTGCTTCTTCGAGAAATACCTCGGCAAACTCCGGATCGATATCGGGCGCAATCACCCATCGAGCGGGCGGGGCTGCTGCAACTTCGGGTTCGATTCGCAACAGCGCCTGCGCCCGTGCAGCCAGGGGCGCCAAGGCCTCCAGCGCATCTCTGTGCGGTGCGACTTCACCCACCAGGGGTGCCAAGGCATTAGCCGCCGCCTCGACTACGGCGGTAATCTCCGGGCTGGGGGACAGGCTGCCGCCGAGCACCTGATTCAGCAGGTTCTCGAATTCCCAGGCGAAATCGCCGATCACCGTGGCCCCGACCATGCGACCGCTGCCTTTGAGCGTGTGGAAGGAACGCCGCAGGATTGTGATCGCCTCGTGATCCTCCGGATGCTGTCGCCATAGGGCCAACTGCTCCCGGATCACGGCCAGTTCGCCGCACGCCTCTTCAAGAAACACCTCGATGAATTCCGGATCAGCCTCCGCGAGACCGATCAGTTCCACCAGCCCAGTGATATCCTCGCTCATGTTCACATCCGGGTGCGGTGGAGTCGCTTCGGGTAGCAGCGCTTCCGGTGTATCCAGTGACAAAAGTTCAATGACTGGCGCGGCAGGGGCGACAGGCTTGATCGGAGGAGTGGACATAGCCGTTGGTATTTGCGCCAGCGCCGGCAGATGCAGCAGGGTTTCCAGTTGCGAAAGATGGTCTTGCGCGGCCTTCAGGACCGCAGCCGGCGCGGAGTCACCACTGCTCAGCGGTTCCAGACAGTATTCCAGCCCAGCCAGGATGTCCGCGCAAACCCCGGTAACCAGCGTTCCGTAATACTCGGCAGCGCCAGCGGCCAGAACCCCCACAATGCGATCCAGCCGATCCAGCACCAAGGTGGTGGGCACCCAGTCATGCTTATCCAGCATCTGGCGCAGATCGAGCAAATCAACGCGCAGCGCCTCCCAGGACTCCGGCTGATCAGCCGCTTGCTCCAAGGGGCCGGCAACCGTTTGCTGGAGTCGCTTCAGGGTCTCCTGTAGCGTGTAGATCGCGGGTGTTTCCGGTAGATGAACCGTCTGAGTGCTGCTTCCGGTTAGCACAGCGTGCGGATGCGACCGCCGCAACGTCGCTACCGCCTCTGCCAGATCGGCATCCGAACGTCGACTGCCTGGTGACAGGCATGCTTCCAGATAGCCCGTGACCCGGTCGGTCGCTTGCCGCAACGTCGCCAGATCGAGGGACTCGATCTTCCCACTCACCCGATCCTGGACGACGGCACGCATTTCATCCAGCAAGGCGACCGCCTCACGATGCTCCAGCGCCGCCAGCGGGCTACGCACCTGATCCAGAGCATCAACCAGTGTTTCCAGCGGCGCCAGTTCCGTGGGTTCCACGCCATACATATCCAGATCAAGCTGAATCCGCCGCAGGGCAAACAGCAGATCGTCTTTAACGGAACCTAACCGATTATCGGCGATACGACGCGAAATCATCACGCTACCACCTCCGCACGGAAAACCGGCCCATCGGGCGGTTGCCGTTCAGAAACGAGCTTATACCGGGACACAGCGCACGTTCGCATCCCACCCCCATGAGTTCAATCGGGCAGGCGGAAACCGGCTACCGATTGACGCAATTCCTGCGCCAGTTGATTCAGCGTACCGATGGCCGATGCGGTCGCTACGCTGCTCTCGGCGGTCTGACCAGTGATTTCGTTGATGGAAATCATCGCGGTCGAAACCCGCGAGGCCATTTCCGACACTTGCCCGGCGGACTTGGAAATTTCGTCGATCAATTCAGCCAGCTTGGCTGATACTTTCTCGATTTCATCCAACGCCTCGCCTGCTTTTTCTGCCAATCCCGCGCCGCCCACCACTTCAGCGGTACTCTTCTCCATCGAGATGACCGCTTCGTTGGTATCGGCCTGAATCGTTTTGACCAGAGTCTCGATGCGCTTGGTGGCGTTGCTGGACCGCTCTGCCAGTCGCTGCACTTCGTCGGCCACGACCGCAAAGCCACGCCCGGCGTCGCCCGCTGCTGAAGCCTGAATCGCCGCATTCAGCGCCAGGATGTTGGTCTGGTCGGCAATATCATTAATCAGCGCTACGATATCGCCGATTTCCTGTGAGGATTCACCCAGCCGCTTGATCCGCTTGGAGGTGTCCTGAATATGCTCACGGATTACATTCATTCCGTGGATCGTGTGCCGCACCCGATCCCCGCCCTCATGAGCGATGCCCACCGATTTCTCAGCCACTTCGGCGGAAGCGGCAGTCTTGGTTGACACTTCGTCCATGGACTGCGCCATCTGCATCACGGTGGCACTGACATTCTCAATTTGTCGAGCCTGGATTTCGCTGGACTTGGCCAGCCGGTCAGCGATAGCGCTGGTTTCCTGCACTGCGGCTGCGACCAGTCCCGAAGTGTTGTTGATGGTGGACACCAGATCACGCAGCGCCTCGATGGCATAGTTGACCGAATCGGCAATAGCACCGGTGATATCTTCGGTCACGCTGGCCTGAACGGTCAGGTCTCCCTCGGCCAGGTTACCCAGTTCGTCGAGCAGTCGCAGAATGGCGTCCTGATTGCGGCGATTCTGCTCTTCGGTTTCCTGCTTGCGGTTCTCGCTATCAATCAGCCGCTGCCGGCTTTCGCGGTTCTGAACGTAGAACAGCACCAGCAACAACACCAGGGCAATAAAGCCTAGCAGGTACGCGATCTGATAGTTGAGCGGGATACCGAACACCCGCAAGTCGCGACTGCCTTCAGTATATTGCTCAAGCAGCTTGGTAGTGGCCTCCAGCAGGGTATCGCCTTTGTCAGCAATGCTCCGGGCGGCGTTCTGGACTTTGACCAGTTCCGGCGATTTCTCAACGATACGTGCGGTTTCGGCCTCAAGTGATTTGAACAGTTCGGCGAGGTCGCTCAGTTTGCCGGCGCTGTCGGCGATGTTGACGCGATCGATGCCCAGTCGCGCATCGCCTTCCCGCATCCCCTTGAGTACCCGTCCGAACAGGCTGACATTGCGGCTGAACCGGTCGGCGGCCGCCGCAGCGCTCAGACCGCCTTCCGTCAACATCAGCTTCAGGTCGCTCTCGATCCGCTGGCCGAGCAGTAGCTGGTTGGTCGCCAGGTAAACCTGGCGTGGATCGACCCGGTTGTTGGCCAGACTTTTGGCGATGTCGTCGGACAGGGCGATCATCCGGGTTAACGAGCTTTCCAACAGGGGTACAAAATTGCTGACCGATACCACCGGATCTCGCCCAGCCAGAATAGTGTCAATTTCAGTTCGGATCGGCTTCCAGCGACTTTCCAATGCAGCCAGATACGGTTGTATCGCTTCGGGTGAAGGTGGTAATCCCAGGCTGGCATTGCCGTTCTTCTCGTCGTTCAACGCCTGTTCAAAGCGGTCGCGGCTGTCCTTGATCTTGGTGAACGCCGTCTCCTTGCCGCGGGCAGCTTCAAGCGCCTCAGTGACAATAGCGCGCGACAATAAGCGCTGCTCACTGGCATTTTTGAAGTACACCTCGTTCTGCTGATTCTGCCGAGCCAGCACCACAAAAATAACGCCCATCAGCACGATAAACAGTACCAACGTACCCAACAACGTCAAGTAAGTAACTGAAAAACCCCTCAACGCCGAATAATCTCGCGAATCACGCATTGTTATTTCTCGTTGAATCTAATCCCGACCGGCCCCGCCCGACACACGACGGGGAAGTTCTCGAACATCTAATTGGCCGCGTTGGCGAATCGGGGATCCGCAAGCAGCGCGCTGGTATTGAAGACCAGCCAGTATTGATTGTCATGCAGAAATGCCTCGGCAGTATAGGGACGCAGGCTCTCGTCCACCGTATCCAGCGTGGGCAGCCGGTGCTGCGGACCGAAATGCCTCATGCCGACGACTTCATCTACTAACAGGCCGTAATCCCACTCGCCCACCCGCACCACGACGATCTGACTGCCCGGCAACTGCGCGGTGGGCCGACCGATCAAAAAATCCCGCAAGTCCGATACTGAAATCACCTTGCCGCGCAAGTTGGCAATCCCCAGCAGCCAGCGCTTGACTCCAGGCACCCGGGTAACACGGGGAACCGGGATGATTTCAGCGACATCGTCCATCGAGAATAGCAGGTTCCATGAACCGAGGCGCAGCGCCAGCCGCCCACGAATTTCCGATAACTGCGCATTGACCGCCACCACCGGCGCCCGCTCGCGAACCCGCTGATCAAGTTGCAACAGAATATCGAAGGGATGCAACGAAAGTGGATCCGCCGGGGAGGTTGTTGCCGCATCTGTCACAGGACTGTCCTCCGAAGGGGATTCAGGCAGACGGCTGCGAACGAGGATTCCGATGCACCAGCCTGTTGATGTGAAATCATAGTAGAAGGGATTGGTCTTTTTTGCGCGATTTTTAGCATACTAACCATCGCAATGCCACGACAGAACTTGTATTCGCCCATAACTTTTTTAGGGAACTGCCGACCATGACCCTCAAGCTTGGCGTGGTGATGGATCCCATCGCCACCATCACCATCAAGAAAGATACGACCTTCGCCATGCTGCTGGCCGCTCAATCCCGGAATTGGGAGCTGCATTACTTTGAGCAGGCTGACTTGTACGCTCGCGGTAACGAAGCGTTCGGTCGATCCCGGCGGCTGCGAGTCCAGGATGACCGGCACGGCTGGTTTGCTTTCCACGATGAGCGCGAATTGCCGCTGGCGGAACTGGATGTGATCCTGATGCGCAAAGATCCGCCGTTCGACATGGAATACATCTACACGACCTACTTGCTGGAACTGGCCGAGATTGCAGGAGCGCTGGTGGTGAACAAGCCCCGCAGCCTGCGCGACGCCAACGAGAAATTGTTCGCCCTGAATTTCCCGCACTGCTGTCCGCCCACCCTGGTCAGCCGGGAGCCAGCGCGACTCAAGACGTTTCTCGGCGAACAGGAGGACATTGTGGTCAAGCCGCTGGATGGCATGGGTGGAGCATCGGTGTTCCGGCTGGGCTTGGGCGATCCCAACATCAATGTCATTCTGGAAACGCTAACTGCACATGGGCGACGACTGAGCATGGCGCAGCGTTATGTGCCGGAAGTGATCGCCGGCGACAAACGCATTCTGCTGATTGATGGCGACCCGGTGCCCTATGCGCTGGCGCGGATTCCACAGGCCGGCGAGACTCGCGCTAATCTGGCGGCGGGCGGACGTGGCGAGGGCATCGCGCTCAGCGAGCGCGACCGCTGGATCTGCGCCCAGGTCGCGCCGAAACTGCGGGAAATGGGCTTGTTGTTCGTCGGGCTGGATGTGATCGGCGACTATCTGACCGAGATTAACGTCACCAGCCCGACCTGCGCACGGGAGCTGGACGCCCAGTTTGGACTCGATATTGGCGGCGAGTTGATGACGGCCATCGAACGACGGTTACGGCGCTGACCGCCGCCGGAGATCGATGAACGGCATCCTCAGCCATGACGCAGCCGGCGCTCGCCGGCTAACGCTGGCTCTGTTGCTGGCGCTCGGCCTGCATACTGCATTGTTGTTCGGCGTCCCGACGAACTGGCGGTGGTTCCATGCGCCCGCGCCACCTCGGTTCGACGTGGTATTGTTGCCGCCGGTGGAACGACCCAGCACTCCAGAACTACCGACCGCCGTACCGGAACCGGCAGAATCCGAAGCGCCCGGAACGTCCGAGGTCACACCCTCCATCGCGGTTCCATCGCCCGCGCCACCCGTGCCGGCTCCCGTCGTGGTCGCCAAACCAGCGTCACAACCGCCCGCTGCAAAGCAGGTCAAACCGCCTGTAGTCGCCAAGATCGCGCCACCTTCCCCGCGACCGGTCAAACCCACTGTTCCACCAAAATCAACGGAACCCGCAAAGCCGGTTAAACCGCTTGTAGTCGCCAGGATCGCGCCACTGCTCCTACGATCCGTCAAACCCACTGTCGCTCCGAAACCGGCGGAACCTGTCAAACCGGCTAAACCCGCCCAACCCAAATCATCGCCTACGCCAGTCGAAACGCGCCAACCGGTCGTAAAAACCCCGGCCCGCCGTATCGAACGCCGCGCCGAAACTACCGCCTCCAATCCTTCCGGTCGGCTGGATAGCGGGGCGCTACTTGGGCAAATCACGACCCTGGACACGGAAACTCAGCGGCGGGCAAACGCAAGTATTCGCAGCAGGCGGGTCAATCCGAACGATACGCAATCCCTGGAAGGCTTCTATATCGCCGCCTGGATTCGCAAGGTTGAACGGATTGGCGAAACCAATTTTCCTGAAGTCGCCCGCAAATTGAGTCTGAGTACCGGCCCGGTGCTGGATGTACACATTGGCGCGGATGGTTCCCTGCGCGATGTTCGGGTCGCCCGTTCCTCCGGTAACGCTGAACTGGATCGGGCGGCGCAACGCATTGTCAGGCTGGGTGATCCTTACGCACCTTTTCCGCCTGAATTACGCCAAAAGTGGGATATTCTGCAAATCTCCCGGCCTTGGCGTTTCGACACCGGCGGCCAATTCCAGGCGCGTTAAATTCTATGGTGGAAGCGTTCTACCGGAGTGATGGCGGATATGGCCAGCATTGCTTTTGAGCAGATTGACAAGATTTATCCCGGGGGAACCCAGGCTCTTTTCGCCCTTAGTCTCTCCGTTGCCGACGGTGAGCTGGTGGCGCTGGTCGGACCGTCCGGTTGTGGTAAATCCACCCTGCTGCGGCTGTTGGCAGGACTGGATCAGGCGACCCGTGGCGGCTTGTGGATCAACGGCGAGCTGATTAATCACCTGCCGCCTCAACAACGCAATGTCGCGATGGTGTTTCAGGATTATGCCCTCTATCCGCACATGACAGTGCGGGGCAATCTGGAATTTCCGCTGAAAATGCGCAAGTTGCCTCGAACTGAAATCGCCCGGCAAGTGGCGTGGGCGGCAGAACTGCTTAGTCTCGGCGCTTTACTCGACCGCTTCCCGAAGCAATTATCCGGCGGTCAGCGGCAGCGGGTCGCCATGGGGCGGGCGCTGGTGCGACAACCGGCGGCATTCCTGATGGACGAGCCGCTGTCGAATCTGGACAGCCGCTTGCGAGTGCAAATTCGTTCTGAGCTCAGTGAGTTACTGGATCGATTGGGCGCGACCACGCTCTATGTCACCCACGATCAATCCGAGGCGATGACGCTGGGCGACCGGGTGGCGGTGATGGATCAGGGCCGCCTGCAACAAATCGCGCCGCCGCAGGCGTTGTACGAGCGCCCCGCCAATACCTTCGTGGCCGGGTTCATCGGTAATCCGCCGATGAATCTGTTCCCGGTTCGGGTGACTTCCGCTGGCGATGGCGGTCAACTTCGCTTGGGCGAACAAACCATGCCGCTGCCGGCGCCGATGGCGGATCGCCAGTGGGATGGGCTGCTGACCGCCGGACTCCGGCCTGAACATCTGCATCTTGCCAACGCTGAGGCGCACAACGGTCTGCACGCCAAAGTTAGCGCCACTGAATATCTGGGCCATGAAACGCTGCTGTATGCGCGGATGAGCGGGATGGACGCGCCGGGTTCGACGCTGGTGACGCGACTGCCCGGCATCCAGATTTTCCATCCGGGCGATACCGTTCGCCTGAGCCTGGATCCGATGCAACTCCACTTTTTTGGCGGGGATGGCGCAGCGCTGGATCATGGGAACGCCGATACCTGTTCCTGCCGATAACTTCCGCTTTGGAACTTTCCGTTATGTCCGCCCATTCGTTATTTCCCGCCGATTTCCTCTGGGGCACTGCCACCTCGGCGTATCAAATTGAAGGATCGCCCTTGGCCGATGGCGCCGGGCCGAGCATCTGGCACGAGTTCGCCCATACGCCGGGCCGGGTTCGCCACAATGAAACGGGTGATGTGGCCTGCGACCATTACCACCGCTATCGGGACGATGTGGCGCTGATGCGGGAGTTGGGACTCAACGCCTATCGCTTCAGCGTGTCGTGGAGCCGGGTGCTGCCGGAAGGGCGAGGGCTGGTCAATCGGTGCGGGCTGGACTTCTACCAGCGGTTGGTGGATGCGTTGCTGGAGCAGGGCATTCAGCCGATGGTGACGCTGTATCACTGGGATTTGCCGGCGGCGCTGGATCGCCGGGGCGGCTGGCTGAATCCTGAGAGTGCCCACTGGTTCGCCGACTACGCGCAGGTCTTATTCCGGGCGCTGGATGATCGGGTGAAGCTGTGGGTCACGCTGAACGAACCGTGGGTAATCGTAGACGGCGGCTATCTGCATGGCGCGCTGGCGCCGGGCCAGCGCAATCCCTATGCCGCCCCCATCGCTGCCCACCACCTGCTGCGGGCGCACGCTGCTGCGGTGCAAGCCTATCGGGCCGAAGGTCGGCACCAAATCGGTTTGGTGGTCAATCTGGAGCCGAAGTATCCAGCCACTGAAACAGTCGAGGATTTGAACGCCACCATGCGCGCCGATGCCGACTTTAACCGCCACTACCTCGACCCGGTGTTTTTGGGCAGTTATCCGCCAGAACTGGCGGAGATTTTTGGCCCAGCCTGGCCGGTATTTCCCGAATCAGATTTGGATTTCATCCGCCAGCCGCTGGATTTTCTGGGCATCAACTATTACAGCCGACAGGTAGTGCGCCACGATCCTAATGCTTGGCCGCTGGCGGCTGCTAAAGTCCGGCAGGATCGGCAGACGCATACCGGTTTGGACTGGGAAGTGTACCCGCAAGGGCTGACCGATATTCTGCAATGGGTCGCCAGCCGTTACGGCTCGCTACCGCTGTACATCACTGAAAACGGCGCGGCTTTTTACGATCCGCCGCAAGCGAACAACGGTGAGGTGGACGATCCGCTGCGGCGACGCTATCTGCGTGATCATCTGTGCGCGGCGCTGGCGGCGCAACAAAACGGGGTGAATCTGCGCGGCTATTTCGCCTGGTCGCTGCTGGATAATTTCGAGTGGGCGCATGGCTATTCGCAGCGTTTCGGCCTGATCCATGTGGACTACGCCACGCAGCAGCGAACTTTTAAAGCCAGCGCCCGGTTTTACACCGAGGTCATTCGCAGCCACGGCGCCGCCCTGGTTGCGGGCAGCGCCGGAAAGTAGAGCTTTACGCCGTGCGGGCGCGGGTCAGCGTCAGCGGCAACGCCAGCGCCCCGGCAGCCAGAAAGGTCAGCACTACGCCAATCAGTCCGGCCAGTCCGGTAGACAGCATCTCGGAGCTAACGCCCGCAACCTGGTAGTCCGCCAGCGGGGTTACGAACAGCGGCGCAGCCTCGTGCAGAAGCTGATATTGCGCCATCACCGCTTCCAGACCGTCCGGCAACGCTGAAGCAAACGGACTCAGGCACAGCGCGATCAGCAGCGCGGCCAGCGTTGGCGCAACGAACCGACGGGAGGCGGGAACCGCTCCGATCACCGCTGGGCGATCAAACAACGCCAGCGCCGCACAAGTGATCAGCGCCTCACCCACTCCGATCAGCGCATGGACGCCCAGCATCGCCGGAACCACCTGTTGCAATGGCAGTACGCCATCCAGCGCCAGTTCGACCGAGCAGGCCAGCGCCGCCAGCATCACCGAGGCCCAACTGGCCAGCGCGGCGGCGATCCAGAACCGGGTTCCACTGGCCGGCAGTGTCTTCAACAACCACAACCGCAATAAGCCGCCCAATCCAGCGCCAATCACCGCCATGTTCAACACATTGGCGCCAAGCACCGTCAAACCGCCATCGGCGAATACCAATGCCTGGATCGATACCACCAGTGCCAACGCCAGTACCCCGAACGGCACCCCGAGCAACGCACTGGCCAGGACCCCGCCAACCAGATGTCCCGAAGTGCCGCCACTGATCGGGAAGTTCATCATCTGGGCGGCGAACACCAAGGCGCTAACCGCGGCAAAACGCAGCGCGTGCGGCTTTTCCACCGACCGGTAAGCAGCCCATGCCGCGCCAGCCAGAAAAAGGCCGCTTACAGCGGCGGTTATCGGGCAGAGACTGCCACTGATTAAATCTTGTGAGATGTGCATGGCGCTACTCCTTGAATTTAGCAATGAAAGAATGAACTGGGGAAATTTCAGCATAGCCCAATCGCGCTGCACTGCAACGCAAGAAAATATTTAATCTCCGAATGACTGCACAGAAATACCAAGGATCGCGATAAGCTTTATGCCTATAAAAATCAACATATTAAAAAACAGTGAACGAAACTCGCGGTTGAAAGTGGGCATAACGATTTCTTCAGATTTGAATAATGATCAAGCCGCTAACTGAATGAAGGGTTGGGGTTTGGGCGTAATGGCGGAGACGAACCGCTGGGCCAACCGGCCAGCCGGTGTCTCCTCACCACGATGGAAGAGGTAGCCCCTTTCCGCCATTTGCTGCTGGGCGAGTTCCATTCTTGCTTTCATGGCTCTCTGACTCGCCTGAGCCGCAATGGCGAGATCCTGGCCGGATGGATCGGCGGGGGCGAGCGCGGCGGCGAGAACCGTCTGCGCTTTTTGCAGATTCTCCTCGGGGGTTTTGCCCGGCGAAGTATCGATATTGACGTGACCGCCGATCGCATAATTCTGCCCGTCCGGGCCGCGCTGGTAGCTATAACTGGGACCGCCTTGGGCCAAGCCGCCACTGGCGGCCAAGTGCGCCATCTCGTGCTGACGCACCTTCAAGTCACGCTGCTTCAACTCGCGCACCATGGCTAACTCTGCTTCATTCAACTGGATTTTATTAACCACGGCTCCAGTGACCGCTTTGTCCTTGCCCGTCGCAGACTTCTTCTCCAGAGGGGATATGCTGTCAGTGCGGGTGTTATTTTTTGTCTCCGATTGAACCGGAGTGACCGCGCCCGGACCACCCGGCTGCACATCATCACCTATTGATGAATTGCTGCCACTGCGAATCCACGGCCGGTACGCGAGATCGGGGCGAGGGATCAGATGAGAGATCATTGCGGCTTCCTGAACAGGGAATTGTTGATGGAGGGGGGAGGATGTCCAGGGTAATGTTGCAAAAAACGGAGAGTGGTGGAGCGTCGTATGAAGTCAATTCTATTTTGCTCTTTGACTGGCGAAAACAGCCAGAATTTTATACAATCAAAAGTGTTCTTTAGTAGGACTAATGTATTATGGAGGTGAAAATGATCGGCTCAGTCTTTTCAGGTATCGCGGTGATCCAGTCAGGCATAAAGCGCTTGGATCAAAGTGCGGAAACCATCGCCCGCCAATCGATGACCGATCCCGCGTCGCCGGCTTCTGCCACCGGAGATGTGATCCAGCCCCTGATCGATCAGCAACAGGCGCTGTATCAGGTTCAAGCCGGAGTCAAGGTGATCCAGACGAACAACAACCTGCTCGGCAGCCTGTTCGATGCGCTCGCATGAAATGGTGCGACCCTCTCAAGTGTGCAGATTTTCGGCAGGCGTTGCCTGAAACTCGTGCAGGTACTGTTTCAGGCTGTCCGGCGTTCCACAGACGAACAGGATATCGTCCGGGTGGACCCGGAAGGCGTCATCAAACTTGACGAAAACGGTCTGATCCCGCTCTAGCGCCACCACGGCGGCCCCGGTTCGCTCGCGCACCTGAGTACGCCACGGATGCGCGCCTGCTAGAGCGCCTGCTGCCACCCGGATGAATTTGAGGCGCTGTTCAACCGCGACCGTCTTTTCGCCGAGGAGATGGTAAGCGAGAATTTGCCCCGCGACCTGACCCACTGACAAAGCGAAGTCCGCACCCGCCTGATACAACCGTGGAATATTCGGTGCCCGATTGACCCGGACAATGAGCGGAACTTCGGGCGCGTAATCGCGAACCACCGCCGTAGCAAAGACCCCTTCGCTATCGTTGCTCAACGCCAACACCACCGCGCTCGCGGTACGCACACTGGCTCGGGCCAATGTGGCGTGTTCAAGGATGTTGCCAACGATGTCAACTCCGGGAACCAGTTGTTGGTCAATCACAATGGTGAGTTCATGGGCGTCGCGCAGCATTTCCACCACCTTGCTACCGACGGTGCCGTAACCGGCCACCACGATAGGACCGGTACGGCGAATTGGCGCGGCTAGAAGCTCGACTTGAGCCAGATGGATGTGGGCACCGACCACGACCAGAATCGCGCCTGGCTCGATGCGGGTGTCCGGCCCCGTGGCGATGGTGAAGTGACCGCCACACCACTGGCCGATCACGGTGACGCCGTGATGTTCGCGCAACCGCAGTTCACCCAGCCGCTGCCCGGCCAACGGACTGTCCGCCCGAACCCGGAATTCGGCAAGGCCCACCTGCGCACTGAGGAGATGCAGTCCCTCTGCGGGGGGACTGATGCGGGTACTGGCCCGCGCCGCCAGCGCCGCGCCGAGTACATGGGTTGGGGTGAACACGGCGGATGCCCCCACCTTTAACATGGGAGGCCGGTACAGGGGATCGTTCGCCAGCGCGTAAATCGGACCGCTAAAGCCCTGCTCGCGGGCGATCAGGATACAGATCGCGTTGGCATGGTCGCCGGCGTTAGCGACCACCGCCTGCGCCCGCTCCACTCCTGCTAGCACACCCGGATTTTCGTCGAGCGTCCCGAAAACAACCGGGTAGTCCCGATCACGCAGGCTGCGGGCCAGCGTCATGTCTTCTTCAAAAATGACGAACGCCGCGCCGACACGCTGGAATTCCTCCAGCAGCGAGTCAATCGTAGGGCCATAGCGATAGAACAGCACTCGCCCCGCCATCGCCGGCAGAATGTGCGGCAGCCGCATCTCGAACCGTTCCTCAATGTAGGGCAACACGTACACGGGGAAGACCAGCACCAGGAAGAACATGCCGACAAACTGGGTCAGGATCACGAACAGCGTCATCACCGGATGATGCCAAGGCGCGTAGGCACCGTACCCGGTGGTGGTCAGGGTCTCAGAGGCCCATTCCAGACTCGACCAGAAGTTAATGGGCTTTTCTTCCAGATAGGTCGAACCCAGTTGGTAAATACTGCCGAAGATCAGTACCGCTGTTGGCATACTGACCAGCAGCGCGATCAGGCGCCAGGTCGAACGCTGCAACCGTCGGGACACGTCATGTTTCTCCAGAAAGGGGCTGCGGGATCGTTCGCTTTATGTGGTCATCGCCAATTTATCAGTGCAGCGGTATTGAATGGTAAGAACCAGCTTTATGCGGCGCACCATTTGCTTGCTGTAATTTTTTCAGGACTTTCGCTAAACCCGTAAATTCGTCATACCCGCGAAAGCGGGTATCCAGTCTTTTCAGCGGCTTACTGGATTCCCGCCTACGCGGGAATGACGGAAAGCGAAAGTCCTGTTTTTATGACTCGTTGTCGATGGAATCAATCCAGCGGAAAAACTCCTCCTGTAAATTTTCCTGTGATGGCGATGATTTGCGGCCTGGGCTAGAACATCGGCTTCATCTAACTCTTTGATCTTGCTGAGAGGTGTGCGTTGTACTCACCCAACCCGTCGTGCGAATCACAGGAAAATTTACAGGAGGAGCAATTTCCCGAATAGGGGTTCAGAATCGGGGCGCGGCGCACAGTACCAGTCAATGCTGGCTCGCTCACTGACCAAGGCACTGACTTGGCAATTGCCGATGATGGCGTAGGGATACATGACGATTTTTCCTTCAGGGATATTTACCGGTTGTAGAGTACCCGGATGTCGTTAATATTAGAGATTCTGAATGGGGGATGAGCCTTGCGAAAAGCGTCTCCTCCCTTCGTGAGTATCACATCAATCATACGGAGAGTTAGTCGGTGAATTCACAAATTTTTCTACAAACAATGTGTAACAGGCAATATTGGGTCTTGGTGATCATCGCGTTTCTGAGCGTTATGGGTATTGGTGTTGTCGATTGTATAACAGGGTCTCAAATTACCTTCGCACTGTTTTACCTGTTTCCGGTCGTTATTGCTGCGTGGTTTTCCAACAAAAATACTGCAATTGCCATCTCGCTATTCAGTGCGGTGACTTGGCTCGCGGTCGATTATTTTTTAAACCGTATTTACCCTAATCTATTGGTCTATAGCTGGAATTATCTGTCGCGCTTTATCTTGCTGATCATTATCGCACTCCTGTTGAGGGCATTGAAAACCCTTCTTCTGGAAAAACATGATCTCTCTCGCGAAGATCCTGTCACAAAAAGCCTTAATTTTCGGGCCTTCCATGAGATTGCCGAAGTCGAGGTTAGTCGTGCCATCCGCTATGGATACGCCTTGAGTCTGGCCTATATTGATGTCGATAATTTTAAAGCGATCAACGATACGCGAGGCCATGATGCCGGTAATAAGCTGCTCTGTGCAGTGGTCGATGCGATTAGGGAAAATTTGCGTGATAGCGATATTGTCGCTAGAGTTGGCGGTGATGAGTTTATTTTGCTGCTACCGGTTACCGATCAGGCCTCAGCACAGATTGTGATCGCCAAAATTCAAAATCATCTGATGAGTGTCATGGATAAAAATGACTGGCCGGTAACTTTCAGTTTTGGGGTTTTAACCTGCATTGAAAATATTCCGGCTATTGACAGGATAATTGCAATGGCCGACCATTTAATGTATTCCGTTAAGAAAGGCTCTAAAAACGGGGCCAAATTTATGACCTACTGGAACCAAAATGAAACTGATTCTTAAGTTTGTCATTCCCCTGATCATCGTGTTAGGGATCATTGGCGCAATGATGGTTCCGGTGATGGATTTAGTGACCCAGCGCTGGTTTATCAAGGATCTGGAATTGCGTAGCCAACTGGTGACCAATACCCTTCAGGAAAGCTTGCAGCCCTTGCTGTTAACGAAGGGCCGCGAGCGGAAAAGCAAGATCCAGGCGCTCCTGGACAAGGTCGCCCAGGATGAACGCATCCTGGCCATGGGCTATTGCGATGCCAACAATGTATTGGAGTTCAAAACCATCCTGTTCCCGGCGGATTTGGCTTGTCAGGATATCCCCACCGACCCTCAAACCTCAGCCAATACGCCGTTGCCGTTGATGACCAAGACGCTCAAGGGGGGCCGCTTCAGTATCACTGCCACCCCCCTGGTCGCGCTGTCAGTCGAGGCAGAAGGCGCGTCATCCGTCGCGGTTGGGTTGAGCCGGCTGATCATCGTCCATGACCTGAGCGTGGCCGAGCGGCGCAGCGGCGACACCCGTAATTATCTGATTGCGCTGATTCTGATCATTGGCGTAGTGACCTCGCTGGTTGCGGTGCTTGTAGCCCGCTGGAGCCGCAAGGAATGGATGAATTCGATGCGAACCCTGCTCAACGAGGTACGCAAGCCCAGCCTTGCTGATAACCTGGTTGCGCCCCAGCACCAGGAATTTCAACCGATCCTGCGCGACATCAAGAACCTGATGCGGGATCTGGAAGATAACCGTGCTATCAGCGACGACCTGCAACTGCACTGGACCCCGCAAAAACTGCGTGAAATCCTGTCCACTGAACTGTCCGGCGATGAAGTCATTGTGGTGTCCAACCGCCAGCCCTACATCCATAGTCGGGTCGGCGATCAGATTGAGGTCCATTTTCCGGCCAGCGGGCTGGTTACGGCGATGGAGCCGATTGTCCGGGCCTGCTCCGGGGTATGGGTGGCGCACGGCAATGGCTCTGCTGACCGTGAGGTGGTGGACGAACGGGACCGGGTCAAGGTGCCGCCGGACAATCCGCAGTATGAAATCCACCGGGTCTGGCTCAGCAAGGAAGAGGAACTCGGCTACTACTACGGCTTCTCTAATGAAGGGCTGTGGCCGTTGTGCCATATCGCCCATACCCGCCCGATTTTCCGGGGTTCGGATTGGGAGGAGTACGTCAAGGTCAACCAGAAATTCGCCGATGCCGTGGTGCGGGATGCGCGGAGCGCCGACCCGGTGGTATTGATTCAGGATTACCACTTTGCCCTGCTGCCGCAGATGATTCGCGCCCAGTTGCCGCAAGCCACCATCATCACCTTCTGGCACATTCCCTGGCCCAATCAGGAAGTCTTCGGCATCTGCCCGTGGCGGGAAGCGATTCTGGAAGGCTTGCTCGGCAGCACCATCATGGGTTTCCATACCCGCTATCACGCCGACAATTTCATTGATACGGTGGATCGGTTTCTGGAGTCGCGGATCGAACGGGAGACCTCGTCGATCTCCTACAACGGCAAGATCACCCTGGTGCGGCCCTACCCGATTTCGATTGAATGGCCGCCACGCTGGTTGGCGGAGGTGCCGCCTGGTCCGGAATGCCTCCAGCGGATTCATGCCCGCGACAACATCCCTGAGGGCATTCTGATCGGGATTGGGGTTGACCGGCTGGATTACACCAAGGGCATTGTCGAACGATTTCGCGCTATCGAACGCCTGCTGGAAAAGCATCCCGAATGGATTGGCCAGTTTTCCTTTGTGCAGATCGCCGCGCCGTCCCGCTCCTCGCTGCCGGCCTATCAGCATTTCGACGCCGAGGTGCGGGCGATGGCCGAGCAGATCAATATCAAGTATGGCGATGGCCGTTATCAACCGATCATTCTCAAGATCGAACACCATGAGCCGGTCGATGTCTTTCAGTATTTCCGCGCTGCGGTGCTGTGTCTGGTCAGCAGCCTGCATGACGGGATGAATCTGGTCGCCAAGGAATATCTGTCCGCCCGCGATGATGAACAAGGCGTGTTGATTCTCAGCATGTTTGCCGGCGCCTCACGGGAACTGACCGAGGCGCTGATTGTGAATCCCTACGACATCGAGCAGTGCGCCGAGGCGTTGCATGTCGCCTTGTCCATGCCGGCCAGCGAGCAGCGGGAGCGGATGCATGCGATGCGGAGCTACGTCAGTGAATTCAACATCTTCCGCTGGGCGGGCCGGATGCTGCTCGATGCGGCGACGGTGCGCCGGAAAAACCGCTTCGCCCTCAAGCTGTCCAGTTTGGGCGCTAATGCGCCGCAACTGAAAGAACTCTCCTGAACCCCTCTATCTACGGGAAATCATTCGTGCAACCCTTCTTCTCCAAAACCGGTATCGCGGCCTTACGCGAATGGTGTCGCCAGCGCCCGTTGTTCGCCCTGGACTACGACGGCACCCTGACCGCGCTGGCTAGCGATCCCCGCGAGACGCTGTTGGCGGTGAACATCCAGACGCTGGTGCGCCGTCTGCGCCACTATGTCCCGGTGGCCGTCCTGTCCGGGCGGCATCGCCCTGAACTGGCGACCCTGCTCGCTGGGGTGGAAGTCGATTTCATGATCGGCAACCACGGGCTGGACTGGGGTGATCCGACCCATCCCGAATTGCAACGGGTGCAGGGCCTGGTAAACGGCTGGCTGGAGCAATTGCAGGTCTCGCCGTTGCCGACGGTCGCCCCGTCCGGCTGGTCCCGGCGCTGGAGCGGGGGGCGGGTTGATCTGCCGGGGGTGTGGGTCGAGGACAAGCAGTACACCCTGACTCTGCACTACCGCAACGCAGCCGATCCCGATCAGGCGCTGGCGGTCATTAACGCGGCATTGCCCAATTTGCAGCCGGCCCCGCAGATCAGCGGCGGCAAACGGGTGGTTAACCTGTTTCCCGATGCCGAGACCAACAAGGGCAGCGCCTTGGTGCGGCTAATGGCGGAACAGAGCTTTGGCCGGGCGATCTTCTTTGGCGACGATGACACCGATGAAGATGTATTCCGCCTGGAGCATCCCGCCATTTTGGGCGTGCGGGTCGGTTATAGCCCAGCCTCGCACGCCCGGTTTTATCTGCGGCGACAACAGGATATGAGCAAGGCGCTGGCCTACAGTCTGGCTTGCCTGCGGCGGGCATCTGCTAACGGATGGATGCAGCAATCCGGCTGAAATTGTGAAATTCCCTTTGTATGTTTGAAGTTTGGTAGATTTTCCCAGAACGTGGTAGCGCGATTCCCCTCTGGGATCCATGATCCGGTTAAAGAGCTTGCAGCGCCGTGTTCCGGTTTTTGTGAACCGCGCTCCTCCAGCGTCGGCGGCGATTGATCGCGATGCTTACCGCCGAGAAGAATCGTTTGGCGAGCGCGCATCGTCAGGTGCAAGCGGATATCCGCACGACCATCACTGGGCTGGAGCAACGCCTCCAGGCCCTGGATAACAACCTCCACGGCCGCCTCCGCGCCAGTCCGGTGTGGCGCGAGCAAGACGATTTGTTGCAGAGCGTTCCCGGGATTGGCGCAGTCACGTCGGTGACCTTGCTGGCCCTGCTGCCCGAGTTGGGGACGCTGGATCGGCGTCAAATCAGCGCCTGGGTGGGCGTCTGTCCGTTGAATCGGGATTCGGGTCAGTATCGAGGACAGCGGTCGATTTTCGGCGGGCGGGCAGTGGTTCGCACGGCGCTGTACATGGCGACCTTCACCGCCCGCCGGTTCAATCCCATCATCAAAGCGCCTTTTACCAACGGCGGCGGGCCGCAGGCAAACCGGCCAAGGTCGCTCTGACGGCCTGCATGCGCAAATTGTTGACCCTCCTGAACACGATGCTTAAGGCCACCCCCCCAGGCAGCCTCCTGAGGAGTGCAGGGCCTGATGTTTTCAACACAGTTGCTCCTTGGATAAGGAGGTGTGGCGCGAAGCGCCGGGGTGGTTTGAAGCGGCGATTTCACCACTCAGACCGGACTTCTATAGACGGGTCGTTCCGCCGCCATTGTTTCGGACTGCGGCGCGACGTTCTCGCTGGATCGCAGGGTAGGAGACGCGGGTTCCGCTGCCGGCAACACCCGGATCGCCTCGCAACGGCGATGCAAATGTTGCATCGCGACTTGGTTAAGCAGGCGGCGGGCGCGTTGAGCCTGAGCAAATATGCGGGTCATGGTTGTAATGCTGCTGCGGTTTGACGCAAGGTTTGGCTATTGATGGCGGCGTGGTAGTGGACGCTGTAATCCGAGCCGCGCAGCGCTTTCTTGACCATGCTTTCCAGATTGGGGCGCTTATCCTCGGGATTCGCGCCGCTGCCCAGCCCACCGCCAAATTCGACCATGGTGGTCACACCGTCGCGAAAGGCGGTTTCCAGGTTACCGATCCAGTTGACGGGGTGGAACAGTTGATAGAACAACCGGGTTTTGATGGTGGCCGGATCGGGATCGTGGTGGGTTCCGCTGTAGTTGGAGAGGACGCGGAGGGTGGGTGCATGCATCTCCGCAGCGTCCAGTACCGGACGGAAGTGCAGAGCAGCGGTAATCATATAGAATGTGTGGAAGGCGCCTTCGGTCTTGAGTCGGGTCGGCTTTTTGCGGGGAAAGTGAGCCAGCGCGTCCTCGGTCAACCGGTCGAGATCTTCGCCGCGTCCGCCGACCACGGTCTGATCGGGCAGGTTGGAGGCCGCAATGGCGCAATAGTGCTTCTCGGCCAAGGACTGAATGTTGTCAAGGTGCAGCGGGAAAGCCAGCATTTCACCGTCACCGTAAGTTCCCATGCACTCACCGCGCTTTTGCACCAGCCGCAGGGCAGTCTCGAAATCCAGCGCGCCCGCCGCGACCAGGGCGCAGTATTCGCCGAGACTGTGACCCGCCGTTAGCGCCGGTTGCACTTGACCCTCGGTCAGTTCGCGGAAAATGTCCAGGCAGACCAGCGAGTGGGTGAGCAGGGCGGGCTGGGTGTGACGGGTGAGCTTGAGGTCTTCTTCCGGCCCTTCCAGGCAGAGCTTGGCAAGGTCGTAACCCACGATGTCATTGGCCTGTTCGTAGCGCCGCTGGGCGACTGGAAAATCGCGGAGCAGGTCACTGCCCATTCCGACGTACTGGGAACCCTGTCCCGGAAATACGAACACGATCTGCTGGTCCTGACTTGACACGGCCTGCGCACTCCTGTTGGGTGTAGTTGGGAAAGCACGCAAAGATTACGGGCAAGTTACAGACAAGACAAGGTGAGAGGCAACGCCGGGCAATCGCGCTCGCTGTTTTTTTGTGATATTTACCCAATTAATTCACCCTGCCACTCGAAGTAAAGTGTCTATCACGAGGAATCTCATGGCCACGGCCACCATCATTGACGGTAAAAGTTTCGCTGCCCGGTTGCGCACCGGCATCACCGCGCAGATTACCCAACTCAAAGCTGATCACGGTATCACCCCCGGTCTGGCGGTGGTGCTGGTGGGCGAAGATCCCGCCAGCCAGATTTACGTCCGCAACAAGGGTCGGCAGGCGCGGGAAACGGGCATGAACTCTTTCGAGCAGCGATTGCCGGTGACCGCGAGCCAGACCGAGTTATTGGCGTGCATTGCCGGGTTGAATCAGGACCCGGCGGTCAACGGGATTCTGGTGCAACTGCCGCTGCCCAAGCAGATTAATCCAGAGGCGGTGATCGAAGCGATTGCGGTGAGCAAGGATGTGGATGGTTTTCACCCGCTCAATGCCGGCCTGCTGGCGGTGGGAGGGGCTGCGATGGTGCCGTGTACCCCGCTGGGTTGCCTGATGTTGCTCAAGGATCAATTAGGCGATCTGGCGGGCAAACGGGCCGTGGTGTTAGGGCGTTCCAATATCGTCGGCAAGCCAATGGCGGCGCTGCTGCTGCGCGAGCATTGCACGGTCACGATGGCTCATTCCCGTACCCGCGATCTGGCGGCGGAATGTCGGCGGGCGGAGATTGTGGTGGCGGCGGTAGGGCGGCCGGAAATGGTCAAGGGCGACTGGCTGCAACCGGGAGCGACGGTCATTGATGTCGGAATCAACCGCCTCCCGACCCCGGACGGTAAAGGCCGGCTGGTGGGCGACGTGGAATTTGCCTCGGCGGTTGAGGTGGCGGGCGCGATCACTCCGGTTCCCGGTGGAGTCGGGCCAATGACGATAGCGTGTCTGCTGCTCAACACCTTGACTGCCGCTTGCCGGCAGCACGGCATCCCGGTTCCAGAGATCAAACCGGCGGCAGAATAGCCCTCACTACCAATCCCGCCCCCACCAGCGGGAGCGGGGCGTCAACATGCTTAATTCACTCGTTGCCATTGCTGTTGCTTGCTGAAGAACATCCACTTGCCGGTGACCTCCAGAGTCTTGCCGTTGCTGCTCAGCTTGGCTTTGCTGGTGTAGGTACCGCCGTCGGCTGGATTAAAGATTTTGCCGTCGATCCATTCATCGCCGTCTTTCTTCAAATCCCACAGGATGCGCATCCCGACTAATGGTTTATCCTGTAGATTGCCTTCGCATTTACTGCAAGTTTTTTCGGCAGCGCCTTCCAGCAATTCCACAATCTTGCCGGTCAGTATTCCGTTATCCTCGGTAATCTGCACAATACTCTTGGGCTTGCCCGATTTGTCATCAATTGTTTTCCATTGACCAACCGGCGAGTGAGGATCAGCAGCTTGGGCCGTGGTCAATAACAATAATCCGCACAAAACACTGAGACTGGTGCTAATAAGGGGCATCTTCATTGAGGAACTCCTTGGTTTTTGAAGCGTGATCGCTGAGAGAAACGGGCGGGCAACGGTTGGATCAGTGTAGGCTGAGGCTGTCGCTTTTGCCTGGTATGTACCGGTCACCTTGGTAGTAAAGATTCTCGAAGGATCGGATTGCAACATGTTACCTATCGAAATCAAATTGCTGCTGCTGATTGTGATCGCAAATGGCGCCCCGGTGCTTGCGGCGGCAGTCTGCGGCACTTGGGCTAAGCAACCAATTGACGGAGGCCGGGTGCTGGCGGATGGACGGCGCTGGCTGGGAGATTCAAAGACCTGGCGGGGAGTGATCACGGCTGCATTGGCAGCGGGTGTGGGGGCGGTGCTGTTGGAGGTGCCGGCATGGATCGGAGGCATCATCGGCATCGCCGCCATGATCGGGGATCTGCTGTCGAGCTTTATCAAACGGCGGTTAGGTATACCCACCAGCGGGATGGCTCTGGGACTGGATCAAATTCCCGAAGCCTTGTTGCCGCTGCTGGCGATAGCAGGCGAGTTTGCATTGAACTGGCCGGTTATTGGCGGGACGGTGGTCGGCTTTATCGCGCTGGAACTTGCGTTGTCACCGATCTTCTACTGGATCGGCATTCGTAACCGGCCTTATTGATCCGGGGTCGATCCGCTTCGCAGGTGATGCAGGGTGATTTCCGGCGGACAATTGAACCGGACTCCAACCACCGAAGCGCCCGATCCCACTGAGGTATAACCCTGCATGGCATGGTAGCGCCAAGCACCCTTGCAGAAGCGGCGTGGGCAATCCGCATTGGTCATCAGGGCAACCCCGCCTGGCAGGCAAATCTGTCCACCGTGGGTGTGGCCGCTCAGCATCAGGTCGAAACCGGCGTGTGCGGCCCGCTGATAGGGTTCCGGCGAATGCGAGAGCAGGATGGCGGTCGAGTCCGGCGGGATGTGCTGCGCGGCTTTGTCGAAATTATCCACCTGAAAATAGTGCGGATCATCAATACCCGCCAGATGAATAACCTCACCGTCGAGTTCCAGAGCCACCGCCTCGTTGAGCAGCAGGGTGATGCCTAACGCCTCGATCCCCGGCGTCATGCGGATGGAATCATGGTTGCCCAGGACCGCGTAGATCGGACCGTGGAGAGCATCGCGCACTTGGGCCAGGGCGGCGAGGGCGGCTTGGTAGTCACCGAAAGTCTTGGCCCGGAAATCGCCAGTCATCACGCAAAAGTCGTACTGCACCTGCTGTAGGCGCTCGATCAGCGCGGCAGGGTAGCCGTCGGCCATATCGAGATGCAGGTCGCTGAGGTGGAGCAGAGTCAGGCCGTCGAAGGCGGCGGGCAAGTGGGGGATAACAACTTCGTTGTGGCGGATCTGAATGGAGGTTGCGTTGCGCACCCCCCAACCGTACAGCCCCAGGCAACGCAGGGTCAGGCGAATCAGGGCATGGATCGAATACCAGTTTTCGATGTGAAAGACCGTTCGTCCGCGTCCGAAGATTTGGGTCGCGTGGTCGGCTTCAATGCCTAATCGTTGCTGCAAGTGAACCCGGCCAATCCGCTTTTCCAGCCGCTTGAGTTCAACGGTTTCCCGGTCCACGACTACGCCGGTAGAGGGCCGCGTGCCTGCTGGTCTGGAAGAAGGGCGATCATCAGGAGCGGGAGGTTTTTTCATAACAGGTTCTCCTGGCCGTGATTCAGTGGGTTTACAGCCGCTGTTTGAGTACAGCCGCGATTTCAGCATCACGCAGCACCAGCGGATTAGTCTTCATGCTGCTGCCCCGCGAATGGGCGACCACCTGGGCGAAATCACTCTCCTGAATCCCGTAGGCGCTTAATCGAGGTAAAGCCAGTTGTTCAGTCCAGTCGTCCAGCAACCCCAGCAACGCGGCATGAGCTTCACCAAAATCAGCATAGTGCTGCCGGTGCAGAATTTCAGCGGCGCGGGCGTATTTGCGCCATGCAGGATTTTCGGGATCGCGTTCGCGCAGTGCGGCGAGATTGACGCGGGTGGCGACGCCGACCAGTGTGCCGCAGACCACGCCATGCGGAATGGGGAAAAATGCTCCCAGTGGCGAAGCCAGCCCATGCACCGAGCCTAGCCCGGTTTGCGCCAGACAGACACCGGATAGCAGCGCTGCATAGGCCATGTGCGACCGACCAGCAGCCGCTTCTTCGCTACCCTCGTACCAGGCGAATAGACCTTCCCGCACTGCATTTAGCCCGCTTTCCGCCAAGGCGTCAGTCAATGGATTGGCTTTGATCGAAACATAGGATTCCAGCAATTGCGTCAGCGCGTCCATCGCGTTGGCGGCGATCTGCGGCTGAGAACAATTCGCCAGCAAGTCGGGATCCAGCAGGGCGTATTCCGGAACCAGCAGATCATGGCGGAAGGATTTTTTGAAACCGGCGGGACCGCGCACACTGAGTACGGCATTTTTGGTGGCTTCGCTGCCGGTGCCTGCAGTGGTCGGCACCGCGATGAACGGTGCGGCGGGACCGTGATACGGTTTCTCCGGCCCGACTCCTTCCAGATAATCCATGACGGAATCGCCGATGTGCAGTAAACCGGCAATCGCTTTAGCGGCGTCCAGCACACTGCCACCGCCGATGCCGACGACTGCCGTAATATCCTTGCCCTGGAATTGCCGGACGGCTTCATCTACCCGTTGCGGCGAGGGTTCATCGTCAATCCGCGTGTGTTCCCAACCGATTTCAGCCTGTTCCAACGCTGCCAGTAATGTCGGCCAGTGCAGCGAATTGAGGAATGAGCGTTGGCCGGTCACCAGCAACACCCGGTTGCCGTATTGAGCGATTAGGCTGGGTAGTTTGCTGATGGAGCCGGCACCGAATTCGATACGCGGTAAACGAGCGATGGAGAACGGCTGGATCACGAACGGTTGCTCCGATTAGCGTGGGGAGTAAACCAAAACTTCCTCTAGTTGTTGGGAAAGGGGTAGGAAATGAGCGTTGTTTGGCGGGTCCCGTTGCCCCTTAACCCTCAACTGCCATTAACTTAAGCGGTACGCAGTGCGTACCCTACAGCGGCTACAGCGGCTACAGCGGCAAGATTGAAGTAGGGTACGCACTGCGTACCTTGAGGTCAGGTCTGAACCGTTCACGAAATTGCTTAAGTTAATGGCAGTGCCCCTTAACCCTCTCCCACTGGGAGAGAGGGCTTGATGCGTTTTTAGAACCCGTACAACGCCTTGTATTCAGGATCACGGCTGGCGATCAATTGGGCGAGATTCAAGACGACCTTGCACTGTTTCCAGGTCGCGTCGTCCTGCATCTTGCCGTCAATCATCACCGCGCCGCTGCCGTCGGGCATGGCCTCGACCACTCGCTTGGCCCAGGTTACTTCCTCCGCTTTCGGGCTGAACACCCGCTTGGCAATGGCGATTTGGTTGGGATGCAGGGTCCAGGTGCCAACGCAGCCCATCAGATACGCATTGCGGAACTGATCTTCACAGGCCACCAAATCGGCGATGTCACCGAAGGGGCCGTAGAAAGCCAGCGCACCCACACTGACGCAGGCGTCCACCATCCGACCAATGGTGTAATGCCATAAATCCTGTTGTGCAGTAGGTCGTAGCGCATTGGGGTTATTCGGATCAGGATCGGTGCGCACCACATAATCGGGATGACCACCGCCGACTCGCGTGGTCTTCATTCGCCGCGATGCTGCCAAATCGGCAGGACCGAGGCTCATCCCCTGCATTCGCGGGCTGGCATTAGCAATGTCATCCACATTAGCGACGCCGAGCGCGGTTTCCAGAATGGCATGAATCAATAACGGCTTTTTCACACCATATTTGGCTTCCAATTGCGCCAGTAATTGATCAGCGAAATGAATGTCCCATGGCCCCTGAATCTTGGGCAGCATGATCACGTCCAGCTTATCGCCGATTTCACCGACCAGCCGAGTCAAATCATCAATAAACCATGGACTATCCAGACTATTGACCCGAGTCCAGAACTGGGTATTACCGAAATCCACGGCCTTGCCGATTTTTACTAATCCTTCGCGGGCGGCTTCCTTGCGGTCAATCGGCACGGCGTCTTCCAGATTGCCCAGCATAATATCTACCGTCTTGGCGATATCCGGTACCTTAACCGCCATTTTCGGATTGCTGGGATCGAAGAAATGAATCATCCGCGATGGCAATACGGGAATTTCCCGCAGTGGTTCTGGAGCGCCAACAACTTTAGGTTTGAAGAAATCACGGGGACTGCGAAGCATAATGTTTTCCTCCTCAAATCAGCACTGGATTAGGAAAATAACCAGCAAGTTCACTATGTTCGATCTCGCCGGTGTTTTGGTGAAACGTAATGTTCCCGTTTTTATCACAAACCCAAACTTCTCTGGCGCCCCCGGCAAAATACAACTCCTTTTTTTCATTCATTTCCATCATTGTATTTGAAGGGGACAAGATCTCCACGCAAAGTTGTGGGGCCTGCTGAAACGGATTTTCACCTCGATGGTTGGCGATGAAACTACTTGAAGCCCAAGCAACATCAGTCACTTTCACGCCTTCCCGGGTTTGGACCGAGCATTCGGTAATAACGATACCATTATCAATTAACCGGCTCAATAAAGCTGTAATTTTAGCTTGATACATTCCGTGTTCGTTGGTCGCCGGACTCATGATGATATGACCCCATTTGTCGGTTTGTATCTTGAAGGGGAGTTCTCTAAGAATTGGATTCGCACAGATTTCAGCCCAGTCCATCATTGACATTCCCCATGCAATTGTTTGGTTCCACCTGTAGGTTTCCTAACCCTCATATTTCCTGATCAACATCTGCGCCGCTACGGTCGGGGGTATATGGCCTTCAATCACTGCATGATCGATCTCGGCGCGAATGCTGTCGACCCCACTATGACTAAAGAAGCTGGCACGCAAATGCTCCTCAACCATAGAGTATACCCAATCCAGGGTTTGGCGCTGTCGGCGCTTTTCAAATACGCCGCTGGCGGTAGTTTGCTGGCGAAAATCGCCGATCACTTTCCAAATGGCCTCAATACCTTCGCCGTTCGCTGCCGAACAGGTGTAGGCGCGGGTGTGCCAGCCCTTGGTCGCGGGAGCGAGATAGTGCAGGGCGCGGTTGTAATCGGCTTTAGCGGCATTGGCGCGAACCTTGTTATCGCCGTCGGCTTTATTAACCAGCAGAGCGTCGGCTAACTCCATGATACCTTTTTTAATGCCCTGCAACTCGTCACCAGCCCCGGCTAACATCAGCAGCAGGAAGAAATCTACCATTGAGCGCACCGTAGTTTCACTCTGGCCGACACCCACCGTTTCCACCAGAATCGCATCGAAGCCAGCAGCCTCGCAAATCAAAATGGTTTCTCGACTTTTGCGGGTCACGCCGCCTAAAGTGCCGCTGGAGGGTGAAGGGCGAATGAAAGCGCGAATATCACGCGAAAGCAATTCCATTCGGGTTTTGTCGCCCAGAATGCTGCCATGAGTCACGGTGCTGCTGGGGTCTACCGCCAACACGGCGACCTTGTGGCCCAGTTCACACAGTTGCAAACCAAGAACTTCGATGAAAGTGCTTTTGCCGACGCCCGGCACGCCGGTAATCCCCACACGGATGGAATTACCGGTATTGGGAATCAGTTGCCGCAATACCTCTTGCGCCATATCGAAATGGGCTGGAGCATTGCTTTCCACCAAGGTAATCGCCTGCGCGACAATGTTGCGGTCGCCGGCCAAGACTCCCGCCACATATTCATCCACGCTCAGTCGACGGCGACGCGGGATCGGTCGGCGCGGCACGGCTACGCTGGCTTGGCCGGGAATGCCATCATGACCGCCTTCAACGCCGATCATAACGCTGGTAGTGAATTCGGCTCCGGCATCAGCAGGAACCCAGTCCGGTTTACGTGTGATTTCGTTCATGGGGATAGTTTTGGTGTGCTGGAAATAATGACCCGGCGAATAGCCGAAGAAGAAGGCCAAGGGTGATGGGCAAAAGTGACTAGGCTTTGAAGGTATCGGAAGTTTTAACGCCAGTGAAAGCTATTTCACCGCTATTTATTTGCTTTGCAAATTGCGGCGCCAGCATTTTTATATTATTTGAGTAGGCATTTTTCCATAACTCTTTTAATCGTTCTCTGGCAGATTCATTGATATAAGCCTCTTCGGATTTTTCAATGAGCAGCATGGCTATATCGAGCGCCATTGTTACATCATTTCTACGCACGGTTACGGCAAAAACAAAATCATCCTTATCCATAATCATGGATGACTTCCAGTAATCCAGATGTTCTTCCAGTTCATATTCGTATAATTCATATCTCATTTTACTATCGTTAATTAGAGCATTTTCCAGTGCTTCTTGAATCCTTTTTACTTTTATGATGCTTTCCAGCCACTTTTGAATTTTTCTTGCTGTCATCATGCTGTCCTTTGGTTCGGTTGTATCATGGATATTTTCAGAGCGTTAATTGACCACGACGCTTGTAGTGAATTCAGTAGCCAAGTAGGGTACGCATCGCGTACCCGTCATTAGGTCGCATCAGCAACCGTAAAGTAGAGCGGGTTAGGGTGTAAGTCCGTAACCCGCTAATTGCACAGAGTCGTTCAATTTCGGTGGGTTACGCTGCACTAACCCGCTCTACGCACTAGTCAAGGTTAACTATTGGTCAATTCAGCCACATAATTTGTTTCATAATTTTCAATTAATATGCCGAGTATTTCCATCATAGAAGCTAGAGGATGAGTCTCGTCTTCACCAACTTCATCAACGAGATCATCTAGCAAAAGGACAAGTTGATCATATTCTTTTTCGGTATGAGGGACATAAATAAAATTCGCAAGAGGAATCCAGGCTTTTTCTGCTTGCTTTATCTTGATGTTTTGCATAATTTATTTCCTCCATCTATTTTGATCATAGTCTGAGTGAGTTAAAACAGCTCTGATGTAAACTTTTCTCCTGTTGTAGTGAACAGCAGCAACTAATCTTACTTTGTTTCCACCAACATTAAATACCGTTAGCTTGCCTACCTGATCTGCGTTAGGGAACATCAAGCGTAACTCTGAAAAAGAAGTAAAGTTATTTTGTTTCACCAGTTCATATAGCTCTCCTATGCAGGTTGTGGAATTTTTAGATACCATTCTATTTTTCTAAAATTAAA
>NZ_CBTK010000211.1 GCF_000531125.1 Candidatus Contendobacter odensis Run_B_J11 | reverse complement strand
CAACCTCGCCGACAAATTCCAGGATTTCCTGTGGGCTTTAAATTTTTTGTCCTGTACTTAGATGTTATTCACATCCAGCAGTACACCGCAGCCGCTGCGCCGGGCCAGTTCGGCCAGGAACTCCCATTCAGGGATCACTGATCCCACATATTGCAGATAGCTGGATGGATTCTCGATCAGGATTTGCCGACCGAGGATCTCCTGTACTTGGCAAACTCGCGCAATCAAATGAGAGAGCGCTTCTTCGGTATAGGGCAGCGGTAACAGGTCGTTGAAATGGCGTCCGCCTACTGAACCCCAGGACAGATGTTCCGAAACCAGCGCCGGTTCAAACCGCCGGATCAGCGTCTTGAGCGCGACCAAGTGTCGGCGGTCGAGCGGGTCGGTCGATCCGATGGACAGGCCAACCCCATGCAGACTGAGCGGATAGCAGGCGCGAATCCACTCCAGATAATCCAGCGGTTTGCCGCCCGCACCGAAGTAGTTTTCGCTGTGGACTTCCAGCCAGCCGACTGACGGGCGGCGGTCCAGAACCGCGTCATAATGTTCGGCCCGCAGGCCGATCCCGGCGCGGGCCGGAATGGGGCCGGAGCCAAGCACGGACGATACCGGCTTGGCGGTCATGGGCAGGGTCTCAGGCTTTTGGCTTCAAACTGCCGTCGACGATCTTTTCACAGGAACCCTTGGGGACATAGACCCAGGAATCCCCTTGGGCGTCCTTGCTGGCTTGACCGGCGCAGGCATGAGCGCTGGTCTGACAGTCATTCTTACCGGCCTTGACAATGCCGTAGCATTTTTCGGCGCCTTTTTGTTCGGGCGCCGGCTGACTGCTGGCCTGACCGGCGGCAGCCAGCAAACCCAGAGTGAAGACGCTGGCAAGGGCGGAATGGACGATAGTTTTGCTGTTCATGGCGATAACTCCTGAGTTAAGGTTAAAGGCGTTGAAAGCATCGAGCGTTTTGCGGGATGGCCGTATTCCCGCTTGAGCGGGTATCAAACCCCGTGCCAACTTATAACTCCAGATAAAGATCATTATTTATCAAAAAGTTAATTTATGGCGGATAACCTGAGCAAGGCGGGTGCTACAGAGGGAACTGCTTTATTTCACGGTTGCCGCGATATGGCGCGGCGTGAGGCCCACGCCGGTGCGGGTGCCATGAGGAGACTACAAAATCGGATTGAACAGCCGGGCCGCCCGCACCGCTCACTGGAACAGCCAGTTAAAGTGGACCCCG
This sequence comes from Candidatus Contendobacter odensis Run_B_J11, assembly GCF_000531125.1. Classification (GTDB taxonomy): domain Bacteria; phylum Pseudomonadota; class Gammaproteobacteria; order Competibacterales; family Competibacteraceae; genus Contendibacter; species Contendibacter odensensis. The sequence goes on along the minus strand of NZ_CBTK010000211.1, from coordinate 132 downwards.
GAAAATGGACCAAGAGCTTAGATAGAATGCCACGCAGCGAACGAGGAGATCGACGTGGCAAGAAAGCAGTTTCTTTGTACATGACAAAAAAGATAACTTATTGAAATTGTGGTAAAATATTGTCTTTCTCAC
>NZ_CBTK010000210.1 GCF_000531125.1 Candidatus Contendobacter odensis Run_B_J11 | reverse complement strand
GTTTTACCTCGTGGCATCACGCCGGCTATGGCGGCGGCGGCCAGTCCGACGGTGGTAGTGCAACAGCCGGTATATGTCACCGGACCCGCCATCGGCACCGAGGTTTTCGCGTTGCCCAGTGGCGGATGCAACAGCGTCAGCGCGAATGGCATCCGCTACTATAATTGTGGCGGCGGCTACTATCAGCCGCATTTTGGTAGTAATGGGGTGTATTACACCGTCGTTCCTGCCCCGTTCTGATTCAGCACAATCAAACCCGTAAGGAGATCATCATGAAAAAAGCAGTGCAGATCACTGTTCTGGCCGCCGCGTCCCTGCTGGCAATGTCGGCAATTGCGCAGGGACAAGGCCCAGCCGCAACCGCCACGCCGACTATGGCAGCGATTGCCGATGCCATGGGTGCCCGCGAAAAAATAACCGCCGTTGGCGTAGTTCAGACGGTCGATCTGAAGAACCGGCTGGTCAGCATCAAGAATGAAGATGGCAAGATTTTCACCATCCATGCCGGGCCGGAAGTTCGGAACCTGGCGCAAATTGGCCCCGGTTCAGTGGTCAAGGTGGAATATCACGAAGCGCTGGCTATGGCGCTCGAAAAAGTCCAGAGCGGCGGTATCAACGTGCGGGAAGACACCGTGAGCGTCGGTCGCACCCCAGCGGGCGCATTACCTGGCGCTACGGTCGAGGAGAGTGTGCAGATGATCGGCACGATCCTCGCTATTGACAAGGCGAAGCGCACGGTGTTGATTCAGGGCGCGGTTCACCATGTCAGCTTGAAGATACCCGCCAATATGGACCTCAAAGACCTCAAAGCGGGGGATCAGGTGCTGGCGCGTTACGTTCAGGAACTGGGCGTCGCGGTTGGACCGGCACCCACTCCGAGCTACACCCCTCCGGCTGTTAACAAAAACCAGTAAGCAGCCTGTCAGGCCCGGATTGCCGGGTACTATATTGCGCAAAACCCGCCCCGGTGGCGGGTTTCAAATTTAGCCTTCATGGATTCTTTAAATTGCGGTTTTCAGCGCTAACGATTCGGTTCGGCATTCAGTTCTCTATCTTGCCAGTACCGAGTACCGGCGACCGTCGCAACCAGTTCCAGGCCGCTTCGGGTGAACTGGTAAATTTCGATCCCCTGAGTAGATACTCCGGTGCTGACTTGCCCTCCCCTGCCGTCGACCTTGGCCGCTGCGCCCACATTGCCGCCAAAATCCCAACCACTGTCAACGAATCGACGCAAGGTTTGATCATCCTGGAACACAAATAAGACCCGGAAATCCCTGATTCCCATCCCCAGCCCGCCGCCGACCTGGGCCATGCGCATGTAGGTATTCTGACCAGTTTGGTTGTCGCGCACCAAGCCGTAGCCATGGCCGGAGGTCATGATGAGGAATTTGGAGCTTCTATTGCTGAACACGCCATAGCCAGCCGCCCGCTCAAGCCTATCCTGGAGGCCCGGATTTAATCGATCCGCTTCGGCTAGCGTGTCCTGGGTCATTTGCTGGATGCTGGCCCGTTGCTCGGCGGCGGTATCTCCCTGCGGAGTGGCGCAACCGGCGATCAGCAGAACGCACAGCGCGAACAGGGGAACGAAAAGGGTGGGTTTCATGGTGTTTTTCTCCTGGGTCATGGGTCTTCGTTGACGGTTTTAACACGCTTCGGCAATGTACTCGAACGCCGACGATTAATACCATTCCTTTATAGCAATACTTCGGACAGTTTTCTCTAACTGATTGATACGAGGAGGGAGCCTTCGGCATACGCGCCAACTTAAGCATCTCACCACCTATCAGTTTTCAGCCAGACTCTGTGAACTGAGTTTCATCGAGATGGGGATG
>NZ_CBTK010000209.1 GCF_000531125.1 Candidatus Contendobacter odensis Run_B_J11 | reverse complement strand
GGCAACTAATTGATAGTATTATACTTTAAGACCCCTTGAAATACCAGAGAGCCACAATTTTCATCGTTAAGCATTAACGCTTGCGGATCAATTGGAATCAATGAGAATACGCTTAATCACTACACGGGCAGTCTTGCTGGAGATAGGTAATGCACTTGCCAAAATTCGCTACCGCACAGCGGCAATTGCACTGCTGGAATCGCTCGAACAGGATCCAAGCGTGGGAATTGTTCCACTTTCCGAGGAACTCTATTTTCATGCCCTGCAATTATCCCGAGAACGTCCTGATAAAGAGTGAGGCTTGGTTGATTGTCTATCTTGTATAGTGATGCAGAATCGTGGCATCAACCAGGTATTGACGACTGATGATCATTTCCACCAAATGGGTTTTCGTGTATTAATGCAAGAACCCTTGATCAGGGGTATAAACTGATGCGGACTGCATATTCACCTTCGACCACCCGTTTGATCAGCGGGTAAAGAAAACCCAACGAGAGCTGAAATGGGAGCTTTCAAATGAAATCCCGCGACTTAATTCATTGGCCCGACTATTGGCGCAAACTGCGCGAGGCGCTGCTAAACCCGCAGGTAAATAGTGCGGCGCTGAACGCGGCGCTACGCGAAGCGCGGGCGCGGCAGCCGCTCCCGGTGCTGTGGTTGGCCGGCAAGACTCAGGCCGGCAAAACTTCGATCATCCGTGCCTTGACCGGTAGCGAATCCGCCGAAATTGGCAACGGCTTCCAACCCTGTACCCGCACTGCCCGGTTCTACGACTTTCCAACCGAAGCGCCGGTAGTGCGCTTTCTCGACACCCGTGGTCTGGGCGAGGTGGCCTATGATCCCGCTGAAGACATCCGCTATTGCGAAGTACAGGCGCATCTGGTGCTGGGGGTAATGAAAGTCACCGACATTCGCCAGGACGCGGTGTTTGAAGTGTTGCGTGCGGTGCGGCGGCGTCATCCCGAATGGCCGGTGCTGATTGCCCAAACCGGCTTGCACGAAGCCTATCCACCCGGCGCGGGGCACCTGTTGCCGTATCCCTATGACTGCGAACCCCTGCCACCCCAGGTTCCCATCGATCTCGCCCGCGCTCTGGCCGCGCAGCGCAAACAGTTGGGTCAACTGCCAGGCACCGCACCAGTACGCTGGGTGCCGCTCGACCTGACTCTGCCCGATGACGGCTTTGAACCGGCCCACTATGGTTTGGAGGCGCTGTGGACGGCCATCGAAGCCATATCGACGCTGGGTTTGCAGGCGATGCTGCGAGGCGACACCGGCATTCGTGATGTCTACGAACGCGCCGCCCATCCTCACATCGTCGGTCATGCGCTGGCTGCTGCGGGCGTCGGCGCGTTACCGCTGGTGGATTTAGTTGGAGTGCCGGCGGTACAGGCCAAGCTGTTGCACAGTCTCGCCACCTTGTACGGCCAGAACTGGGACCGGCGGGCGATTTCCGAATTTCTCGGCCTGCTCGGTGCAGGAATCGGAGTCGGCTATGTGGCGCGAACCGTTGGGCGGGAATTGATCAAATTCATTCCCTGGTTGGGGCAAACGGTCGGCGTAGTCTGGGGCGCGACCACCAGCGGCGCGACTACCTATGCGCTTGGCAAGGCTGCCGGCTACTATTTCGCCAGCCGGCGGCAGGCGGGACCCATGGACGCTGAGGTGTTGCGCCGGGTTTATGCCGAGGCGTTGGCGGCGGGCGCGGACTTTTTGAAAAAGCCACCGGAGAAAGACGGATGAAAACTTTGTTCAACCGATTCGACCGGCTGCGATTACTGGCGCTGTCGGTCTGGGCGCTGCCGCTGATTGCATTGTTGCCGCTCGGAATGCTGTGGCTGTGGCAGTCCAAGGTATTATCGGGATGGTTGATCGCCATGGTGCTATGCAGCGCCGCCGGTTACGGCCTGCAACGCTGGTTGCTCCAGCGCGACCGTCAATTGCTGGCCGGGGCGGCAACTCATTCTGATCCGCGCTGGCCACCGAAGGCCGATGGCGCCTGGACCAGCGTTGAGGAACTCGCTGGCCAAATGCAGCCGGAAGATTGGCCGCTGAACGAGGGTAGTCGGCTGTGGACCCTTGGGCAGAACACGCTGGAACTGGTGGCTCGCTACTATCATCCGACGGTGGAACGGCCTTTGCTGGAACTGACGGTGCCGCACACTCTGCTAATCATTGAACGGGCCAGTCGTGACCTGCGGATCACGTTCACCGCGCAAATTCCGTTCAGCCACAGCCTGACGATAGGTGATTTGATCCGCGCTTACCGCTGGAAAGCCACCGCTGAACGGCTATTGAACGTGTATCGGGCCGGGAGGCTGGTGATCAATCCCGCTGATGCGCTGTTAAGCGAAGTCTGGGGGCGGCTGCGCGGGCAGAGCTACGGCATGGCCTGGAGCGAACTGCATCGCTGGCTATTGCGGGAATATGTGCGCAAGGTCGGCTTTTACGCCATTGCGCTTTATAGCGGCCAGTTGACGCTGGCCGATGCCGAACCAACGGTTACCGCGACTCCACTTTCCCGGCGCGATCTGAAACGGGCTGCGGCGGCTGTCGCGCCGGTCGCTGAACCACTGCGGATCGTGGTGCTGGGCCGATCCAATGCCGGAAAGTCAAGTTTGATCAACGCGCTGTTTGGCAAATTGACCGCCAAGTTCGATGTGCTGCCGGACACTACGGCGGCATTGACCCCCTACCGGCTGGAGCGCGACGGGCTGGACGCGGCCCTGATTTTCGATACGCCCGGTTGCGATACTGCATTGCTGAATGAAAAGGCGCTGCGCAAAATGGTGCTGGACGCCGATTTGATCCTGTGGGTATGCGCCGCGCATCGGGCTGACCGGGGCTTGGATCGGGAACGGCTGGACGCGGTGCGCGCCTGGCAAGCTGCCCGGCCCCAGATCGGAAGAGCACACGTCTGAACTCCAGTCACGCCAATATCT
>NZ_CBTK010000208.1 GCF_000531125.1 Candidatus Contendobacter odensis Run_B_J11 | reverse complement strand
ACACTTCTACCCGGCGGTGGTCATGGTTCGCCAGTATCGGCGCGATAAAGCTTCGCGTTGAGTGCGCTCGAAAATCCGGCGATACATAACCCACCCGTAGGCGCCGTTGCATTTCACGATCATTCGGGTAAGTCGCAACGGTGGGTTGCAAATCTTTTAGATAAATCTTTTCCCAAGCCTGATATTCCTGATAAATCGTTTCTGCTGAATAATCAGGATGATAATTAAGTATAAATAAGTAATCTTCGGGTGGATCATCCGGAGTTTTCAAAAACATTCCATCTTTTACTTGACGGATGGCTTTTTCAATATCACCTAACTCGGTCATAGAACTAGCAAGCCCACGATTAGCTTTCGGCAAACGCGGGTTAAGCGACAAAGCTTTTTGGTAAAAATTAATGGCTTGAATAAACTGACCATCGGTAAAAAACGCACTCGCCAAATTGGAATAGGCTTCAGGGTAATCTGGTTTAAGATTGATCGCTTTTTTCAAGCAGTCAAACCCCTCCCGTAAAACAGTCATCTCCGCATTTTCCTCCTGCAACAAAGCATTTCCTAAATTCATCCAAGCATCGACTAAAGAAGGATCTAATTGTAAAGCTTTTCTATAATAAGCTATAGCCTCTTCGTATTTATCAGATGCTTGCAATAAATTGGCGATATTATAATGCACAGCAGCAAAATCTGGTTTGATTTCAATCGCTTTTTGGTAGTAAAAAATCGCTTTTTCTAGCTGCTTCTGGTGATAAAGACTATTGGCCAGATCATTGGCTATTCCTGCAGAATCAGGCTTTAACAAAAAAGCCTGTTCATAGCATTCAATGGCTTTGTCAAATTTTCCCTGTTTTTCCAATAAACAAGCCAAAGCGGACCACGCTTCAGCGTTATTTTTTTGCAATTTAATAGCTTCCTGGAAGTAAAAAACAGCTTCCTCCAAGCGACCATAAGCCTGTAGTGTATCAGCTAAGTTAAAACAGGCTTCAGCATAATTGGGTTTAAGACGCAATGCTTCCTGATAATGTTCAATAGCTTCCTCATACTCAGCTTTTGCATGGAAAACATTAGCAATGTTGTTATGAGTTTCTGGGATATTTGGCGCAAATCGAAGTGCTAATTGATAACATTTCAGAGCTGCATCCAACTCTCCAATTTTTTGAAGTAGAGTACCAAGATTAACATAAGCTTCAGCATAATCTTTTTTTAACTTCAAGGCATGGCGATACTGTGTGACCGCATCCTGATTTCTGCCTAAACATTGAAGGGCATTACCCATACTGAAATAAACGATAGCTGAATCACTCTCAATCTGCGAAGCCTTCCTATAAGAGAGCAAAGCTTTTTCAGGCTGATTAAGATTCAAAAATGCATCACCAAGCCCAATCAGTGCATCAAAATAATCGGGCTTATAAACTAAAGTTTGCTGATAATATTCAATGGCTTCTTTCCATTTTTCCTGTAACTGCATAAAATGAGCAAGATTATAGCTGGCATTATACCAACCAGGATCAATCACTAAAGTTTTTGAATAATACTCCACTGCTTCTTCTATTCTGCCAAGCTGCTGCATAATAACGCCCAAGTTATTATAAGATGCAGCATCATCTGGTTTTATTTGCAGTACACGAAGATAACAGCTTATTGATTCTTCCAGACGATTGCAGGATTGCAAAACCACACCCAAGTTTCTCAAATACTCAATATTATCAATTTGTTTTGAAATTGCCTGTCGAATCAGTTTTACAGCACGATCGTGCTGCCCATATTGATAGTGAATCAGTCCCAACAAATGCAAAGCTTCGGAGTGATCCGGCTGCTTGGCTAGAATAGCTTCATATAATCTCCGAGCATGTTCCGACTGTCCGGCTTGATGATAAGAGATTGCCTGGGTTAAACAGTCCGCGATGGATATCGAGGGCGCGTTGAAATTGATTAAGTCAAAAGGTGATTCCATGATTAAAATCCTCCACTTATTTTTTTGAATTCTGGCAAAATATCTGCCACATTTCCCGATAGGCGGTTTCGAGGTTGCGGGTAAAACCTGCTTCATCGTATAAGGGAGAAATCCGCATCCGCTCGCGCAAGTCTGTTCGCCATTGAGCTAAGGCATCCAGATTCCCGGCGAGGCGCACCGCGATGGCGATATAGTCCTCGACGCTGTCCGCGACCCATTCGCTTAACCCCATCGCGCCTAGGATCGCGTCACCAAAGCGCCCCACCGAGGGCCGCTCTCGCAGCGAGATAACCGGGACTCCCATCCATAAGGCCTCAAACGTCGTGGTGCCGGCATTGTGCGGGAACGGATCCAAGGCAATATCCAGTCGCGCATACCCAGTCCACGGATCGGTTCGAGTCAGGATCAGTCGCTCCCAACCAATTCCTTGTTCCATAAACTGCTTCGTGAACAACTCCACCGTCTCTTTTTCATTAAAACTGTGGGCGTTCAGCATCAACCGTGCATGAGGGATGGTCTTGAGCAACGTGGCCCAAGCGGCAATCACTCGATGATTAAAGCGGATGGAACGGCTCAGGCTGCCAAAGGTGACA
>NZ_CBTK010000207.1 GCF_000531125.1 Candidatus Contendobacter odensis Run_B_J11 | reverse complement strand
GGACCACTTTCTCGGCGCGGGGATAGCGGACCTCCAGCAGGTCCTTGACCTCCTCGGCGAAATCCACTGCGGTGCGCCGGTCAGTGACGGTGACGTGGCGTTGTCCGGTGAGGGGTTCGAAGGTCATGAACAGATTAGCCGTCCCCCGTCGCTCGTACTCGTAGTCCACCCGTTCGGGCTGGCCGGGTTCGGCGGGCAGGGGGGTCCGGGTTTCGGCCACCCACTGCTTGCCGATCTCGTCCAGGCAGACCACCGGACACGCCGGGTCGTGGGGTCGGGTATAGACCTCCAGCACATCCTCCATGGCGCACACGAACTCGGCGTTGGCCTGCGGGGGGATCACCCATTGCTTCCGCAACCACGGCTTGAGTTCGTTTTTTTTAACGTCGTGCGCACGCATTCCGGGCCGATGGTGTCCACCACATCCAGTTCCACCAGCCGATCCGCCAGCAGCCGCATCGTCCACCGGCTCCGCCCTTCGGGCGGCGCGGCGCAGGCCAGCGCGATCAGCCGGGCCTCTTGGGCGCCATCCAGCTTGCGGTACTGCCGGCCGGTCGGTTTCTTGCGAAACAGCGCCGCCGCCAGCCCTTCCTCGACCAGCGCCCGGCGCACCCGGTACACCGTGGACGCCCCACACTCGACCGCCTCGGCAATCCGTTCGTCGTCCCAGCCCGGCCCGCCGTCGCCGACGTCGGCCTTGAGCAAAATGCGGGCATGGATCAACACCGATGCGGCCCGCTTCCCGGTGCGGCTCAGATCCTCCAGTTCGGTGCGCTCTTCTTCGGTTAGGCGGACGATGTATTTGGGCAATGGCATGGTCAGGCTCCGGGTCGGGGGTACCCTTCCAGGAAAACTCATGCCCTACTTGAAGTCAACTTAGAGCGGGTGAAGTACTAGAGTAGCCAGCTCTACCGCCTCACCGTTTTTCCAGGACTGCCGGTGAATCACCTCGGCTTTGTAGAGGCCGTTGATGGTTTCTGCCAGCGCGTTGTCCTACGAGTCGCCCACGCTACCCACCGATGGCTCAATGCGGGCCTCTGCCCATCGATCGGTAGAGCGGATCGAGACGTACTGCACGCCCCGATCACGGTGATGGATCAGGCCACCACCCGGCTGAGCGGGCTGCCGTGCGTACAGTGCCTGCTCGAGAGCGTCGAGCACGAAGTCCGTGCGCGCTGAGCGGGAGACCTTCCAGCCGACGATCCGCCGGGCAAAGACGTCGATGACGAAGGCCACAGAGACAAAGCCTTGCCAAGTTGAAACATCGGTGAAGTCAGAGACCCACAGGACATTCGGACGATCCGCGCAGAATGGGCGATGGACGTGATCCTGGGGACAGGGCGTTGCCTTGTCACTGAACGTCGTTCGGGGCGTCTTGCCACGGACGACCCCTTGCAAGCCCCCCTCTGCCGCATCAGCCGTTCGACGGTACAGCGTGCCGCGCTGACCCCTTCACGTTGCAACGGGCGCCAGACCTTGTGCACCCCATAGACTTGGAAATTCTCATCCCAGACTGGGGTTCTACGCCCAAAACCGCGAAATTTTTGAAATTACTTATAATCAATATCTTATCTGAAGATTCTGGAAGCTAGATCGGCTTTTAGGTCGCCTGAACATGTTGCAAACTTTCGATAAAAGAACCCTTTTACGGAAAGTTTGGCTGTGGCTGCTACTATTTTCGGGGCTTGAAGGCGGAAAAATCGGAGAGTCCTCGTCATCGAAAACCGGAAAGTTACGAGTGGGCACCCTCATAGAGATGAAAGACGGCTTAACACGGGAGTGAATAGGTCTGTTAGGCTTCGGAACCCAACGCTGAATGACAACAAGTTATTGAATTTAAAAACTTTCAAAAATTTCGCGGTTTTGGGCGTAGAACCCCTGATAGGTGGTAAGACCGGTTAGCCTTCATCGGCATCATTAAATTCAACTCAGGGTTTGACCGGAGTTCGATAAAATAACTCGTTCTACGAGGCTGAAAGCCAAAACTGTCCGAACCATTGATATTACGGCCCCGTACTCTGATAGGCTAAACCCAACCAAGATGCTGATGGCGATTCGAGCGCGCATTCCAGCAAACCAATCAGTTTTACGCCCGAAGCGCCGCCCGGAGTGGCGCGTTCGGAATTCTACATGCCGCCACCCGCCGCCACCCGCCGCTGCGAAACCGTCAGCCACCCGGCCAGCCCGATGACCAAGATGGGATAAAGGGTCGAGAACCGGTAAATCTGCTCCAGAGCCAGCCATTCCCGCAGCGGGCCGATTACGAACGACCCCAGTCCTACCCCGACCATCAGCGCGGCGATCAGCATGGACGATACCCAGGCCACCTGATCGGGGAATCGCGCCGAAGCCAGCGTGATGGTCAGCGGGAAAAAGGCCGAGCAGGCCAACCCCGCCAGCGCGAACAGCCCCAGTCCCAGCGCGGGCGTATTCGCGCCGGGCAGCAGCAGAAACGCGGCGGCCATCAACACTGGTAGCGTCAGCCAAATCACCTGGGGCGCGACCCGAACCACCAGCACCGCCACCAGCAAGCGTCCCGTCACCATCGCAGCCCAGAACACCGACAGGGCCAGCGCCGCCACGCCCGCCGGCAGGGCCTTGGCTTCCCGCAGGTAAATCACCGCCCAATTACTGAAGGCGCCCTCGGCGAAGGCGTACAGCACGGCGATGGCGGCAAAGGTCCAGAACGCGCCGATTATGGTGGTGCTGGGTAATCCGCCTTATTCCGGGCATTCCGCTAATCA
>NZ_CBTK010000206.1 GCF_000531125.1 Candidatus Contendobacter odensis Run_B_J11 | reverse complement strand
TCTTTCCCTACACGACGCTCTTCCGATCTGACTTTCTCAGCGATGGTTTCGGTTTGGTTGCGAATTTCGCTATCCAACGCGCCGATCGCCGCGCCGCTCAGGGTTCCCTGCTGTTGCGGGGTCATGTCCGTGCAGCCCACCACGCCGGTTACCGCCACGATAGCTACCATCCATCCAAGTCGTTTCATTTCTCGTCTCCGCTACTTGTTTTTCTGAAGTCCGGGCACGGCCATTTCGAACCAGATCGTCTCGATGACCGGTCGCTGTAACTGGTCGGGATTTCCGGCGTACCAGCGGTTGAGACTTTCCCGGATGCTGTCGAGAGTCTGGCCCCGCAACCCCTTGGCGAGACGCGGCACGAAGTTCTGAGCGTCTTTCGGCGGGTTCTTCGCGTAGTAGGCGGTTTCAACCTGGACCAAATTGGCGATGCCAATCAGATACGCCTTCTGCACTTCTGCCGAAGACGCAGTCCAGTGTTCGCCGGTGATCACGGGGATATCAGCCGCGCCAGCGTTGCCCCACACCACCGCCAGCGTCATGCACGCCAGGAACATCGCCGTGCGTAATTGCCGTTTTGTTGTCATCACGTCCTCCATAAAAATTGCATTTTCAAACAGTCGGTCGCCAGCCCGGCTTTCCCGGTCGGTTATTGATAAGGCGCGAACGCCTCGAAACGGCTGCCCTCACTCCCAACCCCTCTCCCGCAAGCGGGCGAGGGGAGCGAACGGTTACATTGCTTAAATAGGATCAGGCGGCCTGCGAAAGAGCCGCCTTCAGTCGCTCTTCCTGCTCGTCGGAAAGGGAGGTCTTGAGGATCGTCGCCTGGTAATGGGACAACCGTGGCATCACCTTGTCCTCGACTGCTTTGCGGACGAGAAGAAAGATCGCGGAACTATTAGGTTCGATGGTGCTGCTGAGCGATTTGATGAAGTTATCGTCGATCCCATAATCGGCAAGCTTCCCCTGCAATGCGCCGGACCCGGCGCCGATCAGCCCGCCCGCCAGCAAGCCGGCCAGCGGATTCATGAACAACAGGCCGACAAGCGCTCCCATCAGCATACCGCGCGAGGCGCCTTGACTCGCCCCGATCGCAACCAGGTTGACGCTCTGTTTGATATGGATTTTACCGTCACTGTCACGGATCGCTACACAGGCATCCTCAAGTTCGAGAACGTACTCCTTCTGCAATGCCCTCAGTTCGTTCAGAAAGTGATCGGCGGTGTCCAATTCCTTGAACGCTAAACAAATAAGGTCACTCATCAGATTCTCCGCGAGAGACCCCAGCCTTCAGGCCGGGGAGGTTGAGCGAACCGTGCAACGCACGGTCAGCCTTAAGTGCCGGTCTTTCCCGGCTGTCCGCTCGTAAGAGCCTAGTGACAAAGCCTTGCGGCTTGCTCCCCTCGCCAATGTTGCGCACCGGCATTCCATCCCGATCCGTTTCGTGCGTACCCAATGCGTGTCTGCAACCGGGACTTTCAGAGCCTGGAACTGAGGAAGCATTCCAGGGTGAGTCTTGAACCTATGCGCAACGTAGCCCCTTTCGACATCCCGGTCAGGCGGGCTTAGGCTGGTCAACCGAGCTTGTCTCCAAGCTCCCGCCTTCAGGCGGGGGTAGTTGACATCCTCCTCGTTGAATTTCGTTTTGAAAAAGGCATCTTTCTTCCGCCAGTGCCCCTACTGATAGGGCGCGAACGCCTCGGCCACTTGGACACCCTTGCCGCCGCGCATGACGAGTCCGAGCAGCAGCCGCGCCTTCAGGCCGGAGAGGTAACCTGCGGGCATGACACCGCGCTGGATCAGATCGATCTCGGCGCCGGGATACCCGTAGGTATGGGTGAACACCGGACCCGTCATCGCCCGGCTGGCGAGCACCACCGGAATCTTCGCGGCAAGGTCGCCGACGATCGGAGCGACGTCCGCGAGCACATGGCCGGCGCCCATCCCCTCGATCACCACGCCCGCGTAGCCCAGGCCGGGCAGCGAACCGAGCAGGCGTCCGTCATCGCCCATCGCGACCTTCACCAGCGCCACCGGCGCGGGCGGACCCGCCACCGCCGACAGGTTGGGGTTTCGCTTTACTCGCACATAGAAGCGTGGCTGCCGTTCGATGAGGGTACCGATTGACCCCACCAGTGGTGACAGGAACGCCGAGGGCAGCGCGGTGTGCGACTTCTGGACGAAACGCGCCGCGTGAATGTCGTAGTTAAGGACCACGAGCGTCCCAAGACCGCACGACTCCGGAGCGGCGGCGACGATGGCCGCCGACAGGAGATTGGCCGGTCCATCCGCCCCCGGTGCGTCGGCGCCGCGCATCGCTCCCGTCACCACCACCGGCTTGTCGGAATCGACCAGGAGGTCGAGGAGAAAAGCCGACTCCTCGATGGTATCGGTGCCTTGGATCACCACCGCACCGTCGAAGCCGGAGGCGAAGCCTTCCTCGATCACGCGCGCGACTTCGACCAGGTTGGCTGGAGTGAGCGAGGGGCTGGGCAGGCGAAACAGCGACCGCGCGTCAATGTCGCCGACTTCGGCGAGCGCCGGCACCGACGCCACCAGCTCGGCGGCGCCCAGCTTGGGCGTGATACCGCCCGAATCGCTCGGCACCATGGTGATGGTCCCGCCGAGCGACAGGATCAGAAGCCGTGGCCTGTTCGTGGAGGTCATGTTTCTTCCTCCAGTGCATCGCCCTCACGCTTCGGCAGCGGATTCGCCGGGATCTCGCCTAGTTTGCCGCCGGCCAGCGGGCTGATCTGGAGTTCCAGTTTTGCCACGCGCTCGTCCAGCCCGGCCAGCGAGAGCTTGGCCTTCGGCGGCGGATTCGTCGGGATCTCGCCCGGCTTGTAGGTGGGCAGCCGACTGGCCGGGAAGATCGCCAGCAGCGAGAGCGCGGCCATGATCAGCAGGCCGATCTTGAGCGCCCGTAGCCGCGCCTCCTCGTTGATGCGCACCGCTTCCTGGACCTGCTCCGGCGAAAGGTTGGTGCGTTCCAGCGCCGTCTTCAGTCGGTCGTTGCTCACAAAGGTAATGCTATTGTCCAGGTCGATCTGGGACTGGAGTTCCGTTTTCAGTTCCGGGTTCTGGCCCAGCGACCCGATGATGAAGGCGCTTAACAGACCGACGAGCAGCGCGCCCGATACGGCGGTGCCGACTGCGGCGGCGAGGTTGTTGGCGGTCCCGCGCAGCGAGCCGACGTCACTGGCCAACTCCTTGGGCGAGGCGGTGACCAGCACGTTGAATAACAATGTCACCAGCGACCCCTGGCCGATACCGAACACCACCAGTCCGATCATGACGACCGGCGCGCTCCAGTCGTTGCGCACCACCCAGGCGAGCCACAGCAGCGCGATCGTGCAGAGGGCGAAGCCCCAGCGTCCAATTTCCTGCGGTGTTAGCTTGTTATAGAGCTTGATGATCAGCATCGCCGTGAAAAACACGGTGAGGTTGAACGGCATCATGGCAATCGCCGTCTCGATCGGCGAGCGGCCCTGGATGATCTGGATGTACAGCGGCACCGAGAAGTTGAGGGCGCCCTCCAGCGCGACCACGACGAACATCGCGTAGACTGCGGCTCGCTCGGACGCGGATTTGACTACCTCCAGCGCCAGCAGTGGCGTCTTCCCGTCAGCAGTGCGGCGGCGCGTCCAGAACACAAAGCCCTGGAGCAGCACGATGCCGATGACGATCATGAACGGCGCGGGCGACATCCCGAACAGGTCGAACGGCGCGGCGGGCCGCGCAAAACCGAGACCCCACCGGTTCAGGTTGTTAAAGCCGAAGCTGATGAGCGTGATTCCCGCTGCGGTCAGCAACACGCCGAACAGGTCGATCTGTACCTCGGGCCGACCCCGCGTCGGCTTCAGCTTGAAGCTCAGGAGGAGGACCACCACGGAAAGCGCAATCAGGATTCCGAACGCGGGCCGCCAGCCGATATAGGTGCCGAGTATGCCGCCGATCAGAAAGGCCAGCACCCCGGCGCCCGCCCGCGCCGAACCGAGGGCGCCGAGCGCGGTGGCCTGCTGCTGGCCGTGGTACTGATTCGCGATCAG
>NZ_CBTK010000205.1 GCF_000531125.1 Candidatus Contendobacter odensis Run_B_J11 | reverse complement strand
CTGGGCTGGACTCGGTCAAGGCGCCGCCTAGCAGCACACCGCCGATCACTGCCTGTGACCACTTGCCCAGACTGCGCAGAAATTCCCGCCGTTCCCCGGTATCCGGTGCGTCGGCGGGTTGGGGTTGTTGCTCATCATGCCGATCTGTCATGTGCGCTCTCCATTATTTCTTGGGAGCTGGCGCTGTTGGCGCTGCTGGCGCTACTGGCGCTGCTGCTGGTGCTTCGTCTTCCGGCGGTGGACCTTCGTCACCGCTCAGATTGGAGAAGTGCATGGCCTGAAACCGCCAACCGGCTTTATCCTTTTTCAGTACCGCCGAAACATTGAGCCCGAACTCGCGGGACTCCTTACCGTCTGGCGTGGTGTCCTTCATGTTACAGGAGGCCATCAGCCAAGCGCCGTTACCGTCTTCACCCCCGGAAACATCGGGACATTCGTGGCTCAGCGAACCGGCCTTGAAAGTCTCAAAGAAGTGCTTGTAGGTATCTTCCACCGCCGCCTTGCCTTTCCAGAATTCGCCGGGGCCGGTGCCCATCACTGCTACGCTGGGATCATCGGCATAAAGCGCCATCAACGCCTTGATATCCTGCTTGTTCAAGGCTTCATGGTGCTGGCGCAACGCTGCCTTGAGTTCCGCGCTCGCCTTTTCAGCTTCCGGCGACGGCGCCGCGAGTACCGGCAGCGCCAGGGTGCAACCGAGGGTTGCGGCCAATAAGATTCGATATTTATTCATTAAGTGATCCTCGATACAGGTGATGAGTGAACTGAAATCCACGCTGGCGATGGCCGACGCTAAAATCAGTATAAACCGCTTCCATAGTATTGGCATTGAGCGCGGACTCTACAGACAGCGGTTCTTTGTCAGGGATTACCTGCCGTGAACCTGATCCAGACGCGCCCGGAATTTTTGCGCCCAGGCATCGAAGGCTTGCTGCGCGTAGGCCCAGGTCGAGAAGGATTTAGCGTAATCCGAAACGCCAGTTGTGACCGCGTTGCCGACGCCCTGCGAGGTATCCACCACATATTTCCGACCCACTCGCGTGTCGGCGTACTCCGCGACGACCCGGCTGGTTTCGCTATCAATGAATTGCACCGCGATGCCGGTGCGACCCAGATAGGGTGCAGATCCCACCGGACCGCCCGACGCCGCCCCCGAGGCTAGATCGGGGATTGTGGCAAAGGGCACGACCGCAGCAACCACGCTCATCTCCGGTTTGGTGGGCACCAGATTGACAATGGTGATCCGTACCCGCAACACCCCTCGTCCGGGCTGGGTGACGACCGGATAGGCGCTGCCGAGCGCGTTCACGATGGCCTGGTGAAAGTAATCCACCAGCGCCTTCAGTTGCGTGGGATCGACCGCTTTGTAGTCGGCGTCGCCGGCGAGTTGAACCTGGATGCGCTCCAGCAAAATCTTGTTATACCGGGCCAGAGTGGTGGGGGAGTCGGCCCATTGATAGGCGCCGCTGTCGCCAGGCACCGGCTGGAGTCGGCCCGGGTCGCTCAGAAACCCGGCATAAGTGACGGGGGTAGGTGCTTGCTCACTCATGTCGGGATTGGAGGCACAGGCCGTTAGCAGGAGCGCGAGCGATGCCAGGCAGGGGAAGATCAGACGACGCATAATCATAGAATCCGTTGCAGGTGGGTAGGGAGCGGGCAACTCGGACAACGGGTTGCCTCATAAGCATAAGTGAAGAGTGCATCATGTGCCGAAAAGCACCCTGCGCGGTCTATAAGAGACTCAGGACTTTCGCTGACCACCTGAATTCGTCATGCCCGCGAAAGCGGGTATCCAATGCTGATCAGCCACTTACTGGACTCCCATTGACGCGGGAATGACGTTTATCAGTCATTGTCATGGTAGGGACGAACCCCGTTCTTGTTATTTCACGCCAATTTCCACTGGATCATTTGTTGCTGCTTGCGTTTTCGCCGCTGGCTGGTCACTGTGGAACCCCCAATGCAGTCTAAACTCTGAATCGGATACTCCTTCCTTCTCGCTTACTCCCTGGATATTGAAATGCGCAAAATCATCTTGATTGCCGCCGCCTTGTACAGCGCTGGCGTATTCGCCGCCGATCCGGTCCCTGCATCCGCTAAACAGCCGGATATGACGCACATCCAAACCGCCTTGAACGGGGCAAAACCGGACAGCATCACCTTGACCGCTATTCCGGGATTGTACGAGGTGATTGTCGGCGGCCAGGTGCTTTACCTGAGTGAGGATGGCCGTTTTGCGGTGCAGGGCGACATTCTTGATCTGAGTTCCCGCGCCAATCTCAGCGAGAATCGCCGGGGTGAACTGCGGGAAAAGGCGATTGAGGCGGTGGGCGAGAGCAACATGGTGGTGTTTACGCCGGAGGGCGCGGTTAAGCACACGGTTACGATCTTCACCGATATTGATTGTGGTTACTGCCGCAAGATGCATAGCCAGATGGCCGATTACACCAAGGAGGGCATCAAGATTCGCTACCTGTTGTTCCCGCGTGAGGGGATCAATTCCGAGTCGTACCATAAGGCGGTGGCGGTCTGGTGCGCGGACAATCGGCAGGAAGCGATGACCAAAGCCAAACGTGGCGAAAATGTCGAACGCAAGACCTGTGACAATCCGGTCAAGGCGCAGTACGAATTAGGTCAAAAGCTGGGAGTACGCGGTACGCCCAGCCTGATTCTGGAATCGGGTGAAATGATTCCCGGTTATGTGCCGCCTACGCAACTGGCGCAAATGCTGGCGGAAAATAAAGCCGCTAAACCAGCGGCTCAACCCTAAGAAGCCGTAAGGACGTTCGCTTTGAGTCTATCAACACACCATTCATCGAAGAATGATTTTTCAACCTGAAGCGAAAGTCCTGTTGGATTGCTGGTTAGGACGGAAGCCCTACCACCGACCGGCGACGGGCAAATCGCCTTGCTTGCCGAAACTGCCAAAGTAGCAGCGGTCAATCCCGCAGCCGTCCCACGCGCCATTGCCGTTGTAGTCCAGATACCAGGTGCCGGCCCGGAACACCCCGACCTTGGCCTTGCCGTCGCCGTTCCAGTCGCCCGCCACCGGGAAGTCCCCGGCCTGGCCGAAGCTGCCGAAGTAGCAACGATCCACGTCACAGCCGTCCCATTGCCCGTTGCCGTTGTAATCGAGAAACCAGGTGCCGGCCCGGAATACGCCGACCCCGGCTTTCAATCCGCCGTTCCAGTTCCCCGCGACCGGCAGATCGCCGAGCTGGCCGAAGCTCAGGCAGAGATCCGTGCCGCAGCCGTCCCATTTCCCGTTGCCATTGTCCAGGAACCATTGCCCGTTACGGAACACTCCAATCTTGGCAAAGCTGGTTCCGTTCCAATCCCCAGCCACCGGCAGATCGCCCGCTTGGCCGAAACCACTGTAGCAGCCGTCGGCGACGCAGCCATCCCATTGCCGGTTGCCGTTGCGATCAATGAACCATTCGCCGGTGCCCGAACGCAGTACACCAATGGTGTTCTTGCTGCCGCCGTTCCAGTTCCCGGAGGCGGGCATGTCGCCGGCCTGCCCAAAGCCGGTGAAGCAAAACTCGGTGCCGCAACCATCCCACGCGCCGTTGCCGTTGGCGTCGAGAAACCACTGGCCGTTGCGGAACACGCCGATAGCAGAACCGAGGTCTTGTCCAATCGGTGACATAAGAAACGCATGGGTTTGCCCGTTTATAGTGCCGGAGCCAACCATTTGACCCGCATCGTTAATTGCGGCAGCAGCACCGTTGATGGCGTTCGCCGCCCCTAAAAACCAGCCGGCAGGAAAGAACGGATTCAAATCAATCATCCTGCCACCGGTGTGCAGGAAAAGATGGGTTTCCCTATCGCCAGCGATTGTGGAAGCCCCGAAGACTTGCCCACCATTATTAATGCTGAAGGCGATGCTCTGAGTCCCGCCCAAAGTGCCAAGGTCGATCATCACCCCGTTCGCGTACCGGAAAGCGTGGAGAGCGCTATTCCCGGCGGTCGTCGAAGACCCCACCACCTGCCCGCTGTCGTTAATGCTAATAGCGAAGCTCTGAGTCCCGCCCAAAGTGCCAAGATCGATCATGCGCCCGCCGCTGTACAGGAACGCATGGGAATCGCCGGCGGCGGCAATTGAATACTGGCCGCTACCGGTCAACGATTTCTTTCCGGGCGGGGTGCCTCCGATTATTGAGTATCCGACGATCTGCCCAATAGCGTTGATACCCAAGGCTGAGCTATTTGCCCCGCCCAGGGTGCCAAGGTCACTCATTCGTCCGCCGCTATACAGGAACGCATGGGTAGCGCTATCCCCAGCAGTTTTTGACTCCCCGACGATTTGCCCGCTGGCATTGATGCCAAAGGCGGCGCTATAAGTCCCACCCAGGGTGCCGAGGTCGGTCATACCCCCGTTGGCATACCAAAAGGCACGGGTGGCGCGCTCCCCGGCGGTGGTCGAAGACCCGACGATCTGCCCACTGGCGTTGATGCCATTGGCGTAGATCTTCGTCCCGCCCAAGGAGCCGAGGTCGGTCATACGCCCGCCGCTGTACAAGAAGGCATGGGTGGCGCTCTCCCCGGCAGTGGTCGAAAACCCAATAACTTGTCCATGTTGGTTGATGCCAGCAGCGACACTTTTAGTCCCGCCCAAGGTGCCAAGGTCGGTAATGGCGTATGAAGAAGCCAACACTTGACTGGCAACCGGAAAGCTAAAAATAACAATTATTATTAATAAGATAGATGGATTTTTGAGGAATAATAGCCTACGTTGCATTGTCAATCCTCCTGTAAGTGTGCTGAATGCTACCTTACAACTTTAGCCGGTGCCCGATCAATTGTCTGTCAAGCAGCAGGTCAGTGTAACGTCACCGGTAGTCTACCCACCTTATATTTTGGCTCAATATGGATTCCGGTCAGTTCGCTGTGTTATGCGACCAGCAGTTCCAAAAGGGGTCTGAGTAACCCCTGACCACGAATCCGCGCGTTATACACGAACTGAAAGAAGTCCAGGTAGAGCGGCAATTTCTCTTGCGAGATTCCCCGATGGGGTCGCAACCAGGAACAGAGCAAGGACCAGAAGCCCTCCATCGGGTTGACATGAATCTCATATAGTCTCGCCAATAACTATAGCAATCATTTACAGGTTGTGGAATTTTTCAACACACCCTTCTGAAAAATTTATA
>NZ_CBTK010000204.1 GCF_000531125.1 Candidatus Contendobacter odensis Run_B_J11 | reverse complement strand
ACGACGGGTTTGATTATGCGACCGCTTAACGAAAAAGACGGCGGCGACGGCGGTTCATTCCTGCCTGGCGCTCTGCTCCGTGCCGATTCGCATCGCCTTCTGGCTGGCGAATCGAGTCTCTACGCATCCGCTCAAGCAGGCGGGGGTCGTTCGTCATCCATGACTCACTTCCTGGAAGGACGGCGGGTGACCCGAAATAATGTTGTGATCGATGCGCTGGAAGCACAACGGGCGATTGAGTTGAGCAAGCAAGTAGTAGAGCCTCGCCCATGACTGCCGCAACCTACGAAACTGACTTTTACGCATGGACGCAGCAACAGGCCGCGCTAATCCGGCAAGGGCTATTCAGCGAGTTGGATACTGCCCACTTGGCTGAGGAAATTGAGGACATGGGTAATAGCAATCGCTTTGCGCTTGAAAGCTATTTATCCAATGTCATCGTGCACTTGCTGAAATGGAAGTATCAGCCTGAACGACGCTGCACCAGTTGGGAATTGACCATTATCAATGGACGGCATCAAATAGAAAAGCGACTCAAAAACAGTCCGAGCCTAAAGCCAAAACTGCCTGAGATTATCGAGGGTGAATATAGATTATCCCGTCGCAATGCCAGTGGCGAAACCGGCTTGCCGCTGGCGACCTTCCCTGAACATTGCCCGTTTTCAGTCGATGAAATCACCGGTGATTATTGGCCGGATTGATGCCATCATGAGTAGCCCGCCCGCTGCCCTTGTGGAATCATGACTATCACCACACTATCCCGTCGGGAATTCGACAAGGATGTCAATAAAGCCCAAAAAGCGGCCCAGGGCGGTCCCGTTTTCATTACCGATCAGGGTCGCCCCGTGCATGTGCTGTTGACCATCGAGGAATACCAGCGCATCACCCGTCACCCAATCAATATCGTCGAGTGGCTGGCGATGCCCGGTGTCGTCGATCTGGAGTTTGATCCGCCCCGTTTGCGCGGTTCTCTTTATCAGCCGGCTGATCTGTCCTGTTTGCTCGTCGCGAGGAAAAGCTGATATGGCGACTATTCCCTTCAACAAGCCCTACATGACCGGCAAGGAACTCTGGTATATCGCCCAAGCCCATGCCAATGGACACTTGGCGGGAGATGGCAATTTCACCAAGCAATGCCAAACTTGGCTGGAAGCCCGTACCGGAACGCAGAAGGCGCTGCTGACTCACTCCTGTACTGCGGCGCTGGAAATGGCAGCGATTCTCGCTGATATTCAACCGGGCGATGAGGTGATTCTGCCTTCCTACACCTTTGTTTCTACCGCTAACGCCTTTGTACTGCGCGGGGCAACGCCGGTGTTCGTAGACATCCGCCCGGACACCCTGAATTTGGATGAGACGCAAATCGAGGCGGCGATTACCGAGCGGACTAAGGCTATCGTGCCGGTGCATTACGCCGGGGTGGGCTGCGATATGGACGCTATTATGGCGATTGCCCGCCGGCATCAATTGATCGTCATCGAAGACGCGGCTCAAGGCATTATGTCCACTTACAAGGGCCGACCGCTCGGCTCTATCGGTCACATGGGAACTCTATCCTTCCACGAAACCAAAAACATCATCTCCGGTGAAGGTGGCGCACTGCTCATCAACGACCCGGAGTTCATTCAACGCGCCGAAGTCATCCGCGAGAAGGGCACCAACCGCAGCCAGTTTTTTCGCGGCCAAGTAGACAAATACACTTGGGTGGACATCGGCTCGTCCTATCTGCCTGGCGAATTGATCGCCGCCTTCCTCTGGGCGCAGATGGAAGAAGCGGACACGATTACCCGCCGCCGGCTTGCCCTTTGGAGCGTCTATCACCAATGGCTGGAAGCCTTGGAGAAGACCGGCAAGCTCCGCCACCCGATTATTTCCAAAGAATGCGTGCACAACGCCCACATGTACTACATTCTGTTGCCTAGTTTGGAAGCCCGAACCGCGTTGATCGCCGCGCTCAAGCGCAATGACATCCATTCAGTTTTCCATTATGTGCCGCTGCACAGTGCCCCGATTGGACTCCAATGCGGTCGTGTGCATGGCGAACTCACGGTCACTGATAGCATCGCTGACCGGTTGTTGCGGTTGCCGCTGTGGCTGGGGCTGGGGCTGGGGCTGGGGCTGGAGGAATGGCAGGCGGGTGTAATTCAAGCCATTTCCTCAAGCATTGACTAAATACTCTAGGTAAAAATCCTGTTGTTCTTTGCGCGCTTTGATAAAGCTACTGTGGTTTTGGAGACAGATATGATCAAAAATTTGATCTTTACAAAAAGTTCTAGTGGAAATTTACGCCGACTTATTGCTTTAGGTGTTGTTTTATTTTTAACTACTTTGACTGCACTTCATTGGATCAAAAATCCTTATCGGTTATCAGTTTGGGTTTATGCAAGTGACAATAGTCACCTAACCTTTGAATTATACTGCCAAAACGCTGAAACTGCTTCTCTAAAACATAGTCAGACGTTTGTTGCAGGGTATTTTGAATATCAAGTCCCAGTACCACAATGTCATCTCAAAAAAATAAGAATATATGCGGATACACAGCCAAATATTTCTGCAAGTGTCGCTTCGGCTTCAATCATATACTACGGCAAAGAAGTAGCTCGGATATTTGGGCCTTCCAGAATACGTCAGGGTGAATCTTCCTATGCTAATGAAACCAGACCATCACGGGAAATA
This sequence comes from Candidatus Contendobacter odensis Run_B_J11, assembly GCF_000531125.1. Lineage (GTDB taxonomy): Bacteria > Pseudomonadota > Gammaproteobacteria > Competibacterales > Competibacteraceae > Contendibacter > Contendibacter odensensis. The sequence continues at coordinate 1,077 of NZ_CBTK010000204.1, read as the reverse complement.
GAAAAAAATTTATCAGAGTCAATTGTCTTGGATAATATTGATATAAACTTGACAGAAAACCGAATTTTATGGCCACGATGGCTACCATTTGCCATATCTATCATCATGATTATACCTCTTTTGAATAGTCGTGGTCTTCCCTCAAAATTATATAATTATGAAACACCAACTACTGGACAAATTTACTCATTTTTATTTGTATTCGTACTCAGTCTTATCACTGTATTGTCAATCGTGGCGAGAACCGATGTATCAGTTCATCCAGATGAACTTACTCATGTAGAGAGCGCCAAATATTATTATGATCATTGGCTAAAGCCAAAAATCGGTGATCCAGAAACACTTGGCGCTCATTATACAAATCGCTACGGAGTTGCCTATCTTACAGGTACAGATCCTGTCTATCTTATCGCGGGGAAATTCGCAGTTTTCACTTGGCCAATTTTCCAAAATGATGTGATAGCTTTGCGGATGTTTAATGTATCTTTGTTTGCTCTACTCGTGTTTTTTGGACTGCGTAATCCGATAATTCAATTAGCAGCAATACCACTTCTTGTAACGCCACAGGTTTGGTATGTTTTCTCATATTTTAATGGCGATGCATTGCCTTTATTTCTATCAACACTAGCTGTTTTTATTTTTCTTGATTTTTGGAATCTGAATCACTCAGAAGAAAAACCTTTTAGATTATTTAATAAGGCAGTATTAGCAGGAGTTATTGCAAGCCTTATATTTCTATCAAAGCCAAACTATTGGGCAGTCCTTGGAGTTATCTTACTCTATTACATTGTAAAAGAAGCTTACTTAAACAAACGGCAATTTAGCCTTCTTATCATTGGTTATATGCTAAGCTTGATAGGAGTTTTTTGGTTGCTTTCCCCTCGTTCAGAAAACAGTTATTTTATTGAATATCTCCCATTAACATTTGGGGCGTTGATTGTTTGTTTAATAAGTTTATTGATAGTGCATCAGGCGTTTATTCGCCTCAAAAATAGTTCATTGAACATAAAAATAGTTGGTATTTTGGTATAGCTCTCCTATGCAGGTTGTGGAATTTTTAGATACCATTCTATTTTT
>NZ_CBTK010000203.1 GCF_000531125.1 Candidatus Contendobacter odensis Run_B_J11 | reverse complement strand
CGCCTCGTCGTCTTAGTCAACCTGTTGCACGATAGTCTAACTAAAACTGATAGGTGGTGAGGGGTCATCCTTCTCCGGTCTGGCCTCAAAGCTCACTCGATCCTTCCCGCCGCGCCAGGCGGTACGCCACCGCACCGGCTATTTTTTCCCGGTAAATCCTCCAGGGGGCGGGCAACGACAGCGGCGGCAATTCCGCTTCCGCTTCCAGATAAATCCAGGCGGTTTCTGCCAACCAGTCCCCCGCTTCCAGCGCTGCGCAAACCGGTTCCAGCAGCCCCTGTCCGAACGGCGGATCGAGCAACACAATATCGAACGGCGTTCCCGGCTGGCGCAACCAGGTCAATGCCTCACCCGGTTCGACCCGTGCGCCTTCGGCCTTCAGCCGCGCCAGATTCTCGCGCAAAGTGCGAATCGCCAGCGGATGGCGCTCGATGAACACCACCTCAGCGGCACCGCGTGACAGCGCTTCGATCCCCAGCGCGCCGCTGCCGGCGAATAAATCCAGGCAGCGGGCACCCGGCAGTCGCGGAGCCAGCCAGTTGAACAGCGTTTCTCGCACCCGATCCGGTGTAGGTCGCAGCTCCAGCAAATCGGGAAATGCCAGCCGTCGGCTGCGCCACTGTCCGCCAATGATCCGCAGGTAGCTGGAATTGGTGCCGCGCCGGTTCATGAGCCGGTTGCGGGCGGGGGCGCGGGTTGACCGCCGCCAACGATGACGGTCAACAGCTTGTCGGGCTGGACATGGCGCTGCCAGGCGGCCTTGACTTGATCCAGGCCGATACTATTGATGACGCCGATGTGGGTTTGCAGGTAATCCAGCGGCAAGCCGTAAAACGCGATCACCCCCAGATAGTTGGCCAGCTTGCTATTGCCGGCGAGATCAAGGGCAAAGCCGCCGGTGATATTTTGTCGCGCCTCTTCCAGTATCGCTGCGTCAGGCCCGTTGGCGGTGAACTGGCGCAAGGTGGTTTGAGCCACTTGCAACGCGGTGTCGGTCTGGTCGTTGCGGGTCTGCATGTTCATCAGAAACGGGCCGGCTTGCCGCATCGGGGTAAAAGCGCTGTAGGCGCCGTAGGCCAACCCGCGCTTCTCGCGGATTTCCTGAGACAGTTGCGAAACCAGGCCATTGCCGCCTAGAACGTGGTTGCCCAGATACAGCGCGTCATAGTCGGGATCGGCGCGGCTGACGCCGATTTGGCCGATCAGGATATGGCTCTGGCTGGACGGGTGAGGGATGCGAAGAGTCCGGCTGGCGGTCAGCGGTGACGCCAGTGGGATCGGCAGCGCAGGTTCGCCCTTGGGCAAGCCGCCCACCAGAGCATTAGCCAGTTGTTCGGCAGCGGGCCGATCCAGATCGCCGACGATGGCGATTACGGCATTGGCGGCGGTGTAGTAACGGCGGTGAAAACCCTGCACCTCGGCGCGAGTCACTGCGTTCAGACTGGCTATGGTGCCGTCGGGCGGCGATCCGTAAGGATGATTGCCGTACAGCGCTTGATAAAATGCATCCTGGGCGATAGCGCCGGGTGATTGGGCGCGTTCCTGCAAGGCCGTCAGCATTTGTTGACGGACCCGCTCCACCGCATCCGGGGTGAAACTCGGTTCTTTCAGCAGCCGGGCGACGGTTTCGACCGCCGGTTGCAGATAGCGCGGATCAACCAGGCTGCGCAACGCAACTGAAGCGGCATCACGTCGCGAACTGGTACTCAGTCGCGCCCCGACTTGATCCAGCCGATCGGCAATGGTATCCGCCGACCAGTCGCCAGCGCCTTCATCCAATAACCCATTGCTCAGTTTCGCCAGTCCGGGCCGCTCACCATCGCGGACTGATCCGGCGCTGAACAGAATCTGCACGTCCACGATGGGCAGTTCCCGCGCCGGGATGAAGTAGACCGGCACCCCGTTGGCGGTGCTAAAGTTCTGAATAGCGGGTACGGCGGCAGCCAGACCGGACCCCAGCAGCAGGACGGTGGCCAGAAGGCCGGACAACAACGGTTTCAAATAAAACATGGTGACAAGAATCCTTGATTTCCCCTCGTCCGCTGGGAGAGGGGTTGGGGGTTGACAGCTACTGAAAACTTTATTGACTTTCATGGGCTTTCATTTAAGAATCTTGGCCGTTCTCAGGAACCTACCGCCAGTTGGGCGGAAAGTAACGCTTGCAGAGAGGGCGTGAGACCTGGGGGAACATGCGGTCGCCTCATCAGCGTAAAGTTCCCCACCCGTGGGGAATTTGAGTGGCGAAAACCAAGCCGTACCCTTGGGCAACCTCGTTGAAGCAAGAAGTGAGCTATGGAATAAAAGACCATGGTTTACGCAACGGTGAGGGTGTATTCAGCGAATTGAATGATCGCCCGCCGCACCGGGTGCGGGTGGACGGCGGCCATCCAGTGGCAGCGGCTCCAGCGTCGCTACCGTCAACCGGTCGTCGATCAAATACGTGCGGGCCACGTCACGCACCTGTTCCGGCGTTACGGCTTGAATCCGCTGCACGTAGTCATCGAGCTTGTTCCAACCCAGCCCGACCGTTTCCAGAATCCCCAGCCGCATCCCCTGATAGAACATCGAATCCTGCTGGTAGACATCGGCGGCGACCACTTGAGCAATCACCCGCGCCAGTTCATCGGGATTGATCAACGTCTCCCGCAGTCGCGCCACTTCGGCGCGCAAAGCCTGTTCCAGTTCGGCACTGTTGCGACCCGGCGCCGGATTGCCAGCCAGCACGAACAACTCTTCCAGCCGTGATGTCGGGCCATAGCTGGTGCCAACGGCGGCTGCGATCTGGGAACCACGCACCAGGTTACGGCTCAGGCGAGCGCTGTTTCCGGCATCGAGAATGCCGTCCAGCACCGCCAGCGCGTAGGGTTCCCATGCTTCAGTAGCCGTCTTCAGCGTGGGTACTTTGTAACCGAGCGCGACATAGGGCAATTCTGCGGGCGTTTTCACCACGATCCGGCGTTCGCCCAACTGCGGCGGCTCCACGGTCGGCTTGAGCGGCAGCCGATCACTGGGCGGCAGCGGGCCGAAGTGCTTTTCCGCCAGCCCACGGACTTTGGCCGGGTCTACGTCGCCGACGACGATCAGCGTGGCATTATTCGGCGCGTACCATTGCTGATACCAGCGACGCAGATCATCCGGGGCGATGTTTTGAATGTCCTGCATCCAGCCGATGATCGGATGGCGATAGGGGCTGGTGACGTAGGCGGCAGCGCTGAATTGCTCCTGGGTCAGCGCTTCGGGTTGATCCTCGGTGCGTAGTCGGCGCTCCTCGATCACCACCTGGGTCTCTTTGGTCACGTCCTCCGGCTTCAATAGCAAATGGCGCATCCGATCCGCTTCCAGCCGAAAACTGAGTTCCAGCCGGTCTTTTTCCAAGGTCTGGAAATAGGCGGTGTAGTCGTGGCTGGTGAAAGCATTTTCGTCTCCGCCATTGGCGGCAATGAGGCGGGAAAACTCGCCACCCGGCACCTCCGGGGTGCCCTTGAACATCATGTGTTCGAGCAAGTGAGAGATGCCGGTCAGGCCGCTGGGTTCGTAGCTGGAGCCGACCTTGTACCAGACCTGCGAGACCACCACTGGCGCACGGTGATCCTCGCGCACCAGCACCCTCAAGCCATTAGCCAGCGTGAATTCGTGGACGGGCGTTGCGGCGAAGGTGGTGGGGGCCAGCGCCAGCCAAAGCATTGCGATGATGAACCGACTGCTTGACATGAGTTCTCCGGGTTCGATGGGTTCCGAGCTTCAATTCCGGTGGTTTGGCAGCGGGCGGGGGCAAGGGTTCAGCGCGGCGGCATTGGTGTAACATGCCCTGAATCTTAATACTCACTCCGACCGGCAGAAAATCCTGATGAAAACTCTACCGAAATTATTACCCGCTTTCCTGCTGATACTGGGTCTGTTCGCCCTGCCCGGCGCTAGGGCGGATGACCAGCCTGCCCCTGACCCGAAGAAACTCATCGTCATGCTGGACTGGTTCGTCAATCCTGATCATGCGGCGCTGATCGTGGCGCAGGAAAAGGGTTTTTTCGCCGCCCAGGGTTTAGCAGTTGAACTGCAAACGCCCGCTGATCCCAACGATCCACCCAAGTTGGCCGCTGCCGGCAAAGTCAATCTGGCGGTCAGTTATCAACCGCAACTGCATATTCACGTCAACGCCGGGTTGCCGATCAAGCGGATCGCCACGCTGGTCGCCACCCCGCTCAATTCGCTGGTGGTGCTGAAAGACGGGCCGGTTAAGACCCTGGCCGATCTCAAGGGGCGCAAGATCGGCTACTCTGTGGGCGGTTTCGAGGAAGCCCTGCTCAAAACCCTGCTGGCCAAGGCCGGACTCAAGCTGGACGACGTGACTTTGGTGAACGTCAATTTTTCGCTGTCGCCGGCGCTGTTATCGAAGCAGGTAGATGCAGTGATCGGCGCCTTTCGCAATTTCGAGTTGAACCAGATGGATTTGGCCAAGAAACCGGGCCGGGCGTTCTACCCGGAAGAGGAAGGGGTGCCGCCCTACGATGAACTGGTGCTGGTGGCGAACCGCGACCAACTCAAGGATCCCCGACTGGGACGGTTTATGACCGCGCTGGAACAGGCCACGCTATACATCCTCAATCATCCCGACGATGCCTGGAAAGCGTTTATCGCCCAACATAAGGATTTGGATGATGAACTGAATCGCCGAGCCTGGCGCGACACCCTGCCACGATTGGCGCGGCGACCCGCAGCGCTGGACGAAGCCCGCTACAAGCGTTTCGCCAATTTTCTGGTCAAGCAGGGTGTAATTACGGTGGCGTTGCCGGTGTCGAACTATGCGGTGCAATTGCCATTACCGGAGTAATTTCGATGCAATACCCCGAACCCTTTGATGTCATCGTGATTGGCGGCGGTCATGCCGGTACCGAGGCGGGTATGGCCGCAGCACGGATGGGACTGCGCACCTTGCTGTTGACCCACACCATTGAAACAGTGGGGGCCATGAGTTGTAACCCGGCCATCGGCGGCATCGGCAAAGGCCATCTGGTCAAGGAAGTTGATGCACTCGGCGGGGTCATGGCCCGCGCCGCCGACCGCGCCGGGATTCAGTTCCGCATTCTCAACAGCCGTAAAGGGCCGGCGGTGCGCGCCACCCGATGCCAGGCCGACCGGGCCTTGTACCGGGCGGCGGTGCGCTCGCTGATCGAACATCAGCCGAATTTGCGGGTGTTTCAGCAATCCGTCACCGATCTGATCGTCGAGGGCGGGCGAGTAACGGGCGTCGTCACCCAGACCGGGATTCGCTTCAGCGCCGGCGCAGTGGTGCTGACCGCTGGCACCTTCCTGGCCGGCCTGATGCACGTCGGTATGTCCAATTACGAAGGCGGTCGCGCCGGTGATCCGCCGGCCAATGCGCTGGCAGCACGGTTGCGGGAATTGCCATTACAGGTCGGACGGTTGAAGACCGGCACTCCGCCGCGTCTGGATGGCCGCAGCATTGATTACTCGCAACTGACCGAACAACCGGGCGACGATCCCTGTCCGGTGTTTTCCTATCTGGGTTCGGTGGCGGAACATCCCCGTCAAATCTCCTGCTGGATTACCCACACCCGCGCCCATACTCACGATCTGATCCGGGGCGGTCTGGATCGCTCGCCGCTGTTCGCCGGGGTAATTCAGGGCGTCGGGCCGCGTTACTGCCCGTCCATTGAGGACAAGATTCACCGCTTTGCCGATAAGGATTCGCACCAGATTTTTCTGGAGCCGGAGGGCTTGGCGACCCACGAGGTTTATCCCAATGGCATCTCCACCAGCTTGCCGTTTGACGTGCAATTGGCGCTGGTGCGCTCGATACCGGGTTTGGAACAGGCTCATATCACTCGACCCGGCTATGCGATTGAATACGATTTTTTCGATCCGCGTGATTTGGAGTATTCACTGCAAACCCGCCCCCTGCGTGGGCTGTTTTTCGCCGGCCAGATTAACGGCACCACCGGCTATGAAGAAGCGGCAGCGCAAGGTCTGCTGGCGGGGATCAACGCCGGCTTGCTGGTCAAGGAGGAAGCGCCGTGGTGGCCGGGCCGCGAAGAAGCCTATCTGGGCGTGCTGGTGGACGACCTCATTAGCCGTGGCGCGACCGAACCGTACCGGATGTTCACCAGCCGCGCCGAGCATCGCCTGCTGCTGCGCGAGGACAACGCCGACTTGCGCTTGACCGAGATCGGGCGGCGGCTGGGCATCGTCGATGATGAGCGTTGGCGGATATTCGAGACCCAGCGGGAAGCGATTGAGCGGGAAAGCCAGCGGTTGCGCGAAACCTGGGTGCGGCCCGCGCAAGTGGATGAGGCTGAGATCCAGCGGGTCTTACAAGGACCGCTGGCGCGGGAAAGCCGGGCGTTGGAACTGCTGCGGCGGCCCGAAGTCAGCTACGCCGGACTACTGAGCCTGCCGGGCGTCGGGCCGGGCGTCGGGCCGGGCGTGGCCGATCTGCGGGTGGCCGAGCAGGTGGAAATTCAGGCCAAGTACGCCGGCTATATCGAACGCCAGCAGGAGGAAATCGCCCGCCAGCGCCGCCATGAACAGCAGATCCTGCCGCCTGATCTGGATTACGCCGAGGTTCATGGCCTGTCGCAGGAAGCCCGAGAAAAATTGATCCGCCACCGACCGCATACTCTGGGTCAAGCCGGCCGCGTTCCCGGCGTGACGCCCGCCACTCTTTCCCTGTTGCTGATTCATCTCAAACGCAATCGGATTCGCCGGACTGCCGGATAAACCCCGACCTTGGCCATCAGGCCAACGGTCTCAATCATTAGACGCATGACCACGCATCCTAAAAGTAACGCCATGAACTCATCGCCCCTGCTGATTCTTTGCACCTGCCCTGATTTGTCCACCGCTGAGCGCATCGCCGAAACCGTGGTTAGCGAACGGTTGGCCGCCTGCGCCAACATCGTGCCGGGACTGACCTCCATCTACCGCTGGCAAGGCCAGCTCCAGCGCGATTCCGAGGTGTTGCTGCTGCTCAAAACCCGCCAGGCGGTCTACCCGTTGCTGGAGGCGCGCATCCGTGAGCTGCATCCCTACCAGGTTCCAGAGATCATTGCCCTGCCGATTCAGGCTGGATCAGCCGCGTATCTGGATTGGATCGCCGAGAACACCGGAGCGCCGGTATGAAGTCTCCACTGCGGGCGTGGCCGTGGCTGGCGTTGTGGCTGGCGCTGCTGGCAACGCCGGTGATGGCGGGACTGTTCGACCGCTTCGGCGACTCTACGTCAGAGCGAATTCTCGAAGCCGATCAGGCGTTCCAATTGACCCTCAACGTCCTTGATCCGGTCACTTTGGAAGCGCGCTGGACGATTGCGCCTGGTTATTACCTGTATCGCGACAAGTTCCGGTTGAATTTGCCGGACGCCCCAGGCATTTCGATCACCGCGCTGGAAATCCCGGCGGGCGAATCGAAAGAAGATCCCTATTTTGGCCGGCAAGCGGTGTTTCACCATGAGGCGGCGATCATCGCCCGCCTGCACCGCGAGTCCTTCAGCGCCCAAACCGTGCGGTTGAAAGCGGACTACCAGGGTTGCGCCGAAATTGGCGTCTGTTACCCGCCGTTGAGCCAGACCGTGAGCGTAGCGCTGCCGGCCTACTCCCCGCGCCTGCCCGGAGAGGAAGCAGCGGTGAGGACTGATAACTCCCCGCGCCCGTTGGGAGAGGGGTTGGGAGTGAGGGCCGAAACGCCCTACGCTGCGGTAGCGGAAACCGAACGCCACGAAGCGGAGCAGGATCGGCTGGCGCGACTGTTGGGTGAGCAGCGCTTTCTGGCGATTCCCACCTTTTTTGGCCTTGGATTATTGCTGGCCTTCACCCCCTGCGTCTTTCCCATGGTGCCGATTCTGTCCAGCCTGATCGCCGGCCAGGGTCCAAACCTGAGTCGTAGCCGGGCGCTGCGGCTGTCGTTGAGCTATGTGCTGGCGATGGCGGCGACCTACACCCTTGCCGGCGTGCTGGCGGCGCTGCTGGGTCAGAACGTGCAGGCGTGGTTCCAGAATCCCTGGGTGATCAGCCTGTTCAGCGGCATGTTTGTGCTGCTGGCGCTGTCCATGTTCGGCCTGTACGAATTGCAACTGCCGAGCGATTGGCAAAACCGGCTGGTGGAATGGAGCAACCGCCAGCGCGGCGGCCAGTACACCGGCGTAGCGATCATGGGCTTCCTGTCCGCGCTGATCGTCGGCCCCTGTGTCGCACCGCCCCTTATCGGCGTTTTAACCTTCATCGCGGTCACCGGCGATCTCACCCTGGGCGCGGTCGCGCTGTTCGCCCTGAGTTTTGGCATGGGCGTACCGCTGCTGATCATTGGCGCATCCGCCGGCCATTGGCTGCCGCACGCCGGGCACTGGATGGAGCGAATCAAGCGGGTGTTCGGGGTGATGCTGCTGATGGTGGCGCTGTGGCTGCTGGATCGCGTTCTGCCCGCAGCCATCATCATGGTGTTGTGGGCGACGCTGCTGATCGTCATCGCGACGTATATGGGCGCGCTGCAACCGATGGTGCATGGCGCGCCACCCTGGCGCACCCTGGTCAAGGGTTTCGGTCTGGTGCTGCTGATCTACGGGGTTCTACTGCTGGTGGGGGTGGCGGCGGGGGGACGCGATCCGCTGCAACCGCTGCGCGGCGTCAGTTTGATCGCCAATGCCACCGGCGAAGCGGCGGCGCTCCCGTTCCACCGGGTCAAAACCGTGGCTGATGTGGATCGGGCGGTACGCGAAGCGGGCGGGCGCACGGTGATGCTGGATTTTTACGCCGACTGGTGCGTGAGTTGTAAGGAACTGGAACGCGAGACCTTTTCCGACCGTGCGGTGCGGATGGCTTTGGCCGATGTGGTGACGCTCCAAGCCGATGTCACCGCCAACGACGCCGCCGATCAAGCCTTGCTGCACCGCTTCGGCGTCATCGGCCCCCCCGCGATTCTGTTCTTCGGCGTGGACGGCAAGGAGCGCCACGAGCGGCGGGTGGTGGGATTTATGGCAGCGGAAGCGTTTAAGGCGCATGTGCAGCAACTTTATACCATTTCTCTATAGGTTTAATTTTTCAAGCGCCGATAAGATAAATGGATATCCGGTAAG
>NZ_CBTK010000202.1 GCF_000531125.1 Candidatus Contendobacter odensis Run_B_J11 | reverse complement strand
GAAATCATTAATCGACCTATTAAAAAGTGGGTCTAAATAAGGAGAGCGGGAATTGCTGGCGTATCACGGTCTCCGACTTTCATCCCACCATGAATCTGCGTGACCGTGAGACCCCACTCCCGGAGTTTACCGTAAGGACGACCCTCTTTACCGTCACCCGCCAAGTAGTACAAAGAATCCTTGTGTTCCGTGAACAGCAGAAGCTTCTTCTGGGGATCGGCGAGGAAACCTTGCTCATTCAGCACCCACTTGAGTTGGGTGAGTTTCGATTCCACTTCCCGCTGTTCCAACGGGCGGGCTTGGTCAATCAAACCGGTTAAACGAGAAATCTCTTGACGAAGACTCACTGGATCGACCGAGGCCACCACGTCTTCCAGTTCAGCCACAATCTCCTGTTGATCTTCTTCCGTGAGATCATCGAAATCGTCCGGTAGCCGCTTGGTAATTTGCTCGCGGCGATAAGCGTCCGGGTCAGCCAGAATCTTCTCCCGTCGCTCCCGCATCCGCTCCAAGGTTCGGCGCACCGCGTAGAGTGTCGAGGCCATCCGCCGTTGCAGCATCGCCATCGTAAACCCGACAGCTCGGCCCCGTGCCGAGTTATCCGCAGCAGCCAGGATGGATTGATCCTCCACATAGCGGGTCAATTGGTCATAAAACTCCAATTCCTCCCCATCCAATTCAAAGGCGACCGTTCGCACTTCGCGCTGAGTGAACAACCGCTTGACCACTCCGGTTTCCGGGTCTGGAAAGCTGACTAAGGCTTCTTTAATCCGCCGCAAGTAAAAGGGCGCTTCGTTTTGCCGCATCGCTTGTTCGAGACTTTTGACGTTGCCATAGACATCCTTATCCAGCAACGACAGGAAGCGACAAAAGTTTTCCGTATCGCCCTTATGCGGCGTGGCGGTCATCAGCAAGTAATGATCGGTCATCTCCGAGAGCTTCTCACCTAACTCATACGCTAAAGTTTTCCGGTCATTAGCGTAAGCACTCATCTTGTGGGCCTCATCCACAATGACCAAATCCCACCGAGAGCGAAGCAAACTGGCACGAGCATCTTCTTTGGTGGAGACCCACGAAATAGAAGTCACCACCTGCGCCTTTTCTTGCCACGGGTTTTGCCCATAGTTCGCCCGCAGCACGTCGCCCCGGACAATCTCAAAATTCTCGCGGAACTTGTCTTTCAGTTCTCGTTGCCACTGAAAGGTCAGATTAGCCGGGGTCACAATAAGGGTTCTCCGAACCAGGCCACGCGCCTTGAGTTCTTTGAGAAGCAGACCCGCCATAATAGTTTTACCGGCACCAGGGTCATCGGCCAGCAGAAAACGGATACGCGGCAATTTCAGGAAGTAGTCGTAAACCGCCTCTAATTGATGTGGCAGCGGATCGACTCGGGTGATGGAAAGGGAAAAGTAGGGATCGTATTCATAAGCCAAGCCGAGGCGATGCGCCTCCACCCCCAACCGAAACAGGGCGGCATCTCCATCAAAGGGTTCCTGCTCCGCCGAAACCGTTAGATTGGCTAATTGTTCTGCACTGAAAATGGGATCGTGCGTCAATCCGGTTTTGGTTCCTCGACCGATCACCTTGAGCGACGTACCTAACGGCGTCACTGCCAGCACCTCAATCGGCTCCGGGAGCAGTGGACCACTGACGGTCACTCCCGGTTTGATACGTCCCTCTGACATGATGATCCTTTAATCAGTCGATAATCGGCATTATTTACGCATCTGCCGCGTCACACCAGCCCTGCTGGACAAATTCCCAAGCGGACATAATTTCCGCCATTTCGTCGAAATCGTTTGGACTGAGTAACTCATTACACAAGTCATACATGGGTTGTTGATAGTTTGGCCAAATTGAAGAGTATAATGCCCAAAAAAGACCCGCATCACTACCAAAAAACCGGGATAACGCATTACGCATGGGGTAACGATTATCTTCTGTGATCTTTTTAAGCAGGTGGGGCTTCATCGAGTCATACTCACTTTCAACTTCGTCAAACAACTCTTGTAAATTGTCATAATAATCATTGGCATTATAACCTAAAAAGAAGTCATTTATATTAAGTAACTTAATAGAAGTTTCTGGATCGAAGTCATTAAAACAATTTCCATTCGCTCCTTCAAAACCATGTAACCATTCGCATAAAGTAGCCGCAAGAAGTGCATTTTGCTGACTTTCCAGAGCATATTCAGGGTCATCTTCATACTCAGGATTAGCCATATCCATGGCTGTTGCGAGTATGGCCAGCCATGTTGATGCTGCATTGGCATAACTTGAAGGAAGTAATTGGACAAAATCTTTAACCGGAAAAGGCCATAAGTCAGCGGATTCTTCCTGTCCATATTTAATACCCATCCACCAAATCCAGTCATAATTATCATCGTAGACTGTTTTCCCTAAATAAGGGACACAACTCGGATGATTTTTCCGCAGCCAGTTGGCTATATCTTCACCCATTTCATCATCGTCGGTATCATCGTCTTCAACATCTAATGTCAGCAAGTTAAAATTGAAAAATCCATAGTCATTCAACCGAGTAGCAACCTTGGCGTTCTCTTCCTCGTTGCCGACCACGACAAACAGAAACACATCCTCGATGCCATGCTTTTGACGAATCAATAATTTATTGGCGGTGCGCAGCAGGGAAATATCAAAAGGCATATCTTTCTTAGGCGCAAAAGGCGTTCTGATGACAATGACCACGACATATTGAAAAGACGCAGAATCCGGCTGCTTTGGTAATGCATTGTGGGCTAATTCTGTCATCGTACCCGATGCCTGATCAGTCTGGATAATTCGTTAGAAGATTTGTCGATGATCAGGGCAGGGATTCATCATCCATGGAGTCAAACATAGGATGAGAACCGAATTGACCGTGATCCCGGAAAGTATGCCAGCCCCGGCTGCCATCTATTTGAGTTTCCTCGGCAGCTGTGGAAGAACCCGAGTAGTCTATTTCGTCACCTTCCCCCTCACACGACAGACAGCGAATAGTATTTGGCGCTAATTTAACACGTAGTAATGAAATAGCCTTACCACAATCAACACAATACCGTATAGACATAGTAGCTAACCTTCTTGGCTACTGACTTTTCATAAGCCGTGCAACTTGATATCCAAAACACTTTGCCTTGCAAAATCAAGTTGCCCTCTTTGATAGTACCTGCAACATCCCACATTGTTGTTGTGGTAGTTAGCCTGCTGCTGGAAGCAAAAGCACTTTTGGAACAACTTCACTCAACTCTGTATCTGCAACCTGTGAAGCCATACGGCCATCTTGCAATACAAGGTGACTGAAAAATGCTGAGCGTGCGCTAACTATAACGGCATACAAACACGCGCTTTTTACGTAGTGGTAAAGCATCGTGGCGGCTTGTATCCGAGCCGCTTGTATCTTATCAGTTTTAGATCGCAATACCGGCCATACGATTCTGAATGTATCAGTATCAATGGAGAAGCCAAGCATGAAAGCGACGCGGCCTTGCTCATCACTTTCAAAGCCTTTAGCTGTGACTTTTCCACCAAGTTTTTCAATCTGATTTTTTGTACGTTCAATCCAAATATCTGGCGACGAATAGCTTGTTTGCCAGAAGTTAACTTCTTCAGCGTAGATTTTCTTTTCCATAAAGAACCTTTGTTTTTTAAATAAGCAGCCTAACTAGAATTAGTCAGTCGCCACTATAGCAACAGACGAGGTATAAATCAAAAATCAGCTTCATGAAAGTAGATTTAGAACAGCTAAACTTCTGTGGAGGCTGTTTTCGTCTCCCCGCCGTTCGCCAGAGGGTTATGCGGGAATCAAATCTAATAAATCAGTTACTAGCATAGGTTGCGGTACATGAATGTTTGATTTAGCCATAAATTTCTCTATCCAGATTGACTTTAGTCTGTCTAAGTACGATTTGCAACCTTCTAATTTAGTGAGGAATTTTTCGGTTCATTTTGAAACGCGCTGAAATCATCGGCGTTTCAAAATTGAAAGGGAAACATCACTAGCACCCCTAGATAAATTTCCTGCAAAGTTTGCTCTGGAGGTCGATTTCCCCGATAATT
>NZ_CBTK010000201.1 GCF_000531125.1 Candidatus Contendobacter odensis Run_B_J11 | reverse complement strand
AGCGGATCAACGAGGACTTGCCCGCGCTGATCTCGCCGAACACTGCCACCACGATCTCGCCGACTGCCCGTCGCCGCTGCAATTCCTCCAGCTCACGACGAATCGCGTCTACCGGTACGCCCGCCGCCTCGCTATGTTCCAGGCGTTCGCGCAAGGTGGCTTCGTCCGGTGGTTTGGCAGGAATCCGCCCACGGGATTTTGTAGCCGGACGGCCCAGATTCAACATCCGCCACACGACATAGACGCCACCGCTGCCCAGCACGACCAGAATCAGCAGGTAGATAACCCAGAACGCGGTGGGTGCTCGCTGCAAGCGATCCCATACCGACAGACTCAGATCGGTGAGGTACAGCACCAGCACCAGCAGGAACGCTACACCAACGCTGGCGCCTACTGCCAGCAGCAGGCGGATTGGCAGCCACGCCCGGGCGGCAGGCGACAGCGGCAGCTTAGGCAGGGACGACATCGGGCGGGAACAAGTCGAGGAAGGTCGGTGGCACGTTCTGAATCGCACGTTGCTGATAGTTGAAGAACACAATGCCGGTCTTGGCCCGCGCCACTTCGCGGTCGCTGGTCTTTTCGGTCACGCGATAGATGAAATCACAGCCACACCGATTAAAATCGGCCACTGCTACGGCGATCACCAAGGTTTCAGCGGGAAACGCCTCGGATTTGTAGACGATGACGCTATCGGCCATGATGATCCCGACGCCGCCAATATCCAGCTCGCTCAGGCCATAATGCGCCAGAAATTGCACTCGCGCTTCGTGCAGCAGACCCAACAGGGCGTCGTTGCCCATGTGTCCACCATAATTGACATCGGTGATTCGTACCCGCAGTTCGGTGCTGAACGGGAAGTTCGCCGGCAGCTCCAATTTGATTCGCGCCATGCGCCGCCTCGACCATAATCAGAAATTCGTTTATTAAAATAATAAGTTAAGCCAGCCCTTGGCTCAACAGAGCAGCGATTGCGGCGGGAATTGTAAACGATTATGGGGTAAAAGCGGATTGTGCGCCGTTCATTCCCAACCACACTGATCGAGGAAGACCCATCATGTTGATTCAATACGATATGCCGGTCTACCGGCCACCCTCCGAAGCCAATAGCTTCATTCTGCAAGTGACGCTGGGCTGTAGTTTCAATCGGTGCAGCTTCTGTTCGATGTACCGGACCAAGCACTTTGCTATTCGTCCGCTAGCGGAAGTCCAAGCTGAAATCGCAGCGATAGCGCGGGTTGATCCCAGTACGCAGCGGGTATTTCTGGCTGACGGTGATGCACTGGCCGCACCCGTCGAGCATCTGCTGGCGATTCTCGCCACGCTGCACACCGCTTTTCCCCGGTTGGAACGGGTGTCGAGTTACGCCCTACCCGCCAATCTGCTGAAGAAATCGGCAGCGGAATTGACCCGACTGCGGGAAAACGGTTTGACACTGCTGTATTACGGCATTGAAACCGGATCAGCAGAGTTGCTCAAACGCATTACCAAAGGCGCGATGCCGGAGGCAATGGTGACGGGACTCAGCAAAGCCAAACAGGCCGGGTTAAAAATCTCCGCAACGGTAATTCTTGGTCTCGGCGGCCAGAGCTATTGGCGGGAGCACATTGACGCCACTGCCGATTTGGTAAACCGGCTGGAACTGGATTATCTGTCTACGTTGCAACTGATGCTGGACCCAGTAATCACCGAGGAATTTCACCGCAAGTTTCGCGAGCCGTTTTTAGAGCAGGATGACCGGGCGTTGCTGGTGGAGCAGGTCCGGCTGATCGAGCGGCTAAATCCGCCCGTGCCGCTGGTGTTCCGCTCCAATCATGCCTCGAATGCCCTAGCGCTGGCAGGCGAGTTGCCGCGAGATCGGGAAAAGCTGCTGGCGCAACTGGAACAGGCGCTGGCCGGGACAGTGCGATTGCGTCCCGAATGGATGCGCGGCTATTAAATTGGGACGACGCACCGGTTTCCACAGAATGGGCAGAGTGCGAAGCAGTTGGTTGACGCTGCGGATGCAGCGATGTATCGGGCCAAGCAGGCGAGGCGGAATCGGGCGGACTTTGGGGCGCATACCTGACAGGTCTTAAAGACCTGTCAGGTCTCTTCAGGCCGCAATGGCGTCGCAGCTCTTGCGAACGGCGGCCACGATCCGGTCTTCCAGCTCGATGCGTTCGGCAAGTTGTTCGCCCAATTGCGAAAGATCCGCGCTCAGTTCAGCCAATTCTACTTTGGACAGATCCCCGTCGTAGCGGTCGTGGAAAGCCAGCGCCGCCTGGGTAGTGCGAGCGATGCGGGCATAGCCGCGCTGGGCCAGATCGCGGGCACGGCGGTAGGGCGAATCGGTCGGCTGGTCTTCCAGCGCTTGAAACACTTCAAACAATCCCAGCGCCATATAGTCCACCAGGGTTTGTCGGAACCGTTGCAGCAGATGCGGAACCGGCGCGGCGGGCGCAGACGGCTGTTGCAGAGCGGCGAGTTTTTGAAACAGTATCAGGCTGTGCTGACGGGCGGTCAGCAGCTTGGTGATCAAGTCCGGCAGCGCCTTGCTGTGAACTTGGTCATCAATGAGCAGGGTATGCATGGCATGTCCTCCGGTTGGCGATGGTTAATCTTGCTTTTGTCATAGCGCCGCTTCGGGTGAGAAGCTGCCTTATCCTATGCCAATCGCGCCCCGGTTTCCAACACTTAGAGACAGAATTCAGACTGATTTACTCGCTATTTTGTTGCGAAGATAAACCGGTAATGCCTGATCAGCACTCACCCATACGTTGCGCGATAGCGGGGCAGCGGCCAAGCGGGCTACATTGCCGGCGCGTGGGTAGCGTTCGCCCTGCCAGCCGCTCATCGGCAGGCGTTGCGCCAATATTGCGGCGTGGGCGGTCCAGCCGTTGCCGACGCCAAACCAGTCACCCGGAATCGGCGCGGTCACGTTCTGCGGCGCACAGACACGCTCTTCGTCCAAGGGCTTAGCCGCATGCTCGCTAACCGCGTAAACGCCCCAGTACACCTCACCCATGCGGGCATCCAGTGCTGCTGCGATGCGTGAATAGCCGGCTTCCTGCGCTGCGCCTAACGCCAGCGCCGCCAAAGTCGAAATCGGGATGACCGGCAGATCGGCGGCGAAAGCGATGCCCTGAACGATACCAACTGCGATCCGCACTCCGGTAAACGCGCCGGGTCCGCGACCGAAGGCGATGGCGTCCAATTGCGGCGGACTCAGCCCGGCCTCGGCCAGCACCGCTTCGATCATCGGCAGAATCAGCGCCGCATGACGGCGCGGCGCCAGTTCGTAGCGTTCCAGCACCGCGCCGTCGACCCACACTGCGGCGGAGCAGGCTTCAGTGGCGGTATCCAGCGCCAGCAGTTTCATTCAGGCGCTTCCCGCTGTTTTGACTGCTCGTGCAGCCGGTTGAATTGTTCTACCAACTGGTCTCACAAGCCACTCCGACATTCATTCTCGCCTCCAACTTCGTCCATTCATTATGGGCATACACCGCTTTAACGATATTACGGACAGTATCTAACAGTGATGGATCGAGTTGTTTGCTGGCGCTCAAAACAACCATGGATTCCGCCGCTATTTGTGATACTCCATTTTTTTTGGCCTCCCATGCAGAATCGGATAAATCGCCCATAGCATCGCAAACTTTTTTCTGATCTCGCTTATCGAAGGCTTGCTGTCTGTCTTGAGGTAATGGAGCGGGGGGAACTGTTTGCGGCGGGGTGGGCTGATAGGAAGTCGGCGATGGAATTGGTTCGGGGACAGAAGGTTGATCCGTAGAAACTGGCGATTCTTGGATCGTTGGTGACGCTTTTTTTGCGTCTGGCGGCGTCACCTCGACCCGAACGACGCCGTTCTTTTCCTCGATGACGCGGTACGGCCATGTGGGCGGTGTAGGGCTTGTGATCTCTTTTTTGAACCAGGGGTGCTGCCATTTATAGGTTTTCGCAGGCGGTGTACTTTGCCCAAATGCGGGAACGGTCGCCAACGCCAAGCTCAAAATCATCCATCGCTTCACGGCATCCCCCTTTTTCAGATATGGTTGGGAAAGTATAGCCCGCTCACCAGAACGGCGCGCGGGGTCAAGCGTTGGCGTATTGACAACACTTTGCAGCGTTGTCATAGTGACAACGTGAAAGCCGATCTTCTTCAGAAATCCCGCGTCACGTTGAGCGACAACCGCTTTGCCGACATCGTGATTTGGCAGGTTTCTGCGGCCATGCCTGGCAGTATCCACCGCTTCAAATACCGCTTGGCTCTGGTCGTGAATGGGGTTTGCGCGATGCGCTACGACAACGAGGCGGGCAAGGGCGATCATAAACACCTGGGCGAGCAAGAGGTTCCCTACGGTTTCACGACGCTGGATCAACTGGTTGACGATTTTTGGGCGGATGTCGCCCGCTGGTGAGGCCCCCATGACCACCGTAACGATTGAAGTATCCGACATAGCCGCGACAAAACAGCGAATGAAGGCCGCATTTCGCGGAGAACCGCAGGGCTGCTTTATCAGTTTTCCCAGCCATGAGGACTTATGGGCCACGCTATCGCCCGGTCGCTGGGCTTTACTCAAGGCCATGACCGGCGCTGGATCCATTGGGGTGCGTGAACTGGCTCGGCGCGTCGGGCGCGACGTGAAGGGCGTACATACCGATGCTCAAGCCTTGGTGCTTTGTGGCGTCATCGACAAGACCGCCGATGGCAAGTTGATCTTCCCGTATGACGCAGTTCATGTGGATTTTATCATCACTGCCGCCGCCGCTTAACGGGCGCGGGGTCAAGGGTTGTGGATAAGTTTGTAGATAAGTCACTGTGCCGGATTTTGTGCGGAACTCAGGCGCACAGCGGGCTATTCCTGCTTATTCCTGAACACTTAGGGCGCGGCCAGTGCGGCTAAGGTTTTGATTCTATTGATTGCTCACGCAGCCGGTTAAACTGCTCCTTAACCTTTTGCATCTCATTACGTAATTTTTCCTGCTCAGCCGGATCGTCCGGTGGAGTGGTCGAACTAGGCTGAATATGCACTGGCTGACCTACGGGTTGAATATCGCGCTGTCGCGAGACCTCCGGTTTTTCGCGGCGCTGGTCGGAACGACGATGCTCCTCCCGCT
The DNA here is from genome assembly GCF_000531125.1 of Candidatus Contendobacter odensis Run_B_J11. Lineage (GTDB taxonomy): Bacteria > Pseudomonadota > Gammaproteobacteria > Competibacterales > Competibacteraceae > Contendibacter > Contendibacter odensensis. The sequence goes on along the minus strand of NZ_CBTK010000201.1, from coordinate 14,241 downwards.
CACGGCGTTCCTCCTTTTTGCGTTCCTGTTCGCGCTCCAACTCCCGAATTCGGCGCTCCTGCTCATATAATTCCTGCCCGATTCGGTATTCGCGCAAAAAGATCCACTCCAGTTGTGGCGGGCAAACCCCGGCATAGCTCGCGCCTTGGCGCCCTTCGCGAAAGCCGCGTTGTGGGGTGCAGTAATCACGAATGCCATCCTCCCAGCCTGCACGGTAGTCCTCCCGATCCGGCCTGATTCGGTACTCCGCGCAAGCCTGCCGATGCTCGGCCAGTCGCTCCAACGAGTAACCCGACGCGCCGTCCTGCACCCCGATCGCGTACCAGTCCCCGCTCAGGCAATCTTCCCTAGACAGGGTGGTGCAGCCGCTGAGCGTCAGTGCGCCGCTCAGCCCCAGCAGGATGCAACGCAGGGGTTGGCGGTGGGCAATGCTGTTATCGTTGCCAATCCGGGACATTTTCATCTCCCCGATCCGGTCTGCCACCTCTGCCGCCACGCTGATGGGTAGCACGCCAGATATCGCGCACATTGACGTTCCAGGTGCCTCTGGAGAACTGACCCACGGCACCGAGATTCACCCATCCCCAATCATCGCCCACTTTAATCTTATAGTTGGGTCTGACCTTGATCCGCACTCCGTCTACGGCCAGCACAGCAGTTTCTCCCGATCTGAGGGTCCAGGAGTCACCAATCTGCTCTCGCCGATGGGTCCACATAGTAATGTTGACCTCATCCCGCCAGTCGTTAGTGACCTGAATTTGGCCACGAGGCTGATCGCGGGGGCGTTGCGGCTCAACCTGGGGATATTCATCCTGCTGCGCGATAGCTCCGCCCGGAGCCGCCAACAGCACGGTTGCCAGAAGAGCCAGCATTTTGATGATCTTGGTCATGAATTAAGCCTCCGTTACGGTTTAGAAAGAGTTGGGTATTTCAGAGGGAACACCCTTAATTCAGCCTGAACGCGGAGTGCGTTCAAGAGATTTTTCATTCGATGTCAGGATTTCGCGCCGCTCTTGGCCTGTTCTCGGGCTTGCGCCCGCGCCCGGGCGGGACGAGCCAATAACCGGGCGGCGTAGGCCATTAGGTTGTCATGCTCCAGTGGCAGTTTGAAGGCCTGTGCCCAAGCCAGAGTATGGGCGACTAGAATATCGGCAGCGGTGAAACCATCGCCGACGATAAATTCCCGCTGGCCGAGGCCCGTCGCCAATACCTTGGCGGCCACTGCGAACTCCCAGCGTGCGGTGTCAAGTACTGCCGGCACCCGCTGCTTTTCGGGTAACGCGAAGCTGTGCTTGCCGATGGTCCAGAGCGGCTGTTCTAGTTCGCTGAGCGTGAAATAGCACCACTGGTTGTAGTAGGCGCGATTCTGGGTTCCAACGGGTGGCGTCAACCCAGAGGCCGGGAAACAGTCGCCGATGTAAGTACAGATCGCGCCCGATTCAGTCAGAATGAGTGCGCCATCCACCAGAGTCGGCACCTTGCCGCCGGTGTTGAGTGCCAGATAATCGGGTTGCCGTCCAGCACCGGCCATGAGATTAACATAGACGTATTCGTACTCGGTGCCCACTTCTTCCAACGCCCATACCACCCGAGTGGAACGGCTATTTGGATATCCATAGATAGTCAACATGATTCGGAGTTCTCCATCGGTTGATGACATGGGTAGCTTGACGTTCAGGAATCGGTTTCCCTTTTGCGCCGCAGAGTCGGTCGGGGTTCCCGCTCGGTAGCACCGGATTTGGGACTCCTTGCCACTCTTTCCCCGGTACCGGCCGGGCGTCTCCTGGCTCGCTCCGGCTCAGAGGGGCCGAGACGGCTGATATTCAATGGACACTGCCGCACCCGCACTTTTTTGAGATGCTCGAAAATTTCAGCCGACATGCCATCCGGCAAATCCACGGTACTGTAATCCTCGTGAATCTCGATGCGACCAATATAGCGGCTATCAATGCCAGCTTCATTGGCGATAGCGCCGACAATGTTTTGTGGCGTCGCGCCGTGCTGATGCCCCACTTCCAACCGGTAGCGCATCATCGCCGCATCGGTAGATTCTTTAGCGCGATCCCGGCGTTGGGTGGGTCGCGTTTCCGATTCGGCCCGATGGCGGGTCTCTTGTGTCGGCCTCGAATCGGTGATCTTCACGCTGGCCGCTTCCGGCGCTTGTAGCGGACGTTCGCGCTGGATCAGGTACGCCAGTGCGGCAGCGATATCTTGGGCGCTAATGGCCTGTTCCTGCTCGATTTGGTTGACCACATCGTGGAAAAAGCCCAAATCCTGGGCGGCCATGGTGTCGAGAATTTTCTGTTTGAAGCGGTTCAGCCGGTGACCGGCGATCACTGCTTGAGTAGGCGGTTGCATTGGCGTGATCGGCTGGCGGGTCGCCTTTTCGATGACACGCAGCATTCGCATCTCGCGGGGGGCGACGAACAGAATGGCAGTGCCAGCCCGTCCAGCGCGCCCGGTGCGACCGATGCGGTGGATGTAGGCTTCGGCATCGTAAGGAATGTCGTAGTTGATGACATGGCTGATTCGCTGCACGTCCAGCCCCCGTGCGGCCACGTCGGTGGCGACTACGATATCCACGCTGTTGTTTTTAAGCTGATCAACGGTGCGCTCGCGCAGGGCCTGGGTCATGTCGCCGTGCAGCGCTGCGCAGGAGTAACCCCGCGCTTCCAGCCGCTCCGCCAGCTCGGTGGCTGCGGTCTTGGTGCGCACAAACACCAGAGCCGCGTCCATATCTTCCACTTCCAGAATCCGGTTCAGGGCGTCGAGTTTGTGCAGACCGCTGACTTGCCAGTAGCGTTGTTGAACCGTAGAGACCGTCGCGGTGCGGGTTTGAATCTTGACTTCCTGGGGATCGCGCAGATGGCGATGCGCTACTCGCCGGATCGGTTCGGGCATGGTGGCGGAAAACAGCGCCACCTGCCGTTCCGGCGGGGTGCGCTCCAGAATCCAGTCCACATCGTCAATAAAGCCCATACGCAGCATTTCATCGGCTTCGTCCAGAACGACGCTGCGCAGCCCGTCCAACACCAGGGTTTCCCGGCGCAGATGATCCATGACTCGACCGGGAGTTCCAACCACGACGTGGGCGCCGCGCCGCAGATGGCGAAGCTGAATCGTCATGCTCTGTCCACCGTAGATTGGCAGCACATGAAAGCCGGGTAAATGGCGGGCATAACTCTGAAAGGCTTCGGCGACCTGGATCGCCAGTTCACGGGTGGGGGTCAGCACCAGCACCTGCGGCTGGTGGTTGGTCAAATCCAGCCGTTCCAGCAGCGGCAGTGCAAACGCGGCAGTTTTACCGGTACCCGTTTGCGCTTGGCCGATTAGATCGTGGCCGGCCAGGAGGTGCGGAATGCAGGCCGCCTGAATCGGCGAGGGGGATTCGTAGCCGACTTCTTTAAGCGTCTGCAGCAGCGGGGGCGAAAGCGCTAATTCTTCAAATTGAGTGATGGGGGATGACATACCAAACAGTACCTTACGAGGAGGGTGCTTGCGGGGGCAAACACGAACAGAGAGATGCAAAACGGGAGCGACTTCTGCCTGGGCGGGCGATTTCAAATCGAACTGGAAATGATACGCCGGCGGCGGCGAAACTTGGTGATGATATGCCAGCGCCAGATCAAATGGGCGACCACAAAGGTGAGGAGTCCGGCGACTACGGCGGTCGCCATCGAGCCAACCAGCAGCGGCGGGCCAAACTCGCCAGCTTTTTGCAGCAGCCAGTCCAGCGAAGGTTCAAAGGCCCAGTCCGCCGGTGGCTTGTCCAGTAGCCACGAGCCGAAGCGGTAGTTGGCGTAAGCAATGGGCGGGATGGTCAGCGGATTACTGATCCAGACCATGGCCACCGCCACTGGCAGGTTGAAGCGCAGCCAGATCGCAGTGATAGCAGCGAGCAGCATTTGCCATGGAAAGGGCACAAAGGCGTAAAACGCACCGGCTGCCAACCCATTGACGGTGCAACGGCGGCTGAAATGCCACAGACGCGGGTCGTGTAGCAGGCCGCCGAGAAAGCGCAGGCTCTGGTGAGAGCGTAGTTGTTGGGGATCGGGCAGATGGCGTTGCAAAAACCGTTTCATAGTAGAAATCAAGCGGAGCCGACGGTTGAGAGCGGGGGACACTTGAATAAATCCTGACCGCTGGGTTCGCACTATACCGCTCTTGCCATGCGACTGGCTATTCGCATGGCGGATTAGCCATTTTTACCCGCTCGCGAACGATAGATAAGGTTATGGACATCAATCGGAAGGTTCAGTCACGATTTAGTGGATCTGGGCTATGGTGGCGAGTGGGTTATAATGCTCCAATAGATTTCAAGCTAAACCCTATCCATTTCCGAGGAGGTGAATCATGCAACGGATGAAAACGACCGCCACCATAGTGATTGTGCTGGCGGCAGGTCTGGTGTTGAGCGGCTGTCCGGCCAGCATGTCCGGCAGTGCCTATAGTCGTGGTCAAGTCCGCGAGGCCCAGGATGTACAACTGGGTTATGTCGAGAATGTCCGCCAAGTGCTGATCGAGGGGACCCAGAGCGGCGTGGGCACAGTGGGCGGCGCGGCGTTGGGCGGGCTGGCCGGCAGCACCATCGGCAAGGGTAGGGGTCAGGTCGCCGGCGCTATTGGTGGAGCGGTGATCGGTGGTCTGGTCGGTTCGGCCATCGAGGAAAATGCGACCCGTCAGCCGGGAGTGGAGATCACAATTCGCTTGGACAATGGCCGGATGCTGGCGGTGACTCAGGCCGACGACGAGCCGTTTTATCGGGGTGACCGGGTGCAGGTGCTTACCGGATACGACGGCACGGCGCGGGTAGCCCATTACTGAGGGATGGCCCGAATCGACAGGATGTCGCCTTAATGCATTCGCTCCGCCGCCGGCACATCGGCCACAGCAACAGCGCGCAAACTCCGACCACTTTCCGAGTACAGCAACTGACCCGGATGGAGTACTTGCCGCTCGGTTCCCTGTTCGGTGCAGCGCTGGACCAACTGGTCGGCAATCACCGGCAAGCCCTGTGGTCGCAGCGGGTAATGATGTTCCAGCCGCAGCAGTTGGCCGCTGGCGTCCAGCGTGGTTACGGTGTAGGCCAGCGTTCCCAATTCCGGATCGGCCTGGTGAGTGATCTGCATCTGCTGTTCCGGTTGCTCGCTGTCATTATGAAAAATGCGCTCGACCAGATAATCCCCGGACAGACAGGGAATGTCGCGAAAGCCCGCCAATACCGTTGCATCGTCCATCGTCGCCAGCGTTGCCTCCAAGCGCGGGTTGGCCAACACCCGCCGCACATGCAGGCCGTAGGCTTCCAGCGCCAGCGCATACTGTCGCTGCATCCGCGCCCAACCTAGATAGCCCTCGCCCAGTTCAGCGGCTGGCAGTGCCCGACCCGGTCCGAATTGCGCCCAGTCATTGAAGGTGTAAAACGGGGTGTGAACATGATCCTCGGCGGCTAGAAAGCGGTTGCCCGCTGCTAACGCCACGAAACGGGTTCCCGGTCGCTCGAACCAGGCGTACTCCAGCAATTCCCACAGCGGCAGAAACTGGTTGCTTTCCAGTTGCACCCGCAGCAGAGCGCACAGATCACCCACGGTAGCAAAGGACAGATTCAGCGCAGTCAGCCCGAAGGCTTGTCGCACCGCCTCGTCGGTGGCCGGTGACACCGCACCGTTCTGCAATAAAGTGTCCTCCATGACCCGCGCCAACTGGGTAATGTCGTCGCTGGGTCCGATGAAGCAAAATGGCAACAGCAGCAGCGGGCCGGAATCGGGGCGGCGCAGCGGGTTGATGGCGGCCAGCGGGAAGAAACCCCGGTCGGTGCCCAGCGCGATCAATTGTGGGGTGAACGCCGTACCCCGCGCCCGCGAACTGCCGTTATATAGTGCGGCCAGCGCCTCGATCAGCGGCAATCCGGGCCGGAGAATTTCGGTCTGGTCGTACAGTGCGCCCGGCAGGATCAAACCGAGATGGGCGATGCCGTCGAGAATGCGATCCAGGTCCTTGGCGAGATGGCCGGCCAGCGCGGTAGCAGCAGCTATGCTTAGTGGTGCAGGGGGTACGCCGGTGGGATCGGAGCGTTGAGGGTCCAGTTCGATGGCCAGCAGGCCGGCGTAATGGCGGAGTTCGGGGGCAGCGGTATCGGTGGTGGTCAAGGTGGGTTCTCGAAAGGGAGGGACGCGCCCATTATGGCAATACCTTCCCTTGGGGGAAGGGTGGGAGGGGGAATCAGGCAGCGTATTATAAGGGTTAGGAAAGCCAGCAGCGGATCATCCAGCGCGGATCGGACCGAATCTGTCAAAGAATCGTTTCATGCTGGAATTTTTTTGCTGCATTGCATACTCAAATAGTGTGCTCCCGACGTTTTTCCGCCTAAACTTGGCAGCGAGAGCCTACTAAATTCAGGGTTTTCAAGATTAACCGACACCAAACGAGGCAAATCCATGTCCGAACCGATCCAGACCCCAGCCGAGCAGTTGCAACAGGCTAACCTGGCGCTGGCCGCCGTCCAAAAAGCACTTGATTATTCTCTGGCGGACCTCAAGGAACGGACGCAAAAAGCCGATGGCCGCGTTTCCGCCGCCCTGCTCGATCATCATCAACTGGTCAGCTACGACCTGTCGCTGTCCTGCGCCGAAACGACTGGCGCCCGCTTCATGCTCGACTACGCCCAGCGGGCGCGGGAGGCGGGTGGCAGTCCGGCGAATGAACTCATCTTGGAAGAGCGGTTTGCGTTGCTGTTCAGCGCCGAGGCGGTGCAGGGCATTCGTAACCGGCTGAGCGCTCGCCCGGCCGACTTTGGCCTGAATGACCACTGGCTGAGCGCTACCGTCGATCATGCCGTGGCGCGGCAGTTTTGTCTGGCGCAACTGCCAGCAGTGCGAGTGGCGGAATTAGGGCAACTGGCTCGCGCTCAGGATGGGGTAACCGGCGCCTATCTGCTGGACGATCATCACCAGATGATGCATGACACCTTCCGGCGAGTGGCCGAGGAAGTGGTCATGCCACTGGCCGAGGAAATCCATCGCCACGATCTCGATATTCCCGACGCCATCATCGATCAGGTCAAGGAAATGGGCTGCTTCGGCATCTCCATTCCCGAACGCTTCGGTGGCATCCAGAGTGATGACGGCGAAGACAATATGGGCATGATCGTGGTGACCGAGGAACTGACCCGTGGCTCATTGGGCGCTGCCGGCAGCCTGATTACCCGTCCTGAAATTCTATCCCGTGCGTTGTTGAAGGGCGGCACCGAGGCACAAAAACTGAAGTGGCTGCCGCAGTTGGCCTCCGGCGACATGTTGTGCGCGGTGGCGGTGACTGAGCCGAATTACGGCTCTGATGTCGCCAACATGCGGTTGAAGGCGACTAAAACCGAGGGCGGCTGGCTGCTCAACGGCGCCAAGACCTGGTGTACCTTCGGCGGTCGGGCCAATGTGTTGCTGATTCTGGCCCGCACCAATCCCGATCTCTCACTCGGTCATCGCGGCCTGTCCATGTTCCTGCTGGAGAAGCCAAGCTATCCCGGCCACGCCTTTGAATTCAAGCAGGACGGCGGCGGGGTATTGAGCGCCAAGGCGATTGCGACCATCGGCTATCGCGGGATGCACTCCTTCGATCTGTTCTTCGATAATGTATTCGTGCCCGATGACAACATGCTGGGTGGGTCGGCGGGTGAGGGCAAAGGCTTTTACTTCACCATGGCTGGTTTTTCTGGCGGACGGATTCAGACTGCGGCCCGGGCGGTGGGGATCATGCAGATCGCTTACGAACGGGCGTTGCGTTATGCCCAGGAGCGCATGGTGTTTGGCTATCCGATTGCCGATTACCAACTGACTCAAGTCAAGCTGGCGCGGATGGCGACTTATCTGGCAGTCAGCCGCCAGTTTACCTATACGGTCGGACGATTGATGGATCAGGGCGAGGGCGATATGGAAGCCAGCATGGTCAAGCTGTTTACCTGCAAAACCGCTGAATGGGTGACCCGCGAGGCATTGCAGATTCACGGCGGCATGGGCTACGCCGAGGAAATGCCGGTCAGTCGTTATTTCATTGACGCACGGGTATTGTCGATTTTCGAGGGTGCGGAGGAGACGCTGGCGCTGAAAGTGATTACCCGCTCGCTGGTGGATAACGCCAAGCCTAAAGCTGAAGTGGGAGGCTGAGTAATGAGTTTCTCGATGCGATTGAGTGAGCAGGCGGAAGTCGCCGGTTCGGTGGCGGTGAATCTGGAATGGGCGCGGCGGCCACAATACGGGCGCTATCTGGATGAGTTTGTGCCGGGCCAGGTCTTTGTCCATCCACGCGGCTTTACGTTTGACCGTGCGGCGATGCTGGATTTTGCGCGGGTATTCATGCAGTGCAATCCACTGTATCTGAATCTGGAATACGCCAAGGCGCATGGCTTTCCCGATTTACCGGCCAGTCCGCAGATGGTTTTTAATGTGGTGCTGTCGCTCGGCGTGCATAACGATTCCGAGAAAGCGATTGCTAATCTGGGCTATTACAACGTGCAGTTCCTGCGTCCGGTTTATTCGGGCGACACTCTGCGCGGTTATACCCAAGTGGTGGATCGCAAGGCGCGCGGAGAAGATAAACCCGGCATTGTGCTGATTCGCACTTTGGGCGTAAATCAGCATAATCAGGTGGTGTTGCAGTACGAGCGCAAGATCATGGTGGACTGGCGCGGCGACCGTTTGCCGACGACGCCTGCGCCGACGACGCCGGTCGAGTTCCCGTGGGTGGAGCATCCGGTGGTGGATTTGCCGATCAATGCTGGCAATTACCCGTCGCAACTCACCGGCCCCAACACCTATTTTGAGGACTTTGCGCTTGGCGATCTGATCGTTCACGCCAATGGCCGCACCATCACCGACGAACACATGGCGCTGACTTATCTGGTCGGCAATACCCATCCGCTGCATTTTGACCGGGTATACAGCACCGGCTTATCCGGCAAGATGAGCGGTGAACCCATTGTTTATGGTGGGCTGGTATTCGCTTGGCTGGAAGGTTTGGCCAGCCGCGATGTCAGCGAAAACGCGCTGTGGGAATTGGGCTTTACCGAGGGTTATCACACCCAGCCGGCGGTGTCCGGCGATACGGTAGCGGCGATGTCGCGGGTTATTGCAACCGAAGTTCTGCCGAATACCGATGCTGCCGGCATCGTGACCTTCCAGTTTATCGGCGTGAAAAACATCAGCGCCGCCGCTGCGCTGGAAACCTATGGCGCGGATCTGTTTATCAAGGAGAACGATAAGCAGAAACTGAGTAAGGAGAAGCTCAGCAGCAAAATCTTCGAGATTGAACGGCGGTTGTTGATTAAACGGCATCCGGCGTGAGGTGAGAAAAAGCCCTCTTCTGGAAGGGAGAGGGTGTGAGGTTTTCCGTATGGTGTTTGAATGGGATGTGAACAAAGCGGCGGTAAATTTGGTAAAGCATGGTGTTTCGTTTGATGAGGCTAAAACCGTTTTTGACGATCCACTGTATGTCGATTTTTATGACCCTGATCATTCTGACAGTGAACATCGCTACATCATCATTGGAATGTCCCAGCAAGGGCGATTATTGCTGACGGCCTATACGGAGCGTGGTGATATGACTCGTTTGATTAGTGCAAGAGAAGCGACACCAATGGAGCGCAAGATTTATGAACAAGGTTGAGTTAGAAACAGAAGATGATCTGCGGCCAGAATACGATCTAAGCAGCCTGCGAGTGAGAAAGGTTGGGCCAGAGCGTAAAGATTTTGGTGGATCAATAGTTTATTTAGAACCAGATGTTGCGGAAATTTTTCCGGATTCCAGGTCGGTTAATGAAGCATTACGGTTTCTTATTAAGATAACAAAAAAAGATAGATCAGATATTAGTAGAATTAATCAAAATTTCTAATAAGAACTACAAAACCATTTGGATTAAATTACGGTTGCTGATTAAGCTACGGTCGGCGTGAAGTGAGTTTATAAATAACAATATCAACCAGAGGCAGTTTCATGATTAATCCTAAATTTGTAGCAAAGATTGAGTCAGAGGAACCGACACGCAGGCTTGCAGTGTTAATTGATGCAGATAATGTCTCCGCATCTGTTATTGAAGGGCTGCTGGCTGAAATTGCCAGTTTCGGTGAAACGACGGTAAAGCGCATCTATGGAGATTTTACTTCTACTGCAAGTTCACAATGGAAAAAAATCTTGAATAAACATGCGATAAAACCTATACAACAGTTTGCTTATACAACTGGAAAAAATGCAACCGATAGTACTCTCATCATTGACGCGATGGATCTTTTATACACAAGGCGGTTTGATGGTTTCTGTCTAGTTTCAAGTGATAGTGACTTTACAGGACTTGCATTGAGAATCCGTGAAGAGGGCTTAACTGTCCTCGGTTTTGGTGAGCAGAAGACCCCGGAAGCATTTCGTAATGCTTGTCACAAGTTTATCTTTACGGAAGTGCTGCGTCCGGTTGCTTCTCAAGAAACTGGCGCGTCACTTCTTGCATCCGAAAGCACATCGCTGAAAAGTATAGTCATAGCGACAAATCGAACTGCTCTTATCCCTGATCAGCCCACCAAGGAGTTTCCGCGTAACTTTTTTCTTCAGGCGCTTGAAAATTCCTGTGATGACACTGGATGGACAAATCTAGCGAGCTTTGGTAGCTATTTATCACAATTACAACCGGATTTTGATTCACGCCTCTATGGATTTAAGAAACTCAGCGATCTAATCAAGGCACATACTGATATATTTAAGCTGGAAGAAAGATCAGTGCATGGTTCTGCCTCAAAGGTCTTATGTGTACGCGCTGCCAAGCAAACGTAATCCGGGTCAAACCTAATAGCTGAAATTGCGAAAGTTGAGTTTTTTTAATTATGAGCATTAAAGAATTAGAGCTTCTCGTTTCCAAGCTGTCTTCCGAAGAACTGACGAGATTTGCTCAATGGTTTGAGGAATTTATGGCTGATCAGTGGGATCGCCAAATCGAAGCGGACATCTTGGCAGGGCGATTGGGTGCTGCTGGAAAACGCGCTGATGAAGCTTTTGAAGCTGGGCGGGCGACACCGCCTTGAATCACTTTGCTACCCCGGAATTCTGGTTCTATTATCGCCGGCTTTCAGAAAACATCCGTATTCTGGCTGACAAAAACTTTGAATTACTCAAAACAATCCTTGGCATCCATCGCTGCACCTGAAGAAAATCGATATTTTTTGGTCGGTTCGTGTCAGCTTGCGTTACCGGGCGCTTGCCAAAGACCGGGTTGAGGGACTTGCTTGGTTCTGGATCGGTTCACATGAGCGCTATGAACAGATGCTTAAGTAGCAAACTTAACCCGGATGAAGTGAAGAAGAATTCGAGGTTCATATCCAAACTAATAAGCTTTTTTTAAGGTTTTGGAATGCAATGGAAATGAGAGTTTGCCTATTCGTTAGAGCCTGGAATGCTGATAGATTCCAAGTTTTAATGATGGGTAGCCAGAGAGTGATAAGCATCCAGCCTATCACTTGTCTTCAATGTTGGGCGAATCACCAAGCCTGAATCAGGATAAGGGGAACAATGTGAAGATCTATGTAGGTAACATATCGCGGGAAGTTACCGACGATGATTTAAGGGAGGCTTTCGCAGCATTCGGCCAAGTTGAATCGGCAATGGTGCTCAAGGACAAGTTTACTGGCGAATCCAGAGGTTTTGGTTTTGTCGAGATGCTGGCCGGATCGGAAGCTCAATCTGCTATTAATGGGATGAACGGCAAAGACCTGAAGGGCAGAACCCTGAATGTGAACGAAGCCCGTCCGCGTGAAGATAATCGCGGCGGCGGTGGCTTTGGTGGTGGCGGTGGCTTTGGTGGTGGCCGGCCAGGCGGCGGCGGCGGTCCTAGAAGATCATCGGGCGGGGGCGGCGGCGGCAGACAGCGCTACTAATCCGATCTTCAAGGGGGGTTATGACCTAACCCCCTGATCCTGATAACAACAGTGACCCGTGTAGTGCAGTCCGAACCCACCAAACCCTGAAACGCTGTCGCAATCCCAATGAGGCGCCCATGACTACCCCTACTAAACGCGACAAACCCTGGCTGATGCGGACTTATTCCGGTCATTCTTCGGCCAAGGCCTCCAATGAGCTGTATCGTACCAACCTGAGCAAAGGCCAAACCGGCCTGTCGGTCGCCTTCGACCTGCCGACCCAGACCGGCTATGACTCCGATCATCCGCTGGCGCGGGGTGAAGTCGGCAAGGTCGGCGTACCGATTGGGCATATCGGCGACATGGAAACCCTGTTCGACCAGATTCCACTGGGGCAGATGAACACCTCCATGACCATCAACGCCACTGCCGCCTGGCTGCTGGCGCTGTATGTCGCGGCGGCGGAACGGCAGGGCGCGACTCCGGCGCAATTGCAGGGCACTACTCAGAACGACATTCTCAAGGAATACCTGTCGCGCGGAACCTACATTTTTCCGCCCGCGCCGTCGGTGCGGCTGATCACCGACATCATCGCCTACACCGTCAAGCACATTCCCAAGTGGAATCCAACCAATATCTGTAGCTATCACTTGCAGGAAGCCGGCGCGACGCCGACTCAGGAACTGGCTTACGCGCTGTCAACTTCCATTGCCGTACTGGACGCAGTGCGCGATTCCGGCCAGATCGGCGCGGACGATTTCGAGCAGGTAGCCGGACGGATTTCTTTCTTCGTCAATGCCGGCATTCGCTTCATCGAAGAATGCTGCAAGATGCGGGCGTTTACCCAACTGTGGGACCAACTGACCCGCGAGCGCTATGAGGTGCAAAGCGAGGAGATGCGCCGTTTCCGCTATGGGGTGCAGGTCAATTCGCTGGGCCTGACCGAAGCGCAACCGGAAAATAATGTCCAGCGCATCGTGCTGGAAATACTCGGTATTACCCTGTCCAAGAATGCCCGCGCCCGTGCCCTGCAACTGCCGGCCTGGAACGAGGCACTGGGCCTGCCGCGCCCATGGGATCAGCAGTGGGCATTGCGGATGCAGCAGGTGTTGGCGTTTGAAACCGATCTACTGGAATATGGCGATATTTTTGATGGTTCGCCGGTGATCGCCGCCAAGGTCAAGGCGCTGGTGGACGGCGCGGAACAGGAAATGGCGCGAGTGCAGGAGCAGGGCGGCATGGTGCAGGCCATCGAGTCCGGCTACGTCAAGCGGCAACTGGTGACCAGCCACACCGAGCGGATGCGCGCCATCGAACGCGGCGATCTGAAAATCGTCGGCCTCAACTGCTACAAGGAAACCGAGGTATCGCCCCTGACTGGCGGCGTAGACAGCGGCATTCTCAAAGTCGATCCGCGCGCCGAGCGTGAGCAGATCGAGCGGCTCAACGCTTTCCGGGCGAAACGGAATCACAGCGAAGTCAAGGCGGCGCTCGCTACTTTGGCGGAGACCGGGCGCAGCGGCGCCAATATCATGCCCGCCTCGATTCTATGCGCTCATGCGGGCGTGACTACCGGCGAGTGGTCGCAGACTTTGCGCGATATTTTCGGCGAATACCGCGCGCCCACCGGGATTGATATTCCCGCCAATGACGACAGCCGCAGCGCCAAGGTGGTTGCGATCCGCAGCCAGGTGGCTCAAACCGGGATCGAACTGGGGCGGCCGCTGCGCCTGTTGATCGGCAAACCGGGTTTGGACGGTCACAGCAACGGCGCTGAGCAGATCGCGGTCAAGGGCCGTGATGTCGGCTTCGAGATCGTCTATGAAGGCATCCGTCTGACGGCGGAACAAATCGCCAAAGCGGCGCTGGAGGAAGGGGTTCATCTGATCGGTTTGTCGGTGCTGTCCGGCAGCCATATCGAGATGGTTGAAGATGTGTTTAACCAGTTGGAACAGGTCGGTTTGAAGGGTCTGCCGGTGGTGATCGGCGGCATCATCCCGGAGAGCGATGCCCAGTTGCTCAAGGAGCGGGGCATCGCCGCCGTCTACACCCCCAAGGACATTGATATGAACGGCATCATGGTGGATATCCTCAACCTGATCCGCAAAGCGAACGACCTGAAGTCGGTCAATCTGGCATGAGCCGAATGGCGCTTCCTGATCCGGCGGCGCTGGCGTCCGCCGTCAGCGAACGGGATCGGCGGGCGCTGGCAACGGCGCTTAACCTGCTCGATGACCGTCGGCCAGCGGCCCGCCAATGCGCCGCCGAGTTTCTGGATTGTTTGCCGGCGGAACAACTGGAGACTGGCGGCCACCTGATCGGCATCACCGGCCCACCAGGCGCGGGCAAATCC
>NZ_CBTK010000200.1 GCF_000531125.1 Candidatus Contendobacter odensis Run_B_J11 | reverse complement strand
CCGGCGGCGGCCAGCGCCTTGGCGACGGCCGCGCCGATGCCGGAATTAGCCCCGGTCACTAAGGCGCGTTGACCTTTTAGGACTGGTTGGTTTGCGCTGCTCATGGGGATCAACCTCTTTTCTGATCACTGGATAGGGGGTAATGAATTCTCGCTACGAGGTCAGCAATGCCTGTGCCATGCGGTAATATTTAATGAAATAACAATTATTTTCATGGACTTGTATTTTAGTAGCGAGCCTTGAAAGGATGTGGTGGGCGCTGAGGACTGCGATATGTCGAGGAGCCGCTAAATGCTGTGGCGAATCTTGAATTGAGGATATGGAGGGTGATGCCGGCCAGACAAATCGTGGCGACGAACGCGATTCAGCGCTCAGATGAAGTCTGATTGCAGGATGTAAACCGGATGAAAGGATGATGAGTAGTCACCGGGGGTCCGCTCAACGAAACGGAAAGCGGCCCGATGACTTCAGTGGAGTGAGAGGTTTTTTGCGCGATCTGAACGATGGGGGGCGAATTGAAATCGCTGCCTGAAAGGTAGTCGCCGCTCGGCAAATTTAAGGATGGGTGGGGAGAGACAGGGTGGCTTTGGCGACCGACGGGCGTAGCGGAAACCGCTTGATTTTGCTGTGCGCCGTCAAGCTGAGCAAAGCCGGCGATATATCCAGGCTCAGTACGCCTCCGATCCTCCATTTTCTTGAACAGCCTGGGTTTGTGCTTGCGGAAGAAGAAAAAGACTGTGGGTTCATGACATCACCTCACGCGATAAAGCAAGGGTTGGGTCTCTGAAATTCACTTCGACTGCCCTGACAAACCGGTAACCGGCCATAGTCACGACTATCGTGGTGATTGAGTCGCCGCCCAGTCATCCATTAGGGAAACCCGGGCAGGCGATCTCGCGGCATCAGGCTTTAGCTGCGATCATTAAATCCATGAGCGATGAGGGACAGCATCCTGGAAAGGGGGGGTTCGACGACTCTGCGGCTAACCGTAGTACCCTCGTTTTCCACCGTGCTGCGGTCGTTGAAACCGCTGGTCGTTGCCATCGTCTCAGTGCGCCGAACGCTTTGGGCATGTGGCATGCCTTGGGTATCGGCGTTGGAATATTCATTACTGATGGCGTTGATATAACCACTGCCGTGCTGGAAAGGTTCCGCTAATGCGGTTGTGCTCAGGGTCAGGCCGGAAGCCAGAATCAATAGAGTAGTGGCGATGGTCTTGTTCATGGGATAACTCCTCAATGGCTGGTTAGAGATAACAGGGATTGACAACTTGACAAAAGCAACGCCCATGCCAGCCTGAAAATATTAAAAATATATTTAATAATCATATAGTTATAGTTTAAGCTCAAACTTATGGCAGACTGGCGAGATAATAGGCCCCACGATATATCGCAACGCCATTAAATAAAGAGGCGGGCTGTTAAAAGCACTAGGAAGCTGTGCAAGAATTCCCCTCGCCCGCTTATGGGAGAGGGGCTGGGGGAGAGAGAGTGTACAAAAAACGCCTCTTAACAGACCTGGGAATAGAGGAGGGTTCTAATTCAGGCCGGGAATTTGGGTTTGCGGATATTCAATTTCTGCATCCGGGAGCGCAGGGTGCTGGGGTTGAGGTCCAGAATCGCCGCCGCACCCGGTTCGCCCTCGATCACCCAACCGGTGCGCTCCAGCACCTGGAGAATGTAGGCGCGCTCCATCGCTTCGAGCGAACCCAACGCTTGCGGTGCAGTCGTCGTATCCTGATCGTCCAGGCGCAATTCGAGGGCGTTGTCGATCTCCAGCAGGGGACCCCGGGCGAGAATGGTCGCGCGCTCGATGACGTTTTGCAGTTCTCGGATATTGCCGGGCCACGAATAACGCAGCAACCGCTCGCGGGCGTTGGGCGAAAGGTCGCGAATGGATTTGTTCATCTTCCGCGCAAACTTGTCCAGAAAATGATGAACCAGCAGCGGAATATCGGATGGGCGTTCACGCAGAGACGGCAGCCGGATGGGAAACACGTTCAGCCGGTAATAGAGATCGGTGCGAAAGCTCCCCTCCTTGACCATCTTCGCCAGATCGCGATTGGTGGCAGCGACCAGCCGGACATTCACTTTCAGCGTGTGGACGCCGCCAACCCGCTCGAATTCCTGATCCTGCAACACCCGCAACAGCTTGGCCTGAGCGCCGGCGCTCAGTTCGCCGACTTCGTCCAGAAACAGGGTGCCGCCGTCAGCGAGTTCAAACCGGCCCTTGCGCTGAGCGGTCGCGCCGGTGAACGCGCCTTTTTCATGGCCGAACAACTCGCTTTCCACCAACTCGCCCGGCAGGGCGGCGCAGTTGACGTTCACGAACAACTTGTCGCGCCGGTCGCTCAGGTCGTGAATCGCCCGTGCGATGACGCTCTTGCCGGTGCCGGTTTCTCCGGTCAGCAGCACGGTGGCGTCGGCGCCGGCCACTTGCTCAACCTGGGCAAACACCTCCTGCATGGCCGGCGAGTCGCCGATGATATGGCCGGGACTCTGCCGGGTCTTGATCTCCTCCTGAAGATAGAGGTTTTCCAGTTGCAACTGTTTGAGGGTTTCCTCGGAATGCCACCGCTCGGTTACGTCCCGCAGGATCACGGTGTAGAACCGCTGGCCGCCGATCTCCAGTGGCGAGAGCGTGGCTTCCACCAGGAATTCCTCGCCGTCGCAGCGGCGGGCGGTCAAGCCTTCGGGTGCCCACAGTTGCTGAGAGTTCACGGTAGCGGGCTGGACCGCCAGGCAATAGCCTTTGACGAGGTTGCCAAAGCGTTTGGAGAGCAGGGGTATGAAGGATTGACCGAGCATCTGTTGCGCCGAACAGCGGAAGATTTTTTCGGCGGCGGGGTTAAACAGGGTGATGCGCTGTTCAGCGTCAAGGGTGATGATGGCGTCCAGAGCGCTGGATAGGATGCTCGCCAAGCGTTCTTCGCTTTTGTGCAACGCCTGCTCAGCCTGCTTGCGCTCCAATTCGGCCCGGGCGCGGGCGGCGAAAATCCGCAAGAGCGCCATCCCCCTGAATTCCTTGACCATCGGCTGATCATGGAGTACGGCCAGGTGGCCCATCATTTCATTCCCGGATTCAGAGATCAGAGGTACACCGAAATAGCTCTCGATCCCCTTCATCCTCAGCCAGGTATCCCGGGAAAACATCTCATGCACTTTCTTGGTTAAATATACCGTCTCGCCGCGAATGACGACTTCGCAAGGGGTACCGTCCAGATCGAATTCAGTATTGTCAGTGATTTGACCGTCGAGCCAGAAGGCGAGCGTGCGGACCCGCGTTCGGCTTTCCAATAGCTCGCACACGAAGGCGTGGCGCACATTCAGAGCTAGAGCCAGTTCCCGCACCAGGGCGTAAAAGAACTCGGTGCCGGTGGCGGTAGCGGTGCCTTCGACGATAGTGCGTAAGGCCAGATGCATGGCATCACGTTCGTCGGCGGATTGAAGCACCGCATCGTCTGGTGGGGTGGAGCGTTGATTAGCGGGTTGAGCAACGGTTCCATTCATGCAAAAAACCTCCATAGATGGATTTATCCGTTAAAATTACTGAATCACCTATAGCAGTTTATGCGGCATCATGCGACCTGATCATGAAATTTATTGACGGTATTTTTATTGAGGAGTACCCCAAAGTTCTTCGAGGCGCTGATCCCGTCCACAGGAATAACGATAAAACTTATAGCGCACCGGGTTTTTCTGGTAGTAATGCTGGTGATAGTCCTCAGCGGCATAGAAAATCGTTGCTGGGACAATTGTGGTCACGATGGGTTGATTGAACCGGCCGGACTGCTCCAATACCAGTTTGGACGCCTCCGCCAAGCGCTGCTGCTCATCATCGTGGTAAAAAATGGCTGAACGATATTGCTGGCCCTTGTCGCAAAATTGCCCGGTGGCGTCGAGTGGGTCGATATTGCGCCAGAAGACATCCAGCAAGCGAGAATAGTTGATTTTAGCGGGATTGTAGATAATTTCGATTGCTTCGGCATGTCCCGTGTCGCCAGACGAAACTTCTGGATAGGTCGGGTTCGTCTTGTATCCGCCGGTATAACCGGATGTCACCGAGACCACACTAGGCAATTGCTCAAACGGCGGTTCCATACACCAGAAACAACCACCGGCGAACGTGGCTTTGGCAAATTCTTGACTGGCCGTTGAGTTGTTATCGCTATAGGCAGGATGGAACGAACTTAGGAAAAACAAACCACCGATCAGAAGCAGCAGTTCCCACTGTCTTGATTTATAAGGATTTTTTTCGTCTAATCAGGGTTACATTTTGGGAAAATATCTTTGAAAATCATGGTAACAAAAATAAGAGAGCGGGAATCACTGGATCAGAAGTGACTGCCGGAAAGTAAAAAGATACATTACCATCGGTCTCCGCTGAATGCAGAGTTGGTAGAAATGGGAGTGAATACCCCAAAGAACTGGATAGAAAATGACTGGGAAAGATAAGCGATGGGGTGGCTATGATGCCACTCCATTTTGATTAAAAATTGCTATTAAAATAGCAACAATACTGTATTATTTATCACATGACAAGGTTATTTGTCGTTAAAACCCACCTTGATTTCATTTGCGTCCAACACGCCATCCTTATTAGTGTCCATCTTGGTCCACGCCGCCATATCGTTGCTTTGCTTCATGTATTCTTCCTTAGTAATTGTGCCATCCTTGTTGGTGTCCATGATCTGTGCCGTCGACATATTGAAACCTGCGGCGAACGCAGTGCTCAAGGTCAGGCCGGAAATCAAGATGAAAGTCAGTTTGGTCAATGTCTTCATTGCAAGTTCCTCATCAGGAAGACAGGTTTTTGGAATGGGTTTGCGGTGGTACCGCTATCTTTCCTGTGAGCAAGGGTGATGCCAATTTTTAATGAACAGCCCTCTCATTAAAAATCATAAATATTTACAGTTGGTTGCAATTTTAAATTGGAAAAACGGCTTGGCTAAAGGCATGAAGCGGAAGTTTGAAGCGGGAATGAATCCCGCGATATTTCGTGGAACCACGAAAAGTCGCAGTGACGAACGGGGCGGGCTACGCCTGCCAGCAGTTGTTACCATAACCCTTGTCTGACGTAGAGTTTGCTCAGCAGGGCAACTTGCAGAAGGATGGCTTTCAGGAGGGCGTGCTGCATCCGTTCAATGTCCTGGGGACTGCGTCCATCGGCAGCCAGAAAAGGTCGCGCTGTGGCAACCAGCGGATACGCCAGCGCGACGGCATGGCGAAACCCCGGCAGTAATGTCGGAGACGATTGCGCTGAGGAATCTGGTGGCGACTGTTCGGAGTACAGTTGTTTGAGCCAGGGCGGTTCTTGGGGAAAATAGCAGGTCTCAAATAGCCATTGTCGGAAGCGGCGACGGGCGGTCGTGGCGCCGTCCAAGGCAGTCGCTGGCTCCTCCCCGCGCAGCGCAGCCAGTGCCGTGACCAGCGCCGGGTGAGCCGCCACCATACCGAGCACCATATCCAGATAATCATCGGTCTGCTCCTTGAGAATCCGCCACCCTTTTCGCAAAGCGATTTCGTCATCCGGGGAGAACAGACCAATGTTTAACAGCAACTCTACTTCCGCCCGATCCGGAAACCCGGCTAGGGCAGGACGAGCAACCTCCTCCTCACCGGATATCTGAACCGGGGTATTCATGGAATTCTCCTCTTTGGACACACCGTCGGCCGAAGCAACTGACTAGCGGCGGATGAACCGGCTAATCAGATGATCCAGCGATAGCTTGCCAGGACCGTGACACATCGTAATCAGCAGCAGCAGCCCCCACACCTGATGCTCCGCCAGTCCGGCGGCCATCAAGTCCGGATAGGAAATGACGGCCACGATGTTGAAAACGAACATTGCCAGCGCGACATAGCGTCCGCCTAGACCCAAAAACAGAAACACCGGTAGCAACAATTCCACTGCCGTACCCATATAAGCTGCCAGCGTCGATGGCAACAGCGGAACCTGATATTCGTATTGAAACAGGGTAAAGGTGCTTTCGGTCGGAAGCAGGCTGAGCGGGTAGTTGAAGGCATGACCGAACAGCATGAAACTTCCGGTCGTGGTTTTACTTAACCCGGAACTGAAGAAGGCACTGGCGACCCAGTAGCGGGCCAGGAAATCGGCGACTGGCGTTAAGAAATTGGCCGTCTTGCGAAACAGTGCATCCGCTTTGCACAGGAGGGGCACGGCTTTCGCCCAGAACGAATATCGGGGCGAATCGGCCATCGCATTGGTGTCAGTGGCGGTCATCATGGGATTCCTCCTTAATCTACATGGATAGTGGAAAGTAAAAACACTTAAGGGTCTTGCAGGTGAAAAGCGGCCAGTACGCCTTGCAAAGCGCACCGACTGAAACAGGCGGGTAAATCAAAACTGGGTTGTGCAGCCAGCGCCCACTCGCAAGCGGTAGCGAAGGTGCACCCTTCCGCCAGAGCGCACAACAGACTAAATTCCCCATCCTCAAGGGCTTGAAATTCAATCTCTAAATTCTCGCGGCGAAATACCAGCAGCTTGATCCCGCCCAAAGTTAAATCCGCCGACGGATCGCCCGCATAGTTGTCCTGATTGACTTCCCAAATCCGCAGGATCGGGAAAGCCGATTCCAGCAAACGAGCGGCAGGATGCAGTTGGAAGCGCAATGCTCCCTGCTGCTCGGCAGGTACTTGCGCCAGCGCCGCCACGTCGAGCGGCAAATGGCGGGCGGCATGGAAAACCTGGTGATACGCCCATTCCAGCCGGGCGACATCGGGCAGATAACCCAATTCAGCAGCGGGCGCAAACGCTTCGAGAAACGCTGCGAAAAATTCGCCAAACTCATGCAAATCGCCGGAACGGGACGGATGGCGGGCGATGTATTGCGCCGACGCATATTCAAAGAATCCATCGCCGACCAACCGGCATACGACCGGATAGACCGCTTTCAACGCACCGGTCAAGCTGAGCAAGCTGTTATTACGATAGACCTGCAAGCGCCGGGTGCCGCTCAGACCGGCGGCCCGGATGTGGCGGTCGAATCCGTTCTGCTCACTGTCGAGTACCGCAGCGGCAAAATCCAGTTGCAATTCACGCAGCCTGAGCATGGCGTTCCTCCAGAATCGCATCGGCCCGCTCGGCCTCGGCGACCAGTACCGCCAGTTCGGGCAAGTCGGTATCCCACTCAATCAGCGTGGGAATCGGGCCAAAGCGTTGCACCGCTTGATGGTAAAGGGCCCAGACCGCCGGACAGACCGGCTGGTTATGGGTATCAATCAAAATCTCGCCGTCGTCGAAGCGATTGACGGTAAATCCGGCCAGATGAATCTCCTGAACCATAGGGCGTGGAATCGCCCGCAGATAGGCGCTGGCGTCGAAATCGTGATTGCGGGCGCTGACATAAATGTTATTCCTCAGTACAGGACAAAACTGATAACCCTATGAATAAAAACGGTTAAGCTAGGCATTTTTTGC
>NZ_CBTK010000199.1 GCF_000531125.1 Candidatus Contendobacter odensis Run_B_J11 | reverse complement strand
AAACACCTTCTATAATACATTGATTAAATTGAGCTTTTCAAGAGACCGGGAACTGCTGCTTACTCAATATCCATATTAGTGTAGGATTGCTTGCCCATGAAGAAAAGAGTTTATGTGTTTGTTACTGCTATAGTTTTAAATATAATGCTTTCTACAATTCACGCAGACGTACTAAATCCAAGGATTATCGGTGGAACCGATGCCGTACCCGGTGCTTGGCCTTGGATAGCCGCCCTAGTTTACGCAGATGGTTCTTCCAATTATAAGGGCCAATTTTGCGGTGGCTCACTCGTTGGTCAACAATGGGTACTAACCGCTGCACATTGCGTATACGATATGAAAATCAGTGATTTCAAGGTGGTACTGGGTCTCTATAATCTTAAAACGGATATGGGTACAGTTGCCACTGTAAAACAAACATGGGTCCATCCCAACTGGAACTCTACTACGCTTAGCTCTGACTTAGCTTTACTAGAGTTAGCAACCCCCATTAATTTCCCAGTCGTTGCTCTATCCGTTCAAAAAGCTACTGCTGGTGTAAATGCTATCGCTATCGGATGGGGCAGTACTGACTCCGCAGGTAATCAATACCCCAGTGTTCTACAGCAGGTTACCCTACCCATTGTTGATCTCGTTACTTGCAAAGAAACCTATCCAAATCAGCTCAGTTCCACCATGATATGTGCAGGATACCCACAAGGGGGTAAAGATACCTGTACAGGAGATAGTGGAGGTCCTCTAATGGTGATAGAGAATGGTCGATATACACAGATGGGTATAGCGAGCTGGGGTAATAGTTGTGCGAAACCTGGTATCTATGGAGTTTACAGCGATCTTAGCAGTCCGAGCCTGCAGAAATTCGTCCAAGATAAACTAGGTTCAAACAGTCTAATCAGTGATACTCTAGGCGTGTTTCGAGATGGTCAATGGTTCCTCGATGCCAACGGCAACGGCGCGTGGGACGGCTGCGGTACCGAGTTCTGCTTCACTGGCTTTGGTCAGGCCGGTGACATGCCCGCCTCCGGCAACTGGGACGGTGGCAGCAAGAGCTTCATCGGGGTGTTGCGTTCTGGCACGGGCGAATGGTTCATCGACCTCAACGGCAACCGGAAATGGGATGGCTGTGCGGTCGATGGCTGCTACAGCGGCTTTGGCGCACCCGGCGATCTGCCGGTGGCCGGGGACTGGAACGGCACCGGCTTTGCCAAAATCGGGGTGTTTCGTAACGGGCAGTGGTATCTGGATGCCAACGGCAATGGAACTTGGGACGGCTGCGGCACCGATCTGTGCCTGAGCTTCGGCCAAGCCGGCGATCTGCCGGTGGCAGGGAATTGGAACGGCGGTTTGCAAGCCGGAGTCGGGGTGTTCCGCGCCGGGACGTGGTATCTGGACTATAACGGTAACGGCCAATGGGACGGCTGTCAGCAGGACGGCGGGCAGGACCTCTGCCTCTACGGCAGCTTCGGCCAAGCGGGCGATCTCCCGGCGGCGGGCGATTGGAACGACGACGGCAAGGCCAAGGTCGGGGTGTTCCGCAATGGCACCTGGTTCCTCGACTACAACAGCAACGGCCAATGGGACGGTTGCGACGTGGATCGCTGCTATTTCGGTAGCTTCGGCCAAGCGGGTGATTTGCCGGTAGCGGGCAAGTGGTAACCGGGATTTATCCTGATCCGGTCGGGATGTCTTTCAACGGCATCCCGACCTGAGTCCAGCCCCGCTATCACCGCCGATCTCATCGGGAGCCTTTCCCGCTGTTACAGTTTTCCCGATTTTCCGCAATGCAGCATGGCACTGATGGATTCTGTGGAGTTGACGCGGGCGCGACGGTGACGCCCAATAGGATTTCCCTTGTGGGAAATGCTGACTATCGTTTTTGGACGTAGGAGCCTGGACTGGCTAGGCCAGGGCATCGGTTCGTAGCAGATATTCCATGAGGGGGTTGTTTTACCAGCCGCGCCAGAAGGCATACCCGCATCGGCGGCAAGTGTACTGGTCTTGAACGGGGTTGGTTCTTCAAAGGGCGCTGTTTGAGGGAGCCGGATTCGTCTCAACTGCGCCAGCATCCGGCTGGACTTGACGCCAATCGCCGCCCTCTACATTTTCTCGATCATCGTTCGCTGCTCCCGCAACCAGGTGGCAATGTCGCGCATCTCTTGACGATGCCCTCCTTGCCACGCATTGCGAGCCACGACCGCCTTACCCTCAAGCGACTTGGGGTCTGACAATCATGATTGTCAGACCCCTAAACCTCTCGGCGATGACCTATGCGGATGATTTCGATGGTCAGGATATTCCCAAGAATCCGATAGACGATCCGGTAATCGCCTTCACGAATGCGCCAGGTCTCTTGCACCCCTGCCATTTTCTTAGCGCCCTGCGGATACGGATTCTCTTTCAATCCTTCAATAATTGTGGTCAGACGAGCGATCACGGGTGGCGGTAGTTTACGAAGTTCACGCCGTGCTGACGGTTTAATCTTCAAATGATAGGAGGCCATCGGCCTTCAACTCCGCAAGGACTTCATCATAATCAAGGGCGGGTTCATTTTGGCGTTCAACGAGTGCCGCCAAATCCTCAAGGTCCTCTAGGAGTTCTTCATAAGCTTCGAGAGACAATTGCACCGCAATACGTTCACCTTGCGGAGTAGTCAGATACTGGGGGTGTAGGTTCATGCGAGTGGCTCCTTGGAACGGAATAGATCGCACACGCAGGAGTCCAGCGCCGAGCCGTCTTTCGTGGTCCAGAACGGAAGGGTAGCCGAACACCGAACTCCTTCGGGTGCAGTGTGATCATAAATGTTCATGGAACGAAACGGTATTCATGGAGAATGCACGAGGAAAATGCCGACATGACTCGTCATACTCCCACCCTGTCATTTGCGTTCCCACCCACAGCCCCGCGATGAGCTTCGATTTGTGCCGCAATAACTCAAAATCGGTCCCCTTTATCACCCCCCTCCGGGGGGTTGGATGTTGGACTTTCGCCCATTGGCGAATCGTCTGGGGGGTGGGTCTACCGCCCCCGCTTAGAAAACATAAAAATTTATCCGGCCTCCTCCCCCTTGCGGTGCTCTTGCAGGGCCGTTTGAATCAGCTCAACGATAGCCCCATTGCGCGTGACGCGCTGACCGGTTTTGTAGGCCCGTTCCCGAACCCACGCATCCAACTGGTTGATGAGGGCTTTGGAAATTCGCAGCGTGATCAACGTCGATGGGGCGGCGGTCGTGGACCCTTCGTCAGCCATTCACGATCCTCATGATTTGGGTCAGTTGCAACGGTTTGCCCGCTCTGGATTGGTACCCGCGCTCGTGCAGCCGCGCCACAATGGCGCGCAACGACAACCCTAGACTTCGCTGTTCACGAATGACCGCAATAATGTGTTGCTCGGTGTCATCGGGGATCAAGGTAGCGCCGTCCGCCGCGAGCCGGTAGCCAAACGGCACCGTACCGACTCGACCCCCCTGGGCCTTCTTGTGCTGCATCCCCCAAGTGACTCGTTCGCTAATCTGGTCGGATTCAAACTGGGCCATGACCGACAACATGCGGAACACCATTTTGCCTGCGGCGCTGGTGGTATCAATCTTTTCGGAGAGCGACACTAAATCAGCGCCGGTCTTGTCCAGATGATCGCTGATGTCCAAGGTATCGCGAATACTTCTGGACAACCGGGACAACGAGTACACCACCAACACATCGCCGGCACCGCACGCCTGGAGCGCGGCTTGTAGCCCCGGACGATTCTTAATCTTCTTACCGCTGATGCCCGCGTCCCGATGAACCGCCTTTAGATCGTAATCGTTCAGGCCGGCCCACGCTTCGATCTTGGCGCGTTGCGCCTCCAAACTCTGCCCCTCTTCGACTTGCATGAGAGTACT
>NZ_CBTK010000198.1 GCF_000531125.1 Candidatus Contendobacter odensis Run_B_J11 | reverse complement strand
GCCCCCACTGGAAGAACTCCAGCCGTATCTGGAGCAAATTTGGGCTAACCGGCAATTGACCAATGCCGGGCCGTTTCATCAGCAATTTGAGCAGGCATTGTGCGACTATCTGGGTGTTGAGCATATTTCCCTGTTTGCCAATGGCACGCTGGCCTTGGTCACAGCGTTGCAAGCGCTGCGCATCACCGGTGAAGTTATCACTACACCTTACAGTTTTGTCGCGACCGCGCATTCACTATTGTGGAATGGAATTAAGCCGGTGTTTGTAGATACCGCCTCCGAAGCATGAACATCCGCGTTGGCTACAATGCTTTCTGGAATGTATTGGGATCCACGCTTCCGTTACTTGCGGGGGTCGCTGCGGTTCCCTTGTTGCTGCATGGCCTGGGCAATGCTCGTCTCGGCGTATTTACCTTGGCCATTGGCTTGATTGGTTTTTCAGGCATTTTTGATTTGGGTCTCGGTCGTGCGCTCACGCAGATGGTCGCTTCCGAACAGGGCAAAGGCACTTCTTCGGGGGCCATTGCGGGATTAATCCGCAAGGCGCTAATTGCCTTATTTCTTCTTGGTCTGTTTTGGGGCGCTGTGCTGTGGTGGTCTGCGCCTTTTCTGGTTAGACGGCTGCTCTTACTGGAGGACATACTGGGTCAGGAAACTATCGTCGGGCTGCACTGGATCGCGCTCTCGCTGCCTTTCGCGCTGGTGTCTGCTGGTCTGCTTGGAATTTTTGAGGGCCTGCAACGATTTGTGCTTATCAATACCATTCGAGTGCCATTGGGCACCGCTTTTTTCATGGTGCCGGCACTGATCGCACTCGGCACACCCGATATTGGCGCTGTCATTGGCGCGCTTGCCGCAACGCGGATTGCAGCATTCATGATTTGGATGCTTGCTTTACTTCGAGTATTCAACCTGTTTGAATCCGAAACCGATATTAGGCTGCATCCAGGCCCACTCATGCGTTTTAGTGGATGGCTCACGGTCTCCAATATTGTTGGGCCATTGATGGTTTATGCCGACCGTTTTTATCTGGCCAGCTTTTTCCCTCCGGCAACCGTGGCGTTCTACACCGTACCGTTCGATACAGCCTTCCGCGCTACAACACTTCCTCTTGCCGCAGTGAATGCCATGTTTCCAGCGTTGGCTCATACGCACAGTCAACCCGCGCAGGCTAATCCCATTGTGCAGTCTGCGGGTCAATTCATGTTGTTGCTCTGGTTCCCGCCCATTCTTGTCGCAATGCTGCTGGCTAAGGAAGGGCTAACCTTATGGCTAAATCAGGAGTTCGCTGAACAGGCGGTATTGATTCTTCAATGGCTTCTGCTCGGCGTGTTTCTAAATGGATTTGCGCATATTCCCTACGCCGTCCTTCAGTCCGCTGGACGCGCTGACATCACGGCAAAACTGCATTTGCTCGAACTGCCGGTTTATGCGGGATTGATCGTCGGTCTGGTAGCCAGTTTTGGCATTCTCGGTGCAGCAATCGCCTGGACTGTAAGAATCATACTGGATACTGTTCTATTGTTTCTGTTGGCTATGAGAGTAGAGAATCATCACGCCGATGGACTCTATAAAACAGCATTACTTGCTGTAGTTGGCGCATTTATACTTGGGGTAGCTATGACGATTCACTTGCTTGTAGCAAGATGGATCATCGCGGCTCTCGTCATGCTGGCTGCTACTGGAATAATGTGGCGCTTTGGAATCTACTTATTACCGCGGCTAAAGGAGAATACCGGTCATGCACACTAACGAACTGGTTGAGAACTGGCCAGAGAGTGGACTTGAATCGGTGAAGCAATGTCCGGTTTGCGGCAGTGAACAACGCACATTGCTTTATGACGGTTTGACCGACCGGGTATTCAGAACCGCACCGGGTCACTGGACATTGTATCAATGTACATCCTGTGGTTCGGCCTATCTCGATCCGCGCCCAAATCAAGCCACGATTGGACTGGCTTATGGCAGCTACTACACGCATGATAGTCAGGATCATCCGACCATACGTCGAATAGGTAAGTTGCGTACCATGCTCCATGACTGGCTCAACGGGTACATGAATGTTTGTTATGGACTCAAGCGTCAACCAGCCAGTGCATTAGGGCGATGGATGATCCCGCTGCTTCCGCCGCTTCAAGCAGCGGCTGATACTGAGTGCCGACATTTGCCCCGCCCACTGGTGGGTGGGGGCGCATTACTCGACGTGGGGTGCGGAAATGGTGGTTTTCTAATGCTTGCGCAAGAAATGGGCTGGAGTGCAGAAGGAATTGACCTTGACTCTAAAGCAGTTGCAACTGCACGCCAAAGAGGACTGGTAGTACGCCAAGGAGGAATTGAAATTCTGTCCGATGAACAAGAAAAATATGATGTGATTACGCTGAGTCATGTGATTGAGCATGTTCATGACCCACTCGATCTTCTGCGAAATATTTATCGTCTGCTTAAACCCGGTGGATCGCTTTGGCTGGAAACTCCCAATCTTGCCAGCTTGGGGCACAAACGCTTCGGAGAAAACTGGCGCGATCTTGATGCCCCTCGCCATCTAGTTCTCTTTACTCCAGATTCATTGCGCCAAGCTCTCAAGCAAGTTGGCTTTGAAATTATAAATCAGTATTGGCGAGGAATGGTTTTGTATGGAATTTTTGCCGCCAGCGAAGCCATAACTAAAAAAGAAGATGTGTCAAAAGCATCACGTGGAGGCAGGCCACCCCTTTCCGATATTTTTGTGGAAGGAAAAGAAATGCTGTTTCCAACTCAACGTGAATTTCTGACTTTTCAGGCATGGAAGAAAAAATGAAGCGGCCTATTGTCTATGCTGTGGTAGTCACCTACTATCCACAAGCTGATACATTTCTGCCACTAATGAATGAGTTAGTTCAGCAAACTGATATGGTCATAATCGTTGACAATACTGATGCAA
The DNA here is from genome assembly GCF_000531125.1 of Candidatus Contendobacter odensis Run_B_J11. Lineage (GTDB taxonomy): Bacteria > Pseudomonadota > Gammaproteobacteria > Competibacterales > Competibacteraceae > Contendibacter > Contendibacter odensensis. The sequence goes on along the minus strand of NZ_CBTK010000198.1, from coordinate 6,232 downwards.
GCGATGACCGTTTCTTTGAAGTTTTATATAAAAAAAATAGTTATATTGAGCATATAAATATCATAAGGCTAGGTAAAAATTTTGGCATTGCTGCTGCGTTAAATGTAGGTATAGAAGCTGCTAAAATAGCAGGTTGTACACATGTTCTTCTTAGCGATCAGGATAGCCTACCCGACAGCAAGATGGTTTTTAATTTACTGAGAGCTGAATTGGAAGTTTCTAAGACTGGTGTTAAGGTCGGCGCGGTTGGTCCAACGTATACGGATTTGCATACGAAAATTACCTACCCTTTTCAGGCCCAGTTGCCAAGACATTTCTTCTATGGCCACCAAGCGCCTACACCGGCTAATCCCCATGTGGAAGCATTGACTCTGATTACCTCAGGGACACTAATTCCTATCGAGGTATTTCAAGATGTCAGTTTAATGCGTGAAGATTTTTTTATCGACCAAGTGGACATTGAGTGGTGTCATCGCGCACGATCGAGAGGATATCATCTATTTGGAACAGGATACGCCACCATGTATCAGCGAATGGGCGAGTCACATTTGAGAGTATGGTATTTGCGTTGGCGCAACGAAAGTGCCTATAGCCCATTGCGAATATATTACCGGTTAAGGAATTATGTTGCATTATGTCGCCTTGAATATATTGATTGGCGCTGGAAGCTTCGTAGTAGTTGGTATTCGGCAGGGATCGTTTATACACATGTTTTTTTTGGTGCCAACCGGTTAGAGGCGCTGAAAATGGTACTCAAGGGGGTATGGCATGGACTATGCCAAAAAATGGGGCAATACGAAGGATAGCATCAGTCTTTTATCGTATCGTAAGGAGTACACCGATGAATACACATAACATGGTTACGCACAGTAGAATAACCTGTAAAGCTCTTCTGCCGTATTGGAAAGAGTTCTGCGATTTCAAAAGAACCAATGAGGCTTTTGTCGATTCTGATAAGTTGTCGAAACTTAACCGGTTTCGCGCCCGCCATCGATTGGCGACCAAGCTGACAGGCATTCATGCCGAGGGTATCTCCGAGCAAACCCTGCGCGGATACACGGCAGGATTGAAATTGATGCTTGCTTATTCAGCAGCAGAAATACTTGGAAGTGCATTGGATAACCCTGTGACCCAATGGGAGATTATTGAACCTCATCTTGCCCTATTGCTAAGGCGCATCCTCAATCAAGCCGGAACCAGCAAAGAGATCCTTTTTTCCAAAGGACAACTCAAAAATCGGTTGGAAGATTTTCTGAAAGGAACCACCGACGACGTCAGAATTGCCGCAACCGCACTCAGGGTCATGGTCGCGCATGGAACTTTCACTCCCAGCGGAACCGACTCACTCACGGCCAAAGGCGCACAGACCGTTTCGCAATTGGCCGATTTGATGCTAAAAACAGCAGAAAAGCACTTTGCGGATTACGTGATCATAGAAATATCTAAAAGGATTAGGTAATACCACTTCAATCTGAATCTTCCACCCCAATGATTCGTTCAAAAATGAGCATCGCACAATCGATGCATAAGGTCTTCACATTCAGCCAATCGCACCATTGGGAAGCCAGGTTCTTGTACTCGCTTAAATCCATCGTTTCGAGATCATAAGGGAGCGGGTCTGCAAGTTGAATTTGAAGCTGCTGCAAGGCCGACTCTTCGTTCGATTGCGGATAAAGCCGGTCAAAGCGCCGCAACGCCTCCACGATCCGTTCATCGCCCAGAGCGTCAGCCAATGCTACGAAATCAAGATAATCGCGGGTCGCATTGCGCTTCAGAATCAATACCCCCTTGATTCGCAACATCTCCGCCATCGTCGGCACGGTCACGGACTCGCCGAAGCAATCGATCTGCGTAGTTTCCAATGGCTCCAGCCGGATCAATTGCCGTATCCCGGTTTCAATCCCGTCCAAGCTGCCGAGAATCTGTACCGGACGCTGGACGCGGGCGGTTTTCCACCCAGCGACTGCTTCCAGTTCAGCCAGCACCTTATCAAAGCGGCGCCGCAGATCGGTAAGTACATGATCGGCATCAATAGATAAACGGTGTTTCGCGTACAAAGCCGCAGCCGTGCCACCAACCAGAATGGCCTCCGGCAGGATGCGTTGCAAGCGAGCAGCCGAAGACAGTACTTGCTCCCATTCAGGCCAAGTGTCGTTCGGCATAGTGCATCCAAAAATGGTAACGCTGGGCATAAATTTCAGCGACATGCGCACGACACACTTGCAATACTTTCTCTAGCATCGCCCGATCCGCCAGCACCGCCTGCCGCAGATCAACCCAATCGCGCCGCTTACCGCGAGCAATACAATCATCCATAGCCGCCAAGGTCCATTGTTGATGATTTAAATGACGGTGTAACATGTTGCAAAAGCCTCTCATTCCCAACCGTTCATGCCCACTTGCGCCTGAGATTCAAGCTCGCCATGATCAAGTTCAAACTTAGGGACTTACCTCTCCTAATGATTAACGCACCTCTGGTAAACCGTATTTCACTAGCGCAGTCAATTTATGTGGCATCCACTGAAACACTGAAAAGAAGCGCCACACATTCAACCGTCGCCCCCGCTGAATCTCCCTTCGTAACCGCCACAGTCGTTGTCGCTCCCGCCACAGCGCCCCAAACACTGGCCAGTAAATCTCTTTAACAAAGCGCCCATCACGTTTAACCAACGACAACAACCCTCCTTCTAATAACAACAACAGCAAATGGAGCGGAAATACAATCTGAAACACTGGCGCTGGAAAAGTCAGCACCATCACAAAAGTCTTATTACGCTCAGACAACGCCCGGCGGCGAAAGGTAGTACGTAAGTGATTATCTTGAACCTTTCCTCCCCCTAAATTTTTTCCGATCCAGTGATCGAAACCCGGGTCAGGTAGTACCTCAACCGGATAACCCCACAACCGGGCCACACAACATAGATAAATATCCTCAGCGACTGTATGAAACCATTCCGGGAATCCCCCCAACTCCCGCCATAAAAATAGGGGTATCCAGAGACAACCACCCGTTACTACTCCTACTGAACGTCGCCCAGCATCTAAGTTAGGATAGGGGTTAAGAAAAATATCAAGCAGGCTCCCTCGGTCAAATAATTCACCATTTTCCATATTATGCTGCGGCAATCCTAAAACACTTGGCTTTTCTTGATGGCAGGCATATTGATGCAAAGCCTGCAGGGCATTAGGGTGTAATCTAGCATCATTATTGAGCAATAAGATGAACTGACCACAAGCAATGTCAGCCATACGATTATTGCTAACGCAAAAGCCACAATTTTCCGCACTAGCCAACAAATTTACTTGAGGATAGTGAGACCTGATATAAGCTACTGAATCATCATTTGAAGCATCATCATGCACAATGATCTCAACATTGAAACCGCAGTCCTGCATCAATACTGAATCAATACACGTACCAATAAAATCAATCCCGTTGTAATTCGCGATACAAACCGAACATACCGGATTCTCGAATGGCTGGTTTGATAGATAGTGTATCAACATCAGGGAGTTCTCATAGCCTCAGTAGAGCAATCCAGTTTGGACAATACTATTTTTAGTACCTCGGCAATCCGCGCTGACGAAAAATTTTCCTGATAAAGCTCACCACCTCGTTTGCCAATGATGACCAATTTGTCACGATTAAGATAAGCCCATTCAATAGCCGCTGCTAAAATTATTGGATCGCCTTGCTTAACTAATAAGCAGTTATATTTGTCAACAAAACCAAAATTCTCAGCGATACTACCTACAATCGTTGCTTTTTTCATCGCTAGGCATTGTACGGTTTTACCTGTCACAACCCGACGCGCCTGTGGAGTATCCCCAAACGGCCCACCGAGACATAAATTTGTTCCGGCAATATAGCAATCAAGCAGTTCATCAAAGTCTACCCATCTAAAATACTCCAACTTTTGCAATTGCAATGACCGACATAATCTTTGAAATTCAATGAGACTACTGCCACTACCGCCAATGAAAGTAAAAAATATTGGCAGATCACTTAGCAACGCCACCGCCCGTAAAATCACTTCCATGCCGTGCAATGGTAAAAAAGAACCGTAGAATAATACCTTGAAGGGTTGATTAGGTAGTTCCGAATTATGGGAATGCACCAATGAACGATACACCGCCCCAATCGGCACTGCATGAATACTAGAGTGACACAGTTGAAAATGATTAGTTAGAAACTCCACATGCAACTGGGTATCGGTCAGCACACTATCGGCTCGCCGCAACAGCGCTTTCTCTACGAAATACCAAGGATAACTTATAATACCGCCCAACCGACCAAACTTGCGATCATCGCGTAATGCTGCATGAGGTGACATCAAACTATCAAAAATGAGTGGTTTTTGTCCAATCAACCAACGCAACGGCCAGAAAAGCTCATGACCGCGAAATCCTAATAAATAACAATCCGGATGATAGCGCTGCTTGATCCACCAGACCTGCCACATTGTCTCAATATAACGCCAACATCTTTTTTTTCGGTTAATGGCGACATACACTTTCACGTTGGGCAACAACGCTAATGCGTTCAATAGACTTAGGGTACGAACATAACGCGGCTCACGATAAGCCAGCACATAACACAACTTAATCATAGCCACACCTATTTATTGACCAGCCAAGTAGTCATCAATTTGCACAAATGTCTCTACCTGGTTCCTCCAATATTGCCATCCGACTGCTGATAAAACAGACTGGTAATCTGCTCCGACACCAGCCCCATCAGGAACACCACTACCGAAACACTGAACAGCAGCACTCCCATGTTGGTGAAGCGCCCCTGCGTGACAAAGGTATGCGCGTAGTACCCGAGTCCCAACAAGAAAAACCCTAGGCTGATCGGAAAAAACAGCTTCAACGGTGAGTACAGCGTCCCGATTTTGAAAATAATCAGTAAGAATCGCACCCCATCCTGCAACGGCTGGATATGACTCTTGCCCTCCCGCCGACCCGCTACAATCGGCACATACCCCACCGGATAGCCGCTGCGGAAAAACGCCATGGTGATGGTCGTCGGATAGGAAAATCCATTCGGCAACAGATACAGAAACTCGCGGAACCGATCTGCCCGCACTGCCCGGAATCCCGAAGTCAGGTCCAACACCGGATAATTTGCCATCCAACTGGCTAGGCGGTTATAAATCCGGTTCGCCACGCTGCGTCCCCACGACGCCTGGGAATGATCCCGCCGCGCTCCGACCGCCATCGCATAGCCCTCCGCTAGCTTCGCCAGCAGGCGGGGAATATCCGCTGGATCGTGCTGGCCATCGGCATCCATAAACACCAGGACATCGCCGGTCGCGCGCCGCGCTCCAGCCTTGACCGCTGCCCCATTGCCCATGCTGTATGGATGCGTAACCACCCGCACCCCATACTCCTGACACACCGCCGCTGTCCCGTCGGTCGAACCATCGTCCACCACGACGATCTCCGTACCCGGCAACTGCGCTGTCAGCTTCTCCAGCAATGGCCGCAAATTCGCTGCCTCGTTGCGGGCCGGCAGAATCACGCTGATCTTGTTCACATCCCGCTCCCCATGATTCATTCAGGACTTTCGCTTCTAGTTCAAGAATTGTTCGGGGCGAGCCGGTCGAACCCATACGCGCCAACTTAAGCCCTAACTCTCAGATATTACTCAGTCCCTGAGCCTGGCAGTGAGCGATCAGTTGGCGGACCCGCTCCGGTACGGTTTGGAGCAGTCGGCGACGGGGACGCTCCTGGATCACCTTCAGGGCCTCCGTCCAGCGGCGCAGATCCCACTGACGCACACCGCTAATGGCGCTGGTCAGTTCCCGTTGCACGAGTTTCAAAGGCCGCCAGGGAGTCACCTGGCGCGGTTGATCCCGCCGATTCCCATCGTCGCCACATCGCCGCCGGAGCCGTTTCTCGATCACCCAGGCAGAGAGCAGCTTGCCGTTGAGAGAGAGATCGGCCAACGCACTGTTTTTTCTGGCGCGGAGATGATCGATATTAAGTATACTTTTCAATCGCTTGATCACTAGCTCCACTGGCCATCGGACTCGATAGAGCGCCATCACGGTTTCGGTGGGCAGCCCCTCAGGAGCCCAGGTCGTGAAGATCAAGACCCCCTCGGCCAAGGCTAAGGTCCGTTGCTGGACGGTGCGCCCTTTCTTGCGGGCTTCCGCCCGCGCCCGCTGGCGGGCTTGCGCGGCTTGCGCCGGCGGTAGCCGGCGAGCATGCAGGTACCCTTCAATGA
>NZ_CBTK010000197.1 GCF_000531125.1 Candidatus Contendobacter odensis Run_B_J11 | reverse complement strand
TACGCGGGAATACGGGATAGGGGCTGGGCGAGATCGCCGGACGACGGGAGCGGCGGGACTGGAGATTATCGATGACAGCGTAGTACACCGACACATCGGAGGTGGCGTTGATGCCAAAATTTCGAGGGTTTACATCTCGAACGGACGTTGGTGGAATTCCTGGTAGTGTCCCTCAACGGCCTTGATGAATAACGCCGAGTGACGGAAAGAGATGCTCAGTGGTATGCAGCCTATCCAAGAACGATGCCGGAACGCGATAGGACCACCGCTCGGTGGTGGTCCAGAGGTGATCGGTCATCGCTGCGGCCATCGCTGGGGTGTCGGGGCGTCCTCCTCGTGCCGATCCGGTACCACGGATCAGTTCTGGGATACTCAAGCAGAGCCAGCCCTATTGGATTGGACAGGATTTTGGCAGAGATAAGTGGGAGATCTGCGGGGTGGCGTTACCCACGGTTGCGGCCTGCCGAAGGTCCCTCTAGCAGCCTGTCGGGCTTTCTACCTGTAAAATAGCGGCATCCGTCCAGAGGATACTGACCATGAGTCGCTTTCGCCCGATTGACCGCGCCACGGACTTTCTGCTCCCCCCATCGATCCAGGAGTGGTTACCCGAAGGGCATCTGGCCCATTACGTGGTGGAGGTTTTCGAGCAGCTCGATTTATCGGCCCTGGAGTGCGCCTATGCGGGACGGAGCAATGACGCCTACCACCCGGCGCTGTTGCTGTCGCTGCTGATCTATGGCTACGCGACCGGGACGTTTTCCAGCCGCAAGATCGAACGGGCCACCTACGATTCCCTAGCCTTTCGCTATATTGCCTGCAACCTGCACCCGGATCACGACACCTTGGCCCACTTCCGGCGCCGGTTTGGCACGGAATTCCAATCGGCGTTTGTCCAAGTGCTCCAAGTAGCTCGGGAGAACCAACTGGCGCGCTTTGGCACGGTCAGTCTGGACGGCACCAAGGTCCACGCCAATGCCAGCAAGCACAGTGCCTTGTCCTACGGTCACGCCGAGAAGATTGAAGCCCATCTCAAGGCCGAAGTCGAGGACCTGGTGCACCAGGCCGAGGCGGTGGACCCGTCCGGCCTCCCGGAGGGGATGAGCCTGCCGGAGGAACTCCAGCGGCGGCAAGCCCGCCTGGAGGCCATGGCCCAAGCCAAAGCGAAGATTGAAACCCGCGCTCAAGAGCGCTTTGAGCGCGAGCAGGCGGACTATGAGGCCAATATGACCGCCCGCCAAGCCCAGAGAGAGGCCACAGGCAAGAACCCTGGCGGGAAGGAACCCCAGCCCCCCCAAGCCGGCCCGCGCCCGGACGATCCGATCAACCTCACGGATGAAGAGTCCCGGATCATGCCGATGGCGGGCGGTGGCTTCGAGCAGAGCTACAATGCCCAAGCCTTAGGGGATACCGAATCCTGGCGGGTGAGGGTCTCCCGGGTGACTCAAGCGGCCAATGACAAGGAACAACTCACCCCGATGGTCGCAAGGGTCCAAGCCCTACCGGAAGGGCTTAATGCGCCCGACCGACTCCTCGCTGACAACGGCTACTTTAGCGAAAACAATGTCATCGCTTGCCAAGACGCCCAGATCGAGCCGCTGATTGCCATGAAGCGGGAAGACCCTCATCCCCACTGGCAGGAACGTTTCATCGAACCGGCACCGCTCGCGACCGGAGCCTCCCCGGTCGAGACCCTGGCGCATGCCCTCAAGACGCTGCGCGGCAAGGCCCACTATGCCTTACGCAAGCAGACGGTTGAACCGGTCTTCGGTATCATCAAATCCGTGATGGGCTTTCGCCAGTTCTTGCTGCGGGGTCTGGAAAACGTCACCCATGAATGGACGCTGGTCTGCTTGGCGTGGAATCTGAAACGCATGGCCGTATTGCGTCCATAGCGGGAAAAACCGCCCGGATAGGGGCCGTTTTTAACCCAAAATGCCTCCATGGGGGACAAAATAGCTCCTTACCCGGTGCCTGGTTCTTCCAAAAACCTTAAGTCCGACAGGCTGCTAGGGCCTATTGACCTAGAGTGTCTAACCCACTGAGCATTGACGCGCTTCCCGGCATGAGACCGATTCCGCTCCATCCACCCCGTGAGGTCACCCTAACCGATGTCCGTACCCCGCTCGCAAGTCCTTATGATCGCTTCCATCGTCCTGGTCGTGCTGCTGGCGCTGTCGGGCGCTCAGCCCTACGACCGGCCCACCTGGGCGCTCGAGGTGTTCCCCGTCGTTGTAGCGCTACCCCTCCTGTGGGCGACCTACCGCCGCTTCCCGCTGACGACCTTGCTCTACGGGTGCATTTTCCTGCATGCGCTCGTGCTGATGCTGGGCGCGATGTACACCTATGCGAGAGTCCCGCTCGGCTTCGACCTCGCCGAACTGCTCGGCCTCACCCGCAACCCCTACGACAAGATCGGTCACTTCTTTCAGGGGTTCGTTCCGGCGCTCGTCGCGCGCGAAATCCTCCTCCGCGGCCACTTCGTGCACGGGAAAAAGATGTTGGCCTTCATGGTGGTCTGTGTCGTCCTGGCCATCAGCGCCACGTATGAATTCATCGAATGGGGAGTCGCTCTCGCCCTGGGACAGGGCGCTGACGAATTCCTGGGGACCCAGGGAGACCCGTGGGACACCCAGTCCGATATGTTTTTTGCATTGATTGGCGCGGTCACCGCCTTACTGCTGCTTTCGCGCGTTCAGGATCGTCAAATCCAGCGTATCGCTGGCGATGAAGCCGCCCCCTCACCGGCGTGACGGCCCGGCATCCGGTAAAAGACGCGACTCTTCGGCGAGAAGACCCTGATGACCGAGTTTATTCTCGCCCGAGACGGTCTCCGTCCTCTCCCGGCCCCTCTCCACGAACAGACCGGCTATCGGGTCAAGCGTCGCCTTCGTCTCCAGCGGGGCGACCAGGAGTTCGACGCCCGCCTCGGACCGATCGATCCCTGTTGTGCCGGGCGCACCGGCCGTTGAGGACGTCGTAGCCGTGGCGGGGTTCTCGCCGGCGCGGGAAGACGATGGGCCAAACGGCCACCGATGAAGGCGGGGTCAATACTGCTGGCGAATTCGATTCTGGGGTTCTACGCCCAAAACCGCGAAATTTTTTAAATTATTTATAATCAATATCTTATAAATAGATTCCGAAAGTTAGGTCGACTTTTCGGCCGTCTGAACACGTTGCGAACTTTCGATAAAAGAACCCTTCTACGGAAAGTTTGGCTGGGACCACTGCCGTTTTCGGAGCTTGCAGACGGAAAAATCGGAGAGTTCTAGGCATCGAAAACCAGAAAGTTACGAGTGGGGCACTCTCCAAGAGACGAAGGACGGCTTAGCATGGGAGTGAATATGCCTGTCAGGCTTCGGAAACCAGCGCTGTATGACCCCAACTTATTGAATTTGAAACCGTTCAAAAATTTCGCGGTTTTGGGCTTAGACCCCCGTTCTGGCCGCGATCCGCACCCTCAACCGGCTCGAGAGCGTGGGTGAGACCTTGCGCGCGGCCCTGAACGGCGTGGCCCCGGTGGCGCCGGACGGGCTGGCCGGGGTCGCGGCGCCGGAGTGGTTCGAACGCTACGCGATCCGGGTCGAGGAATACCGCCTCAGCAATGAGATTCCTCCTATTG
>NZ_CBTK010000196.1 GCF_000531125.1 Candidatus Contendobacter odensis Run_B_J11 | reverse complement strand
TAGGCATGTTCATTTTACCTGCCTGCCCCACAGTTCCGATCACAGGAAAATTTACAGGAGGCAATAATTTGGGCAAGGTCTACGCAGAATTGGGTCGTTGGGAAGAGGCTATTGCCCGTTTTCGCTGGGCGGTCGCATTACGACCCGATTTCAATGAGGCCCGCCATAATCTGGAACAGGCGCTACGATCTGTTTCGCAACCCGGGGGCCTGGGTGGTCACAACGGGTAAGCTCAATAGCTGCTGATCGCAAGTCAACAGCGTTGCATCCAACTCTTGAGCGGTCGCGGCGATGATGGCATCTGGTAGTTTCAACCGGTGTTGCCGACGTAACCTAATCGCCTCTTCTTTAATAGACGTGGTCAACTCAATGAGTTGCAGGCTGGCAATATACTGGCAAATGGAAGCTTCTTCGATTGTAGTCAGGGTTGGATAAGACAGCGCCTCCATCTCGGAAATGATCGAAGCGCTAATGATCACCGGGGGCAGCGGCGCGGCCAGTCGGTTAGCCAGGTGGTAAAGAATCACGTTAGTATCCAGAACCAACTTCATTCCCATTCCTCGCGCAGCCGATGTTGGAACGCGAGCGGTTCTTCTGTCAGATCCAAGGCTCCCGCCAGTTGATTTAGAGCATCGGCGTTGGACTCCTCGGACTTTATGTCTGCCAAAGGTTGTTCATTGACGACCACAATCAACTTATGTTTACCGGGTTGTACTTCCTTAGGTAATTTTACTGTGATTGTGCGGTTGTAGGGTACTTCGCATTCCAGATTAACCGATAACATTTTGACTCTCCTTTCTTTTGATCTTTAAGTCATCTTTAAGCAGAGCTACGGTAATCATCGGATCATTGATGAGGATCACCAAAGCACTTTCAAGCCCAGTGCGTGATACTCCGACAGGCGCTGGGCTTTGGAAATAAGATGCACGTTTTTTTACAATGCCTGCCAATGGCTTCCACGGGATCAGCCGGGCCGATGGGGTAATGCCGGTTCTCGTAGGCTTCGATGAACGTCACTAGGACTTCCATTTCGTCGGCTTCCGGCGTGCCTTCTTGTGCTTGGAAGACCTGTTCAAGTTGGGAGAACATTGCCTGCAAGTCGTCGTCGTTGCGAATGGGTTTAATCGTCATCACTGCCGGAACAGCGCCTCCTGAATCTTGTTAAGCTCAAGTTCGATGCGATGGGTCAAGACGGTTTGCATGGTATCGTCTCCAGTGCTCGTTGCGCCCGGTGTTCCGCCGCCCCTGCTGGGAAAGGGATTCAGTGACTCCCGGACACGGTTCGCAGCAAAGCGACAAACCCGGCCTGCTCGAAATGCATGTCAGTGGTCAGCGCCGCCGTCATACCCGACTCTCGCATCACGACAAAGGACAGGCAGTCTGCCAAACTCCACGCCTTGTCAGGCCGGCTGGCGAACAGGGTCAGCGCATGTTGGAAACGCAGGTTAGTAATGGGAACGATGTCGAAGAGTGGCTCTTGAGCAAACGCGGTGATGAACTGCACGGCTATTTCGCGGATCACCGGTTTGGAAAAGGCTGCCCCCAGTTCCAAGAACACCGCCTAGGTGGTAACCAGTCGGGTCCGCGCCTTTGCCAGCGCTCCGGCCAGGGCTGTCGCTGGGGTATGGTACTGATCTTGGCGCGATAGCAGGGCAATCGCATAGCGGGTATCCATGAATACCACGGACGGCAACGACATCAGGCGGCTTCAGACCGAAGGTATTCCTCCAGCAATTCCCGCTCTCCTTATTTAGACCCACTTTTTAATAGGTCGATTAATGATTTCAGA
>NZ_CBTK010000195.1 GCF_000531125.1 Candidatus Contendobacter odensis Run_B_J11 | reverse complement strand
TGAAATCATTAATCGACCTATTAAAAAGTGGGTCTAAATAAGGAGAGCGGGAATTGCTGTTGAGTAAGCGGTTGTCACTGCTTCAAGCTAAAAGACTAGAAGCGAAGGTTATTTAAACTCTATTCGCTTTCATCTTTCTTCCCTTTATTTGCTCTTTTTAGAGTCACATGGGTGTCAGTATGACTATTACCATCTGGATCGGTAATTTCGTTACGTTCAATAGTGGTGCTGTGAGGTTTTCCATCTGCGCCGATCCAACTTGTGCGCTCACGGGTCGTCTGCTGGCCAGGTTCGTTTCTCCAAGACTCAACTGTAGTCCGAGGACGGGTAATTGCTTTATTTCGTCCTGGTGAGTAATAGCTGGCCCGTTTGTCCTCCACTATATCCTCACTATGATATGTTCCATCTGGGGCGTAACCCTCGCTGCTATAGTAATCACGTCTTACTGTAGGATTATAATCAGGATAGTATTGATAGCTTTGAGCATGTAACGGGTCTGATGAACACCCTATTATAATGCCTGATAGCATGACTGTGCTTAAAATGGCTGTATGTTGTTTCATTGTTCTACTCCTACTGTGGTTTTGCTGGTAACCTATCATGGTGAATTCTTGCTGAATCTTACCTGAATACTATTGTAGACTTGCCTAGCTAGTAAAATCAGAGGGGGTCCCAATAATCTGCACAACAATCGAGCGTATGGCGAGTTTCGAGAAATTTTGCTGCGAATTTTAGGCTGCGTTTATGTGGATCAGCCCGGCGCGGAAAACGCCCCCCGGCTACCCCGATCATGCGGCCACGAAAAAATATCTTGCGGGCGACCCTCCTGCCGCCAGCCAAGGATTGGGCGGTAGGAAGGAGGACAGTCCGCAGACCCGCCTTTCAGGGCGACACCTTCCCTACGCCCTAACTTCCAGCGCCGGGAGTTCTTTCCTGCACGGGGGAAAACTCCCGCGTTCAATCAACGCAGATTTGCGTTTAGTCGCAACCCCTGTCCTGTTCAACTCGCATGGCAACGGGACCTACGCCCGCGCTCCCATTGGCTGACGGAATCCTTTGGCACGTTCAGATACAGGGCAAAAACGGTCTGACTGACTTCCTCGCGTTCCCGCAGGGCGCGGATTTCCTGGGCGGTGAAGCCATGAATAGGTGTTAGGCAAGACTCATCGAAACGGCGCATCGTTTGCTTATCCATCAGGCCGACTTCGTAAAGGTCGCTGGCCGTTTGGTGAAGGGCCGCTTTGAGGTCACTTTTGTAACTCTTCGCTTGGGTCATCGCCCGTTATCTCCACATACTTACCGCTATCAACCAGGGTTTTCAGCTCGGCATCGGAGAGGGCCAAAACGATGTTCGCCAGATCCTTGAAATCCTGTTCATCGCTCTCGTCGATGTTGTCCTGTTCGTTTTTAGCAAACCCATAGACGAAAAAGGACCGTGCCCCCCGCCGGAAAAAAACAATAGACCGATACCCACCGGACTTCCCCTCATTCGGTCGTGCGATCCGCTGCTTGATGACTCCGCCGCCATAATCAGCGTCAATGATGCCTTACTCTGCATTCCTGATAGCCTCGCATAACTTGGCGTCGGTGATGCGCTCCTTGCGGGCGAATTTGGCAAACCACTTGCTCTTGAAAATTCGCATCGACCTGCCCGCTGGGTTTTCATACGCCTAATATAGAGAACTTAGTTCTATAGTTAAAGGGAGATCGCTTTGCTTTACAAAAGACAACGGTTTTACATGAGCGATCAGTGCCAGAACTGAAGAGTTTCGGCACTGGGATAGTCTTGCTTGCCCCGTGATAGAGCCCTATTCCCTATAGGATGATTTGCCAAGAGACCCATTTTATATTCAAATAAGAATAACTGACTTGAATAGTAACGGACGATACCGAGGTTCCCGCATCGATGAAACGCCATTCTACCGTGTTCGCCATGGTCGCTCTGCTTGCAGGATCGGGCTATCAATCCGTCTGCGCGCAAGAAACCAATATATATCAGCTTGTTATCAAGGATCATCGTTTTGAGCCGAACGTACTGCACGTGCCGGCCAACCAGAAATTCAAGTTGGTCGTGGACAATCAAGATGCGACCTCAGAAGAATTTGAGAGCCCCGCGCTGAAGCTGGAAAAAGTCATCGCCGGCAAGCAGCGGGCTACCCTGAACGTCGGGCCGCTGCAACCGGGCAGCTATGACTTCATCGGCGAGTTCCATGAAAAAACCGCCAAGGGCCGATTCGTTGCCCAGTAGGACTTGGAGGGTCGAAAGATGATCGGTACGCTCGTCATCGTATTCCGTGAAGTGCTGGAAGCGGCGCTGGTGATCGGCATTGTGTTGGCGGCCACTCGGGGGGTGACCGGACGCGGCTGGTGGGTGGGCGGCGGGATCGCGGCGGGGCTGTTGGGCTCCACACTGGTGGCGGCGTTCGCGCGGGGGATCGCCGAGACCGCAGCCGGCATGGGGCAGGAAGTGTTCAACGCCAGCCTATTGTTTGCCGCCGTTGTGATGCTCGGCTGGCATAACGTCTGGATGGGTCGCCACGGACGGGAATTGGCGCACCAAATGAAAGCGGTCGGTCACCAGGTCCGCACCGGCGAACAGCCCCTGCTGGCTTTGGCCACCGTAGTCAGTCTAGCAGTGTTGCGTGAAGGTTCTGAAGTCGTGTTGTTCTTGTATGGCATCGCCGCCGGCGGCGACGCGGCGATGTCGTCCATGTTGGGCGGTGGCGCGCTCGGTCTGCTGGCGGGCGTGGCGGTGGGGTTGGCGTTATATCTGGGCCTGTTGCGCATTCCCACCCGACATCTGTTCACAGTCACCAGCGGGTTGATCGTGCTGCTGGCGGCGGGTATGGCCGCGCAAGCCGCCGGTTTCCTAATTCAGGCCGACTGGCTGCCCGCTTGGCGGCAACCGTTATGGGACACCTCAGCGATCCTGTCCGACCGCAGCTTGCCCGGCCAAATCCTGCATGTACTAGCCGGTTATAACGACCGGCCTGCCGGGATGCAAGTCGCGTTCTACCTTGCCACATTACTGCTGATCAGTGGGTTAATGTGGTTCATCGGTAACGTGCCTACTCCCCAATCGAAGCAGGCAGCAGCGGCAGTCTGAACGAGAGACCCACACGAACCGAATGAAGCCCCGCTTTGGCGGAGTCTAATGAGATGGTTAGCCTGATAATATCTAGCGGGAAAAGTGAAAGCTTCATAACAGGGTGTGAAGCGTCGACGAACTGTTATAGTGAATTTTCTGTTTTTGCGGGGAGAGCGGGCTTAAGCCAGCAATTCCCGCTCTCCTTATTTAGACCCACTTTTTAATAGGTCGATTAATGATTTCAG
>NZ_CBTK010000194.1 GCF_000531125.1 Candidatus Contendobacter odensis Run_B_J11 | reverse complement strand
CCGATCCGCCGCGACCGGCCCGACGCTGAACACCGTCACCGTTCCATGCGGTGGTCGCAACCGCAGCGCCAGTTCCAACGCGCTTTCATCGGCGGGATTCATCATGTACAGCACCCGACCGGCGTCAATTACGCCAGTCAGCGGATCGACTTCGATGGTGCTGGGATCAGGGACGTATTTGAGACAAACGGCAATGCGCATGGGTGGATTCTTTCTGGCCGGTTCGGGACGCTTAGGATTCCCGGAAGGTGACGCCATAACCGCCGTCCGGGTAACTCCAGCGGATCGCGCCTTCCTGATTGCAGGCGATATAACAGGTGCCGCACTCGAAACATTGTTCGTAGTTGAACAGAATGCCGCCGTCGTCCAGCGGGACGAACAGGTTGGCCGGACAGACATAGACGCAGGCATGAACCGAACACTCGCTGCGGCAGATTTCCGAGTTGACGACGATGTGCGGGGTCGCCGCCACCCGGAAGCGCACTGTGCGCATTTTTTCTTCGTGGGTGGTCATCACCATAAAAAAGCCCTCGCAGCCTGATAGACATCGCGGAATAACTGCCCCGGTCGGATCTCGAATTGGCGGGCCATCCGGTAGCTCAGCGGCAGTAGCTTGCGCTTGGCGGTGCCGTCTACCCGGAACAGGTTTTCCATGCTGCGGGCGATCAGTTCGGGATAAAAATTCTGCAAGCGCGACCCATTGACGAAGGCCGGCGCATGACGATAGGCGCGGAAATCGGTGGACACATGACGTAGTTTCAGATGCTTGCGATAAGTCGCCAAGGATCGCGCCGAATAATTGCCGCGCTGGCAAGCGGCTATTGCGGTTTCCGCTGCGGCCAGCCCGGACTGCATCGCGTAGTTCATTCCTTCCAGATACAGCCCGGCGGCCAGACAAAATCCGGCGGCGTCGCCCGCCACCAGCAGGCCGTCGGTGTACAGTTTCGGCAGCATCGCCCAGCCGCTTTCCGGGATCAGATGCGCCGAGTATTCGCGCAGCTTGCCGCCGCGCACCAGCGGCGCGACCGCCGGATGCGCCTTGAATCCTTCCAGCAGTTCATACGGACGCTTGCGCCGCTCCACCAGTGATGAGATTTGCCCGATGACTCCCAGCGATAGTGAATCGCGGTTGGTGTAGAGAAACGCGCCACCGTGAACGTCTTCAGTGACCGCGCCTAGATATTCAAAGGCGATTCCGTCGTTGCCGGTCAAATGAAAGCGATCCTGAATGATCGCCGGGTCCAGCCCGATCACTTCCTTGACCCCCAGCGACAGTTCATGGGGATGAAATTCGCGCTGTAAGCCGGCTTTCTTGGCCAGGAAGGAATTCACCCCATCGCAAGCGATCACCACCTTGCCGTAAATGTCGCCCTGCTCGCGGCGCACCCGCACCCCGACAATGCGGCCATTGTCGCGCAGCACGTCGTCCACCACGGTTGAAGTCAGCAGAAAAGCGCCCGCAGCTTCGGCCTGTGCGGCCAGCCAGCGATCAAACTTGGGCCGCAACACCGTAAAGCCATTGTAGGGCGCAGTGGCGTAACCGGGACCGGCGCAGCGGAAATCCAGCGCTACCGCCGTGGTCGGCGACATAAAGGCGATGTCGCGCCGGGTGACATAGCGTTCGACCGGAGCCTGTTCCCACCAGTTAGGAATCAGTTGGTTGAGAATGGCACTGCCGTAAAACACCGCCCCGGACACATTTTTAGCGCCGGGATATTCGCCGCGTTCCAGCAGCAGCACCTTGAGACCGGCGCGGGCGCTCAGCAAGGCCGCAGCGCTGCCGGCTGGCCCGGCCCCGACGACGATCACATCGAATTGCTCAATAGCGGAGGATACGCTCATGGCGTGGTTTCCAGGGTTACAGCGGGAGCGGCGAGCGCCTGTAGTTTGCGAATTAGAATGGGCAGGATTTGATGCAGGTCGCCGACCACGCCCAGATCGGCCCGTTTCAGAATCGGTGCGGTCCGGTCGCTGTTGACTGCGATCACCAGTTCGCTGGCGGTGATGCCGGACAGATGTTGACCCGCGCCCGACACCCCAAAGGCCATATACAGCTTGGGTGCGACGATCTGGCCGGTGGAGCCGATGAAGCGATCCACCGCCAGCCAGCCGCGATCCGCCGCTACCCGAGTGCCGCCCAGCGCCGCGCCCAGTTGTTCTGCCAGTTGTTTCACCAGCCCCATACCGGCCGGCCCGCCCGCGCCAAATCCGCCGGATACGATCCGCTCGGCCTCGTTCAGGCTCACGGTTTTGGGATCGGCAGGCAGGGTGCGCACGGTGCGGTCGCGGAAGTGAGCGGGATCGAGTTCCGGGTGTATTACCGTGACTTCAGCATGACGTTCCACTTGCGGCGGGCCAACTCCGCGCACGCCGGGAGTCAGCATCGCGCCGACCAAGGTGGCATACGGCCAGATCAGCCGCTCCTGACACGCGCCGCCATAAGTGTTGCGAATGATCTCTGGATAGCCGTCGCCGACGATGCTGATCCGCATACAGCAGCCGACCAGTGGCAGCCGCCAGCGCACCGCCAGCCGGGGCAACCAGGCCCGGATCTGGCCGCTGTCCGGGGCCAGCAGCAACAGCGGATGGGCATGGAGCAACATCGGGGCCAGCGCCTGCAACCAGCCGTCGGCGCTGAATTGCGCCAGCGCTTCATGCTCGACTGCCGTTACCTGATCCGCGCCATGCGCCGCCAGAATTTCCGCCAGCGCCGCGACTGCGCTGCCGCACAGGATGACTTGCACCCGTGCACCCAACTGATCAGCCACCTCGCGGGCTTCTTCCACACATTCCAGACTGGCCGGGGTCACTCCGCCAGGTTCGCACTCGGCGATCACCACTACGAACTTGTCCATTTACACGGCCCTCCCGGCCTGTTCACCTTCGATGATCGCGGCGTGAGCGCGGCGCGGCGCCACACAGTCGCCGATCCGGTACAGCGTCGGCACCCGCCCTTTCAGCGACTGATACAGGTCTTCGTCCACCTGGCGCACCTGCTGCAAAAGGTTTGTAGCGCGGGCGTTATCGGCTTTCAGCGCGTGATACAGCGCATCGTCGGCCTGCCGATGCACCGCCAGCACCACCGTATCCGCTTTGGGGAAATGCACCATCTGGCCGCTGTAGTTGTGCAGCGCCATCACCACGCCATGATCAATGCTGAGGACGGAATGATTCGGGGTGCAGCGAATACCCAGCCGCCGGGCCTGGCGATACCAGTTTTCCAAATCCAGGGTGACGCCCAAATCCTGGCCGACGTACAAAGTCGGGGTGACCACCTCGACTTCACAGCCCTGTTCCGCCAGAAATTCGGCGACGCTGGTGGCCTCGTGGAAACCGAGCCGGTCAATGATCAGCACCCGTTTTCCCGGCGTGACCGCGCCGGACAGAATATCCACCACATCGGCCACCTCGGGACCATCGCCGCCGGGAATAGCAAAGCGATTAGGCACTGAGCCGGTTGCTACGATCACCGCATCCGGCTTGGCGGCCAGTACCGAATCCAGAGTCGCGGTGACGCCGGTTTGCACCTCGACCCCCAGTTGCTCAATCTCATGCAGCAGGTTGCGCACGATGTCGCCAAACTCGGCGCGGCTGGCGACCCGCACCGCCCACACCACTTGTCCGCCGAGCCGGGCTTCCTTTTCCAGCAGCGTGACCCGATGGCCCCGGCGGGCAGCGACCGCAGCCGCCTTCAGGCCCGCCGGTCCGCCGCCAATCACCAGCACCCGTTTGGGTTCGGCGACGGGGGTTAGCGAACCGACGCCAAGCTGCTGTTCGCGGCCGGTGGCCGGAGTTTCGATGCAGCCCAGCCAGCGATTGAGGCCCATCCGCCCGACGCATTCCTGGTTGCAGGACAGGCACAGCCGAATATCGTCAGTCCGGTTTTCCCGCGCCTTGCGGGCAAATTCGGGATCAGCGATTTGTCCCCGGACGATGCCGACCAGATCGGCATGACCTTCGCTGAGAATGCGCTCGGCCTGAATCGGGTCCTTGATTCGCCCCACCCCGATCACCGGCAGCCGTACCGCCTTGCGGATCGCCGAGGGAATGAACAGGGCGTAATCCGGGCGGATCCGCATCGAGGCTTCGATCATGTACAGCGTTTGGGTGGCGGTGCCGATGCTGGTGTTGATCAGGTCAATCAGACCGTCGGCCTCCAGCAAGCGCGCCACCGCGACCGTCTCATCAAGGGTAATGCCGTGGCGAATCAGTTCATCGCCGCACAGCCGCACACTGATTACGTAATCGCGCCCCACTTCGTTGCGGATGGCGGCGATGATCTCCCGCAGCAACCGGGCGCGATTGTCCAGACTGCCGCCGTATTCGTCGTCGCGGTGGTTGGTGTTGCGTGACAGGAACTGACGGACGATGGAGGAATGGGAACATTGCAGTTCCACCCCATCGAAGCCGCCCTCGCGGGTATAGGCGGCCACTCGCGCATAACCCTGGATGATTTCAAGAATGTCCTCATGTTCCACCGCCTTCGCCACTTCGCGGAACAGTGGATCGGCCAGCGCTGACGGCGCCCAGGCCGGCAACCGGGTGAACATGCCGCTGCCTTGGCCGCCGTTGTGGTTGATCTGCGCCAGAATGGGCGTCCCTTCGGCGTGAACCGCCCGGGTGATCCGCTGGTAATAAGGAATGACCCGGCGATGGAAAGCGTGAATCAGCTTTTCATAGGGGTGATCGGTGGGATGAGTGGAGTGTTCTTCGGTAATAATCAGCCCGGTTCCGCCCCGCGCCCGCTCCCGGTAGTAATGAACGTGCCGCTCGCTGGGCAGGAAATCTTCAGCGTAGTTAGTCAGATGGGCGGCAAAGACAATCCGGTTCTTGACCGTGATGGTGCCGATCTTCAGAGGCGTAAACAGGATCCGCTGGCGAGTACTCATGGTTATGCCTCCCGGCCCGCACGATAGCCTTCAAGAATGGCGTGACTGAGATAGCGCGGCGCGACGCAATCGCCGGCTCGAAATACCCGCAAGCCGCTGGTTTTCAGCGCGAAGTACAGGGTTTCGTCGGGAATTTCCGGCGACACGTCCACCACCAGATCAACATTGTCGAGCCGTATTTCCTGCTGATCGAAGCGATCCGCGCCGATCACGCTGCGGGCGGTCACTTGCCGGGTCTCGAACTGCGGTCTGAGGGTGATTCCTTTAGCGGCGATGCGCTGATTCCAGGCGGTCAGTTCCAGCGAAGCCGTCAACCGCTGGCCGACAAACATATCGCTGGTGACGATTTCCACTTGCCAGCCGCGCTCGGCCAGCCATTCGGTGACACCCATACCGACCGGATCGCCGAGGGTGTCGAGGACTACGGCGCGTCCCGCTTGCGCGGGCACTTCGCCGCTCATTACTTGGCGGGGATTGACCACCGGTGCTGTTTCGTGGAACAGCACACCCGCTTGATGACCGGGAACACCACCCACCGCCACGATCACCGCATCGGGCGTTTCTGCGATGATCCGCTCGGCGGTCATCCTAACCCCGGTATGAATCGTTATTTCCAGTTTGCGAATTTGCACTTCCAGCCAGTCCACCGCCAGCGCCAACCGCTCGCGGCCCGGATCAGTTTTATCGCGACTTTCTGAGGGTGTTGTTCTTTGAAGGTTTCGCTAA
>NZ_CBTK010000193.1 GCF_000531125.1 Candidatus Contendobacter odensis Run_B_J11 | reverse complement strand
CTAAAGTCGGCCATCGCCAGGCTCCTATTACGAACCCCTGCTCCTTACAAGAGCGGGGGTTTTTTATAGTCCTATTTGCGTAGCTCTTCGAGTAACAATTGGATTTCCGCTGCATATTGATAGTGCAATTCCGGGTCGGTAGCCAGTGTTGGGTCGCGTGATCCAGCCAGAATGGCGCACAGCTTGGTAATCAACAGCTTGCCCGTAGGTGGAACATTAGGACTGGCTCCGATCTGGTGTAGCCGGGCCGTTAATGCAGTGGTTTCGCCACGCTGAATAGCTGGGCTGATCTGGGTGCACAGCCGAGCACCGGGATTAGTGTTCTCGCCACCTGCCCGCCGGTAGGCCAGATATTTTTGGATGGATTGCTGTCGCGCTTGATCGGCGATACCAGGGTTTTCGACCGCCTGTCCAACATCGCGCAGGCCACGACGAATAGCCCAGTTGCGGGCAGTAGGGCTTTCAGGCAGGTTGCATTCACTGGCGCGATACAATTCCTTGCGTGCTTCATCATGTCGCCGCAACAAGATCAAAATGCTGGCCAGCTTATTGCGCCCGGCCTCTTCGCCGTGACCATCGTTCAGTTGCGCGCACAAATCTGCCATCCGCTGGTAGGCTTGGGCAGCAGCCTCAAGCTGGTTCAGCGCCTGATGCAAGTGACCAATTTCGCTCAGGATTTCGGCCATTGCGGCGTGATTGTGTTGTTGTTCGTATCGGTACAGTGCTTGTCGGCATGCATAGAGCGCAGCTTCCATTTCACCGTTCAGTTTGCGAGCCAAGCCCAGTTGCCGCCAAGCTTGGGCGGCACCTTCCGATGTCCCTAACGTCTCGAAGGTCTGCCGTGCAGTGTCATACAGCACTGCTGCCTCGGCGTAGCGTCCCTGCCGCTGGCGTACCAGCCCCAATTGCAATTGGTTGGCGGCCACCATCGGGTTAACCCTATTGAGGACAGTATAAGCCAGTGCGGCTTCGTAGGCGGTTGCAGCGTCGTTCAGACGTCGTAGATCGGTCAGGCAGTCCCCGGTTTCAGCTTCGGCAACCGCTGCCATGCGCCCGGCGTTGGTATTACCTGCATCAGCCAGCGCCTGAAACTTTTGACGGGCTTCGGCAAATTCTTGGGCCGCCGGCTCGACGGCGCTGGACAGCTTGAGCAGCTTGCCCAACTGGAAATGGGCGTGTGCCAAATCGTAGGCGGCACCGATATAAGCATCGGATCCGGCATCTTGACACTGACGCAGTAACTGTCGGGCCACCCACAGGGCATCTTCCAGCGCCCCCTCATCACGCAGCCGTTCGATGCGCAGTCGCTCGGTTTCAAACCGGATTCGGCTCCAGTCGGGTAACGCCCGACTGGCCCGCTCACGAGCGGCGACCACCTCGGTTAATGCTGCGGAGGTGCCGAGACCGGCCAGTAGCTGTTCCAACTGGTTTGCCAGTCGGGCAATCCGTTCTGGATCGACATGGCGTGGAGTATCACGCAGCAGAGCCAGCAGGTTGGGCAGTTCCAGTCGTAATAGCCGATGGGCGCGGGTGCTGTCCTTAAAGGATTGGGGGTAGAGAACCGCCAATAGTTGTTCCATACCTGTCCGCCAGCGTTCTCGCCAGACTGCCCGCGAGTTCAGATCCAACTGGCTACCCAAGTAATGAATTAGAGCAGGGTCAAAGCGCAGATGGCCGTAACCCTGATCCTCGGCCAGACCCAGCGCGATGAGACGTTCACAGAATGCGCCGATGGATAACGTGTCGAGGGTCAGGGCATGACCTAAAGCAATCCGGTTAGCACCCCCCTTAAAGAATGCCAGAACGGCCAGCCGCTCCCGATCATCGGGCGGCAACTGACGCAGAACCAGCTCCAAGCTCAAATACAGCGGCCATTTGGGGTCATCGCCCTGTCGACGCAATCCCGCGCGAAGGGAATGCAACAATGTTTGGGTCACGCTAACCCCCCTGACGCCGATTTCATGCGCTACGCGCAGCAGAGCACCGGGATGGCCGCCGGCCAAGGTCACCAACTCGCACAATTGTGAGAAACCGCTGCCGCTATCAGCAGTGGGCGGTGCTTCCCCAGCGACAGCCAAGGTACGACCGATCAGCAAAATGGCGTCGGTATCCTCCATAGGTCCCAGCGCCATCTCCATCCAAGGCTGGGCGAAGGGAGGGGGGCCTGCCCGGCCCAGCCCTAGTAGTTGCAGCTCCGGCCATTCATACAGCAATGCTTTCCAGAACTGATCAAAAACTTCATCCTGCTCCGAAGGCCAGCGTTCCAGTTGGTCGAGTACGATCAGGATCGGTTGCGGGCGCAGTGTTTGTCGGACATGATCCAGCGCCTGCCACCAAGTCGGGTACTGATCGACCGACCAATGCTTACCGGTGGAGAGCAGTTGCCGGCCCAGCGTTTCCAACAACGCCCGCGGATCTCTGGCATTACCGTCGCTGACGTAAGCAATCTGGCGGTAGCGACCGCAGTGCGCCAGCCAGTTCGCTAAGGCCGCTGCGACAGCGGTTTTACCGATTCCACCGGGTCCACGCAGGAAAAGAGGCGCTTGGTTTTCGAGCAGCCGCTCCATAACCAGCAACTCGCGCCCCCGTCCGATATAGCCGATCGGGGGTGGAGAGGGCAGCAGGCCCAGCGAAAAGGGCAGTGGCGCACTGATCAACCAGCGCCATAGATCTAGAGGGGGACGCAGGACAAGCCGGGGATCACTCTGTCCCAGATACAGGGCGCAGACCGACCAGTCGTGTAAGTGAATCCCGATACCGCCAAGGCCAGGAGCGCGATAGCTGTCGCTGGCCAAGCGGCGCTGGCCGGCAAATAACGCCTGGCTGATTCGGGCACCTCGCAATGATTCCTCGTAAAATGCAGACCAGAACCGACGTAATGTTTCGTGTGGCGCATCGGGATGCACAGTTATCACTGCTGCGGCACCCACGGCTAGCAGCAGCTTTGCCAATCTGGCCATCAGGATGGAACCAGACGAATCCGGGGGACGTACCAGGGCGACCAAGCGAATCCGGTAGGTGCAAAGTAGAGCTGCCAATACCGGAGCAGCGATAAAATCGGCGTTGCGGCACAGTGGCGTATCCACATTATGACCGGCCTCGAACCCGAGCAGGATGTCGCCGTGATCAGGTCCCTCGCGCAGGTAGCAATCCAAATGCAGGATGGTGAACAACCGCCCGGCGGCCCAAGCATCGTTCAACTGTTTTTCCAGGGCTGCCTGAGTCGGTGATCTCAATACCGTCGGCTCAACCAGAGCGCTCAAGCCGTCCAGTGCTTCCAGCAGGGGTAATGCGCTGCGCCGATGATCGGGATGACCAGTGGGTTCGGTATCCGGGCGCGGGCTGACCACCAGCACTCGAAGGGGCGTCGGTGCGGGCGCAAAAAAATCGCTACCCCCGGCGAGCCGGCGCAGGAACTGAACCGGCTGTTTAGCTTGAAGCAGGAAGTCGGATCCATCGTGCAGCAGTTCCCACGGTAGGTCGAGTGCGGTCATGGTGGTGGGAGATGTTGCATCCGCTTGTATCACCAACCGGCGTTCACGTGGATCTGGAACATCGCGCCAAGCCGTGATCAGTTCCCGCAAATTCGGCGTGGCCAGCGTCGCTTGATACAACGCGCAGCCCCAATCCACTAACCGCGCATCAGCGTGACGGGCGAACTTTCGAACCGTGTCAGTAGGCCAACAAGGGTAGCTGTGCCAATACCAGCGTAAGATCGCTGCGTCGGGTGGGGGGGGGAGTGAACCCAGAATAGCGCTGGCGCTGACCGTCATCGGTGACTCGGGGTGAAGATGCAGACAGGCGACAAGCTGCCAAGCACCTGCATTCGGCGAATCGGCTGGGCTGAAGGTCAGTGTCAACTCTGTCAGTGGCGAGGGACTACGGTCAGTGGCGGCATCACTGGGCAGTGGTTCACCCAAGATGGCCAACAATGTGGGCAGCGCCGCGCCGAGTCCATCAGCGGTTAACTGGATTGGAGTGGTGCGCGGCGGAGGAGAAAACCAACGGGAGAGTACGCTGTGATCAGTGCCTGGCAGCAGGAGCGGGATCACCCGATAGGCATCCATCCTCCCTCGCTCCACTTCCTGCGCGAGTTCGATTTCCCGGCGCAACCCAGCCGGGTCGCCGGTGTTGAGACCGATAACTACAATGACCTGGCGGGCTTTTTCAATGGCCCAGCGTACTTCAGGCACGATCCGGTCGCCACCGCGCAACTCATGGATATCGCGCCAGACGCGCAGGCGGCAGGTTTCCAGAGCCAGCGCCAGATCCCGGGCGAACGCGGTATCGGGGGGTGCGTGGCAGACAACGATAGAGGGGGCAGCCATCGCAAGATTCCGGAGTGGAAAGGGAAGGTCAAGATGATGAATAGCTTAGCGCAAAATGACTGAACCGATGCCCTTGAAATTCGCCGGTTCGTCACCATCTATACGGTAAGCCCCTGAGGGGGTGTTCATCGGATCGCCGAAACCTGAAATTCGAAGAGGTGTGATTATGAACCTGATGCGTTATGAACCTTTTAACCTGCTGAATCAATTGCAGCGGGAAGTTAACCGGCTGATTGACACCAGCCGATTCGGAGATGAGGAAGCGGGTCACATGCTGGTGGATTGGGCGCCGGCGGTGGACATCAAGGAAGAGCCTAACCAGTTTATTATCCACGCCGATCTGCCGGGCGTCGAGATCAAGGATATTGAGATCACCCTGGAGAATGGGGTGCTGACTCTGAAAGGCCAGCGCGCCGCTGAGCAGAAGGAAGAGACCGAGCAGTACCGGCGGATTGAGCGGGTGCGAGGCGCCTTTTTGCGCCGGTTCTCGTTGCCGGATGCGGTGGACGCCGAAAAAGTGAGCGCCAAATGCAGGGATGGTGTGCTGGAAGTGTTCGTGCCGAAGCGCGAGGGCGCGCAACCACGCAAGATCGCCATTGAAGGCTAAGAAGTTGTATAAGTTGAGCCGCGTGGTCGGCTTTAGAACCCAATCCTGACCTCTCGCCCATTATGGGGGAGGGGTTTTTTCGTACTATATTCACGGAATGCGGTAAGCTTTTTACCTCGATCCGCACTTTGCTGAACCCTGTTATGGAACCGCTCAATCGCGTCAAATCACACTTTACCGCCAGCCTCGAAGCTAAACGGCTCACCCTGGACTCCATGGGTGTACGCATTGTTCAAGCCGCCGATCATTTGGCGGATCGGCTGCGCCAAGGCAACAAAATTCTGGTCTGCGGCAACGGCGGGTCGGCCGCTGACGCTCAGCATTTCGCCGCTGAACTGGTGAACCGCTTTGAGATCGAGCGACCGGGGCTGGCTGCTATCGCGCTAACCACGGATAGTTCGGCGCTGACTTCTATTGCTAATGATGATGCCTTCGAGCAGATTTTCGCCCGCCAGGTACGGGCGCTGGGCAAGGCGGGTGACGTACTCTTGGCCATTTCGACCAGCGGCAATTCACCGAATGTCCTGACCGCCATTACCGCCGCCCATGAACTGGGATTGTCCACGGTAGCGCTCACTGGCCGCGATGGCGGTTGCATGGCCGAGCAACTTGGCGACGAAGATATCGAAATCCGGGTAGAGGCAATGGCGACAGCGCGGGTTCAGGAAACCCATATCCTGGTTATTCATTGCCTTTGCGATTTAGTGGACTGGCGGCTATATGGCGCCAGGGAGCAGGCATGAAACAAGCTTGGATGTGGAAGACACCTGCAGGTGCGTTACTGGTTTTGTTCCTGAGCGGCTGTGCCGGGCTGCTGGTTGGCGGCGCAGCCGTCGGCGTCGGTATGGCGCACGACCGGCGCACGACCGGCACGGTCGTGGACGATCAGACGATTGAATTAAAACTTTACGATGTATTCAACCAGCAGTTGCCGCCCGGTAATCACATCAACGCCACCAGTTATAACGGTGCCGTATTGTTGAGTGGCGAAGTGGTTTCGGAGTTAGCGCGACGGCAGGCTGAAACCCTCGCCCGTGGTATCGATCCACCGGTTCGGGAAGTCTACAACGAACTGGTTATTGGCCCACCGAGTACGCTGTCCAGTCGCAGCAATGATTTGTTACTGACGACCAAGGTCAAGACGGCCTTTTTTCAGATTAACATCCCGGATTTTGATCCGACCCGGGTCAAGGTAGTGACGGAACGCGGGGTGGTTTATCTGATCGGGCTGGTGCGGCCCAGTGAGGCCGATGCAGTGGCCAATGTCGCTAGCCAGGTCAGTGGAGTGAGCCAAGTGGTGACGCTGTTTGAATACATCCGCTAACCTTGGCTATTTCACAATCTTCAGCACCGGTTTGCGGGCGCGGGCGGCGGGCTTGTCCGGTGGGGGAGCGGTAGGCGGTGTGGTTTCATCGTCGCCTTTCTCCTCCTCGCCGAAAGCCATGCCCTGACCATTTTCGCGGGCGTAAATGGCTAAAACAGCGGTTACAGGAATCTGGAGGGCGCGGGCTATGCCGCCGAAGCGGGCGCTGAACTCGATCCAGTCGTTGCCTAGCCGCAGGTCACGCACCGCATTTGAATTGACGTTGAGAACAATCCGCCCTTCGTGGACATGTTGCTTGGGAACTTCAACGCCCGGCGATTCTGCGTCGACCAGAATGTGCGGTGTCAGGCCGTTGTCTTCAATCCACTCGTAGAGGGCACGGATCAGATAAGGACGGGTTGAGGTCATGGCAAAGAGGTGATATGAAATCGGGAGGCAATGGAATTTCCGGCGGAGCGGGGTTAACCCTCCGCCGGAAGCAGCATCAATGCACGTCCTTCCAGTATTCTTTCTTGAGCAGATAGAACACCACGAAGGCTAGACCCAGGAACAGGATCACCCAGATGCCGACTCGCTGGCGTTCCAATTGGATGGGTTCGCCCACGTAAGCCAAAAAGTTCACCAAGTCGGTCACTGCTTCCTTGTATTGCGGCGGACTCATGGAACCGGGTTGTACCAGCTCAAACTCCTTGAGGATTTTGGTTTCATTACCGTCATGATCTTTGTGGGTCTCATAAACCGGCTTCTGCATCCCCTGCAATTCCCACAGCACATGCGGCATCCCGGAGTTGGGAAACGCCGCATTGTTCACCCCATAGGGTCGAGTGGAATCCTGATAAAAGGTCAGCAGATAGGTGTAGAGATAATCTACCCCGCGTGATCGGGAAATAACGCTCAGGTCTGGCGGAGCCACACCAAACCAGCGTTTGGCATCTGCCTTGGGCATGGCGTTCTTCATCGTTTCGCCGATCTTGGCACCGGTAAAAATCAGGTTGTTCTTGACCTGTTCATCGGTCAAACCGATGTCACGGCCCATGCGGTTATAGCGCTGATGCTCCAGCGAATGGCAGCCCATGCAGTAATTGACAAACAGCTTGGCACCTTTCTGTAGCGACGCCTTGTTGTGCAAGTCAATCGGGGCTTTCTCCAACGGAAAACCTTCTCCGCCGGACGCAAGAGTCAGCCCTGGCAGAGCCAGAAGTGCGAATGCAATGAGGATTTTTTTCATTGTTAAGTCACCCTTTCCGGTACGGGCTTGGTCTTTTCGATCAGCGGTAAAAATGGCAGCAGGAAGAAGAACGCGAAGTAGATCACGGTACTAATTCGGGCTAGATCGGTGCGGCCTGGAGTCGTCGGCAGTGCTCCCAGATAACCCAGGATCAGGAAGGACACCACGAATGCGGCCAGCAACAGCTTGAACGGGAAACCCCGATAGCGGATGGATTTGACCGGGCTACGATCCAGCCACGGCAGGAAGAACAAAATGACAATGGCGCCGATCATGGTAATGACGCCGCCCAACTTGTCGGGTACTGCCCGCAACATGGCGTAGAACGGGGTGAAGTACCACACTGGCGCGATGTGCAGCGGGGTCTTCATCGAGTCCGCCGGATCGAAATTCGGATGTTCGAGGAAGTAGCCGCCCATCTCTGGCATGAAGAAGATCACGACGGAAAAGAAGATCAGGAACACCACCACCCCGACCAGATCCTTGACGGTGTAGTAGGGGTGAAAGGGAATGCCATCCAGAGGCTTGCCGTCAGCACCCTTCACCTTCTTGATTTCGACGCCATCGGGATTGTTGGATCCCACTTCGTGCAGAGCAAGGATATGGGCGACCACCAGCCCAACCAGTACCAACGGCACCGCGATCACATGCAGCGAGAAGAAGCGATTCAGCGTGGCATCGGAGATCACATAATCACCGCGAATCCACAGCGACAAATCCGGGCCGATGCCGGGAATGGCGCTAAACAGCGAGATGATCACCTGGGCACCCCAGTACGACATCTGGCCCCAGGGCAGCAGGTAGCCCATAAAGGCTTCGGCCATCAACGCCAGGAAGATCACGACGCCGAAAATCCAGATCAATTCACGCGGCTTCTTGTAAGAGCCGTAGATCAGGGCGCGGAACATGTGCAGGTAGACCACAATGAAGAAGGCCGATGCGCCGGTCGAGTGCATGTAGCGGATCAGCCAGCCCCAGTCCACGTCGCGCATGATGTACTCAACCGAGGCGAAGGCGTCGGTAGCGGACGGTTTGTAGCTCATGGTCAGCCAAATGCCGGTCAAAATCTGGTTGACCAGCACCAGCAATGCCAGTGAGCCGAAGAAATACCAGAAGTTGAAGTTCTTGGGCGCGTAGTACTCAGTTAGATGCTCACGAATCATCTTGGTGAGCGGAAAGCGCTCGTCAACCCAGCCGAGTAGGCCGGTTGTGCCTTGTGTGTTCGCCATTATGCAGTCTCCGGATTAACGCCAATCAATACCTGAGAGTTGCTCAGGTACCGGTAGGGGGGAACCTCCAGGTTCGTCGGCGCGGGGACGCCCTTATAGACCCGCCCGGCCAGGTCGAAGCGGGAACCGTGGCAGGGACAGAAAAAACCACCCTTCCAGCTTGGCCCAAGATCGGCTGGCGCCACGTCAGGCCGGAAAGTGGGCGAGCAACCCAAGTGAGTGCAGATGCCCACCAGCACCAGGACCTCGGGTTTGATAGAACGAGTGGCGTTCTGGGCGTACTTGGGTTGCTGGCTGGCTTCCTCGGAGCTGGGATCGCGCAACTGATCCTTGAGTCCGGGCAGCTCATCCAGCATTTTCTGGGTGCGTTTCAGCAGCCAGACCGGTTTACCGCGCCATTCGACCGTCATCAGCGCGCCTTCTTCCAGCTTGCTGATATCCGCTTCCACTGGGGCGCCAGCGGCCTGGGCACGCTGGCTGGGCGACCAGGATTTCAAAAAAGGAACGGCGACGAACGCCACGCCAACGCCGCCGACCACGGTCGCCGTGGCGGTTAAAAAGCGGCGTCTGCCGAGATCGACGTCATCTACCGTACTCATACGCAGTCTCCTGTTGTGGATTTATCATTAGAGAGGGATGGGTTGGCAACGCAAAAGGTACGCACGGGTTTCGTATTCGCTGGAGCCGGGCGGTGATCTGTTATTTTGCCAAAATCCGCAGTTTTCGGGGGGGCGCTGGATTATGCGCGAACTCCACCGGTATGAACTTTCGCCGTTTCTACGGTGCGGTAAAACTATAACTCAGGGCGGGTATTAGGGTCTATGCGCTTGTTGCAGGCAACAGGTTCAGGCTGCCTCGCGCACTTCCACCACCAGCCGCTTGCCGAGCGCCGCCAACGCAGTTTCGATCTGTTCGATCCAGCCCCCCGAAAATCTTGTTTATGAGACACTAATACCATTGCTTACGCGATGTTCGACTTTTCCGATGATTGATGAGGGTTTGGCGGCGCGACATGGCGGTATG
>NZ_CBTK010000192.1 GCF_000531125.1 Candidatus Contendobacter odensis Run_B_J11 | reverse complement strand
TCGCCGAGGAGGTCAAGGACCTGCTGGAGGTCCGCTATCCCCGCGCCGAGAAAGTGGTCCTAGTGCTCGATAACCTCAACACCCACAAGCCCGCTGCCCTCTATCAGGCCTTCGAGCCGGCAGTGGCCCGGTCGCTGATCGACCGGCTGGAGATCCATCACACCCCTAAGCACGGCAGTGGGCTGAACAGGGCCGAGATCGAACTGAGCGTCTTGAGCCGGCAATGCCTGGATCGCCGCATCCCCGACGCCGACACCCTGACCCGCGAGGTCGCCGCCTGGGAACAGGCCCGTAACGCCAACCCCCGGCCGGTGAATTGGCGCTTCACCACCCTCAATGCCCGTATCAAGCTCAAACGCCTCTACCCATCAATTCAGAGCGGGTGAAGTACTAGAGTGGGTGGACGGGTACAACCATCGCCGATGGCTCGAGCCGATTGGGAACGTGCCGCCCGCAGAAGCTGAAGCGGCGTATTATCGACAACTCGAAGAGTCCGCCCGGGTGGTGTGACTCAAACCAAAAAGTCTCCGGAATTCCCGGGGCGGTTCACTCGGTAAGCGCTCGGAAGCTTCGGGCTAGCGAAGCGATCAACCCTTCAAGCTGCGGCTGCTTGAGCAAGCGGTTTAAGGCCACAATCTGTCCCATACAAGGGGACTTCCGGTAGGGGTGGGGAGCGTTTCGCTGATAAGACGTTAAGAGGTAGCGGGGGAAACGATCCGCCGTCTTGGCGGGGTCGCAACTGGTCACGCCCAAAGTTTTGGGCGTGACCAGATCGCCGTCCTTGGCTTTGCGGCTTCGCTACTCCGGGGTGTTCAGAGGGAAGGTTTTTACCCATGAACGGTACTACCGGTTATTCCAGCCATGCTGATAGTGCCGATAATAGCAGCGATGATAGTAACAATAAGAATGGTGGCGGTGATGGTGGCGATGGTAATAATGACGATGGTAATAACAGTGGCGATGAAAGTGAGACCAGTAACAATGGCGGTCATAGCGGACCGCCGCCGAAGCGGGAACGCTCATAAAAAAAGAGCTTGCGAACAAGAATAGAATCGCGCTGAGAATGGCGCGTACTGGGCGGTTGGCAACCATCATCATGCCCCTTATCGGTTTGTTAGAAAAAGACAAGTAATTTCAGAATGCTGAAGAGAAAAGGGAACGTATTACATCTGGAAAATAAACCAGTTATGAGCGCGCTCATATCAATAATAGTACTTATGAGCGGTCGCTCATATCGCGCTCATAAATCGTTTATGCCATGAAGGCTAAAGCCCCTTTGGGAAAAGGAGCCGCCGTCTTGGGAACGAGGACTCCAACCGGGTCCATGTATCAAAAACAACTCGCGGCGGCGACTCGCT
>NZ_CBTK010000191.1 GCF_000531125.1 Candidatus Contendobacter odensis Run_B_J11 | reverse complement strand
CGAGATCTACACTCTTTCCCTACACGACGCTCTTCCGATCTCTCTGCGGAACCTGGCCGGAGATCGGCGCTTTCATCTTCGGTCTCGGCAGCGACAACGACTCCCACAGTCTCTTCAACTGGAGCGATGACCGGTTCAATCACCGGTTTAGGCTTAGGTTCAGGCTCAGAGTCTTTGACTGGCGGAATAAGCGTCACAGCGACGATTTTAGCGGTCGGTTCTGCTGCCGGTTCCGAATCAGGTCGCCGCCCAGGCCGGTCGCGACGATGCCGATCGGGTTTGGCCGGTCGCGTTCCGGTTTGAGCGGGTCGCTCGTCCTTGGGCTGTTGCGGCGGTGGCGGTTGCCCGAACAGATTGCCCCATAGCCAGCCGAAAAAGCCGGGATTGACTTCGGGCCTGAGAGTTGGCGTTGGCGGAGTAGGTGCCGGACTGGACGGGGAGACGCTTTTGACCACTGGCTCTTCGTCGGTACCCCGCACTGTGCTGGTTTTAACCTCAATCTGTTCCTCGTAGTCCTCAGCCAGGGTGTAGGAACGCAACTGATCTTCCGACATCTCGTCCACACGTAGCCGGCTCAGCTTGAAGTGCGGTGTATCCAGCGATTCGTTCGGAATCAGCAGAACGCCGACCCGATGGCGCTGTTCGATAGCGCGGATCGCTTCGCGCTTCTCGTTGAGCAAAAAGGTGGCGACCTTGACCGGCAACTGCACCACGACCCGCCCGGTCTTGTCCTTCATCGCCTCTTCCTGAATCAGCCGCAACACGCTCAATGCCAGTGAGTCAATGTTGCGGATGGTGCCCTGCCCGTTGCAGCGCGGGCAGATGATGTGGCTGGCTTCGTCCAGCGACGGGCTGAGCCGTTGCCGCGACATTTCCAGCAGGCCGAAGCGGGAGATGCGTCCCACCTGGACCCGTGCCCGATCCATTTTCAGCGCCTCGCGCAACCGGGTTTCGACTTCGCGCTGATTGCGGGCGGCGTTCATGTCGATGAAGTCAATGACCACCAGCCCGCCCAGGTCACGTAGCCGCAACTGCCGAGCCACCTCATCGGCGGCTTCCAGGTTCGTAGTGAGCGCTGTTTCCTCGATGTCGCTACCTTTGGTGGAGCGGGCCGAATTGATGTCAACCGAAACCAGCGCCTCAGTGTAGTCAATGACGATGCCACCGCCGGACGGCAGGCTGACTTCACGCTGATAGGCGGTTTCGATCTGGGATTCGATCTGGAAACGGGTAAACAGCGGGACATTGTCCTGATACAGCTTGAGCTTGTTCAGGTTATGCGGCATCACCTGCTGCATGAAATCCTGCGCCTGGCGGTGAACGGCGGGGTTGTCCACCAGGATTTCACCGATGTCGGCGCGCAGATAATCCCGCAAGGCGCGGATGATGATGTTGCTTTCCTGATAGATCAGGAATGGCGCTTTTTTCTGGGGTGCGGCGGTCTCAATGGCTTTCCACAGATGTAGCAGGTAGTCCATGTCCCACTGCAATTCCTCCTGCGAGCGGCCTACCCCGGCGGTGCGCACGATCAGACCCATGCCATCGGGAATATCGAGGCTGCTCATGACTTCGCGGATTTCCTGGCGATCATCGCCTTCGATCCGCCGGGAGACCCCGCCCGCCCGCGGATTATTCGGCATCAGTACCAGATAGCGACCGGCCAGGCTGATAAAGGTGGTGAGCGCCGCGCCTTTGTTGCCGCGCTCCTCTTTTTCCACCTGCACCATGATTTCCTGGCCTTCGCGGATCGCCTCGCGGATGCTGGGACGACCGCCCTCAGCGGCATGAGGATCAAAGTAGCTGCGGTTAATTTCCTTGAACGGCAGGAAACCATGTCGGTCGGCGCCATATTCCACAAACGCCGCTTCCAGTCCCGGTTCGATCCGGGTAATGCGGCCTTTGTAAATATTGGATTTTTTCTGCTCCCGCGATGGAGTTTCGATATCGAGATCGTAGAGTCTCTGACCCTCTACGAGGGCCACACGCAACTCCTCCTGCTGAGTGGCGTTAATCAGCATGCGTTTCACAATAATGAAGTTCCCTGCGCTCAACCATCACCGACGGTGACGCGGTGGTTGTCGCCGGGGCGTCACCGGGAAGAGGAATAGCCCGGAGGATGGATATCCAGAACGTCAGGCAAACCCAAAATACGCCACGGAAAGCGTGACCAGTCGGCTGGGAGCGCGGTCAAGAGCTGCTCAGGAAAGGTAGGGGTCGAGCAGCGGACAAACCCGTTGAAACAACCCCGCCCGCCGATTCGCTGGCGTGCGGGTACGAAAACCGATATGGTGTATTTATCCAGTTTCGCCAGCCTCTTGGGCCAATCGGCGACAACGCTCACAACTATAACAGCCTGACGGACATGCTTCAAACAATGCCCGATTCCATTGCTTCCGGCGGGGTGCGTCATCTGGAAATTGCTTCCAATTACGCCGGCCAACGCCTTGACAATTTTCTGCTGCGTGAACTCAAGGGTGCGCCCAAAAGCCTGATTTATCGCATTGTGCGTAAAGGCGAGGTGCGGCTGAATGGGGGGCGGGTTCAGCCGGATCGCCGGTTGCAGACCGGTGATGTGCTGCGCATTCCACCGGTACGGCTGAACGAGCGGCAAGAGCAACCGTTGCGACCCTCGCCGGGACTGGCGGAACAATTGCGGGCGGCCGTGCTGTATGAGGATCGCGAGCTGCTTATTCTCAATAAGCCTGCCGGGCTGGCGGTGCATAAGGGCAGCGGTGTTGACTACGGCGTAATCGAAGCACTGCGGGCGCTGCGCCCGAATGAGCCGTTTCTGGAACTGGCGCACCGGCTGGACCGGGACACCAGCGGCTGTCTGGCGCTGGCGAAGACGGCGGTAGTGTTGCGGCTGATTCAGGACGCCTTCCGTATTGGGCAAGTGGAAAAACGCTATCTGGCGCTGGTGCGCGACTACTGGAACCACGGGCCACGTGAGGTGAACCTGCCTTTGCGCCGTAACCTGTTGCGCGGCGGTGAGCGGATGGTGGAAGTCATGGATGATGGCAAACCGGCTCAGACCCGTTTCAATCCGGTCAGTCTGTTCAAACCCGCCTCGCTGCTGGAAGTGCGGATTGCCACCGGTCGCACCCATCAGATTCGGGTCCACGCCGCCCATCTTGATCATCCGCTGGCCGGTGATGATAAATATGGCGATGCCGGGTTTAACCGGATGATGGCGGATCAATACGGTCTGCGCCGGCTGTTCCTGCACGCCCACAGTCTGAATTTGCCGCTGGGTGGGCGAGATATTGCAGTCAGCGCGCCACTGGATGCCGAATTGAGAGCAGTGTTGGATCATCTTCAACCGGCGGGTCACCGCCGGGATTGAGCGAGAATAAAGACGATGACTGAAGCAAACACAAATCTGAACCCAAAGTTGCCCGACGATGAGCGTTGGGCGCGGGATGTGCTGGGTAAGCTGGCGCTGGCGGCCGTGACCGAGCAGAGACGGGCTCGGCGCTGGGGAATCTTCTTCAAGCTGCTGTTTTTCACCTATCTGGTGACATTACTGGTACTGGTTTGGCCGGACAGCCTTGGCACTACTACCGCCAGCACCAAGCGGCATACGGCGCTGGTTCGAGTTGAAGGGTTGATTGCCAGCAGCACCGAGGCCAGTGCCAAAAACGTGATCGAGGCGCTGCGCAAGGCGTTCAAGGATGAAAAAACGGTCGGGGTGATCATGGAAATTAACAGTCCCGGCGGCAGTCCGGTTCAGGCCGGCGAGATTTACGACGAGATTCAGCGCCTGCGCCAGCAGTATCCCAAAATGCCCATTCATGCGGTGACCAGCGATGTCTGTGCTTCGGGCGGCTATTACATTGCGGCAGCAGCACAGAACATCTACGCTAATAAAGCCAGTATCGTCGGCTCTATTGGAGTACGGCTGGACAGTTTCGGCTTCACCGACGCGATTGCCAAGCTGGGCATTGAGCGGCGAGCCTATACCGCAGGGAACAACAAGGATTTCCTCGATCCGTTCAAGCCGGTCAATCCCGCAGAAGTTCAACATTTGCAAGGAATGCTGGACGCAATTCACCAGCAATTTATTACTGCGGTCAAGCAGGGACGGGGCGAGCGACTGAAAGAGAATCCGGATCTGTTCAGTGGCCTGATGTGGACCGGCGAACAGGGCGTCGGGCTAGGACTGGTGGATGCGCTGGGCAGCACCCGTTATGTGGCCGAGGAGATCATTGGTGAGAAGAACCTGCTGGATTACACCAAGCGCACCCGGTGGGTGGATCGCCTGTTCGATGGCGCAGAAGCCAGCATGGGCGCAGTGCTAATGAGGGTGCTGGGGCAGGAGGGAATGCCCCAGTGGCGGTAGCGGGTAAGGACCCATCATCAAAAACCCGTTGCAATAACGGGTTTTTTGATAACAGCAGGCGACCTCTTTCAAGCGGCCATC
>NZ_CBTK010000190.1 GCF_000531125.1 Candidatus Contendobacter odensis Run_B_J11 | reverse complement strand
GCGGCGCAGCGGGCCAGCAGATCGCCGCAGGCACCGAGGGCTGGCGCGGCATTCCGGGCGATGATGCGTTCGATCAGTTCGGCGGCTCGCGGCGGCGGCAACAGGCCGAGGGCTTCGACCAGGGCCGCGTTGTCACCCAGGCTGTATTCGCCAGCAGCGGAGAGATCGGCCAGAAAGACGTCGATACGCGCGGTATCCCGCAACTGGTTCAGGAGCGCCAGTACTTTGGCCTCTGAACTCTGAGTGTCGGTTCGCCAGTGGCGCCCGCCTTCCCTCGGCCAGGTGCGCAGCATGTGCCCAGCCAGTTGGTGCGCCTCCCACCACAAGGGCGATTCGGAGCCTGCGCCGCCCTCGGCCCAGCGCCGGACCAGTTCACCCAGATAGGGCAGGGTGGCAGGCAAACCCGCCTGGTTAAGCACCGCGAGCCGCCGCCCGCGCGGCCACAGCACCAGACCCGCCCGGCGGTAGATGCGGTCGAAGGACGCGCCTTCGTTGCCGGTGGCCTCGTGGAAATGCTGCTCGTCGGGTTTCAGGTTATCAAAGGCGCCGGGCGGACAGAGTTCGTCTTCCTCGAACGGAAAGACCCCCAAATCCGACTGGCTGCCGTCCGGTCGCCGCCATTCGGCCAGCGTCGCGCTCCGGTCGCAGATATCACCCACCTCGAATCCTTCATCCTCCTCATCTTCATCCGCATCGGATCGCCCCCAGCGGCGGCGCGAACCGTAATAGTCGCCGGTGTATTCGGCACCGCCGCTCTCCTCGATGGAAGCCAGCGCCAGATGAAGATCGCAGTCGGCCTGCTCCGCCGCCGGAACCAATACGGACGCTGCGGCGGCGTCCGCTCCCTTCAGGGCGTCGAAGGCGAGCGCCACCGGGGTATAGGCATGTTCCAGGGGGTAGATCAGCTTTTCGGGCGAGTCGTCGTCGGGCGATTTCTTGTCGGCGACCCATTGTTGCAACAGGTCTGCCAGGGCGGCCTGTTCGGTCTCGTAACTGGGCGGTTCGGGCAACCGGCCCTTGCCGGGGTGCAGCAGGAGGTTGTAGACCAGCGTCAACCGGCAGCCCGACGTGATGGGCAGCACCTCGTGCACGCAGTCGGCATAAAACGCAGCGAAGGCCACCTCGGATGGTTCCAGGCTGTACAGGTCGAGTTGGACTTCCCGGTCGCGGTGGCGCACCCGCAGTTCGCCGCCGGTGTACAGGGAGGGCAACACGATGATGAGGGTGGCGAACATGCCGGGCGCTTTCTCGGTGTCGCGATGGCTCACGAAGAAGCTACCTGCGTCGTATACCAGCAGCTTGTACAGTTCCGCCACTACCGGCTTGATGACTCCCAGACCCTCGGCGGCTCGCTTGACGATGACCTCCAGGGTGCGCGGCCAGTTTCGCCCCCCGATGTGGACCTTGGCGGCGTCGATCTGCCAGGTCCGCCGCACGCTGGTATCGACCAGGGTTTCCTCACCCCGGCCATAGGGGGCCTGTTCGGCGACGGCGATGAGTTGTTCGGCCTGAACCGGCAGCAGCGGCAGAGCGATAGGGCCGACCCCTGCCACTTCCAGGAACGGCGCAAAGATCTCGGTCGATCCGGTCGCGTAAAAATCGCCGGGACGCCGGACCTTGCTCAATAGTCCAGCCAGTTCGGTGGTGATGGATGTCATGAATTTTCTCCGTTTTGTGCAACCTCTGGCGCTATTTGGCGATGAGCCGCTTGAACACGGCGGGATCGGATGGATTCATGATTTATTACCGGGAGCATGAATCGTACCGCAATCGCGCCGTGGCAACCCTAGCGGCATTCCCCCACCGAACCCGGCGAACAGCGTTTGCGGCCTACCCAGATGGCGCTGTCCAGTTTGGCGTCCGTAAAACGGGCGTTATCAATCCGGGCCTCAGCGAGCGCCGCTTCCGACAAGTCGGCGCCGGTGAAATCCACCCCCAGCAGATTAGCTCCATCCAGTTTGGCGCCGTGCAAATTGGCGCCGGTCAATACCGCATTCTCCAACACCGCCCGGCTGAGCGCCGCGCCGCTTAAATTGGCGTTTGGCAACTGGGCATTGGTTAAATCCGCTTGCGCCAGATGGGCTTTGCTCAGGTTCGCGCCGCTCAGGTTGGCGCCGCCGAGGTTAGCCTGATACAGCCTGGCCCCACTCAGGTCGGCGCCGCTCAGATTGGCTTGGGTCAATACCGCCCGATCCAGCCGTGCGCCGCTGAGATTGGCGCCGGCGAACACCGCGTGATCCAGATTCGCCGATACCAGCCGCGCCCCCGCCAGCGCCGCGCCGGAAAAATCGGCGTGACTCAACATTGCACCGCCCAAATCCGCTCCGCTGAGCCGGGCACCAGCCAGTTTGGCGTTGCTCAAATTGACCTGTTCCAGGATCGCCTCGCGCAAATCGGCTCCTTGCAGATCAGCACCCTGCTTGTCGCAGCGCAGCCAGTTGACCCGCCGGGCGGGCGGATCATCACAGGCAGCCCAGGCGACCAAAGGGAGTTGTAGCAAGACCAGCAGGCAGAAAACGCCCCTCGCCCGCTGCGAGAGGGGCTGAGGCTGAGGGCGGGCGTTCAATGCTACGGTCCTCACCCCAACCTTCTCCCACTGGGCGAGGGAGTACACGGCGCGAACGCCAAATTCACCACTTGCGGAAACCGCTCGACGAAATGCAGGGTTACGCCTTCCTTGATATGGTCCGGCAACTCCTCAGCATCGCCGCGACAGCCTTCCGGCAAAATGATCTCGTGGATACCCACCCGGCGGGCGGCGATGAGCTTCTCACGGATGCCGCCCACCGGCAGCACTTGCCCGGTTAAAGTCAGTTCGCCGGTCATCGCCAGCGGCCGATTCGTCTGCTGACCACGAGCCAGGGACAGCAACGCGGTCGCCATGGTAATGCCGGCGCTGGGACCGTCCTTGGGAGTCGCGCCTTCCGGGACGTGCAAATGAACGAACGCCTCAT
The DNA here is from genome assembly GCF_000531125.1 of Candidatus Contendobacter odensis Run_B_J11. GTDB lineage: Bacteria > Pseudomonadota > Gammaproteobacteria > Competibacterales > Competibacteraceae > Contendibacter > Contendibacter odensensis. The sequence continues at coordinate 29,605 of NZ_CBTK010000190.1, read as the reverse complement.
CGAAAAATTTGGGATCGGCCTGATACGCTTCCAGATGGGCGCTGAGATAGCTGTAGGCGATATTGGCCGACTCCTGCATCACCTCGCCCAGTCGCCCGGTCAGTTTGAAGCCGCGATTTTTAGTATGAACCAGGCTGGCTTCGACATTGAGCGTTGCTCCACCCATTGCAGTCCACGCCAGTCCGGTGACGACCCCGACGCCGGACATGGGTGTTTCGGTCTTGAACGGCGGCTTGCCCAGATAGCCGTCCAGATTGGGCGATTCCACCGCAATCGCCCCCTCACGGCCATTGACAATCTCTACCGCACTCTTACGCACAATCCGGCCCAGTTGCTTTTCCAGATTGCGCACTCCGGCTTCCCGTGCATAGCCCTCGATAATGTTCCGCAATGCCTCGTCACCGATCTGGATCCGGTCGCGTTCCATGCCACTGCGTTCCAGCAGCTTCGGCCAGAGATGATTACGGGCGATTAGCAACTTCTCGGCGGTGATGTAACCGGACAGCCGAAGGGTCTCCATCCGGTCGAGCAGCGGTCCCGGAATGGTGTCGAGCTGATTGGCGGTACAGATAAATAACACTTTGGACAGGTCAAACCGCACGTCCAGATAGTGATCCAGAAACTCGTTGTTCTGTTCGGGATCGAGTACTTCCAGCAGCGCCGAGGCCGGATCGCCCCGGAACGACGCGCCGATCTTGTCGATCTCGTCCAGCATGATCACCGGATTGGCGGTCTGCGCTTCGCGGATGGCCTGAATGAACTTGCCGGGCAGCGCACCGATGTAGGTGCGGCGATGCCCCTTGATCTCAGCCTCATCGCGCATTCCGCCCAGACTGAGCCGGTAAAATTTGCGATCCAGCGCGGCGGCTACCGAGCGGCCAATCGAGGTTTTGCCAACGCCGGGCGGCCCGACCAAAAGGATGATCGAACCGCCGACCTGGCCTTTCAGCGCCCCCACTGCCAGAAATTCGATGATCCGATCCTTTACGTCTTCCAGCCCGTCATGGTCGCGATCCAGGATTTGGCGGGCGTGTTTGAGGTCGAGGTTATCGGTGGAGTACACACCCCATGGCAGTTCAGTCATTGCATCCAGATAGTTGCGGGTCACTGCGTATTCCGGCGATCCGGTTTCCAGAATAGATAACTTGTCCAACTCCTCGTTAATCCGCTTCAACGCCGCATCAGGCACCTTCCGGCTGTCCAGACGCTCACGGAAACGATCCACGTCAGCAGTGCGATCATCCTTGGCGATGCCCAGTTCCTGCTGAATCGCCTTGAGTTGCTCGCGCAGGAAAAACTTGCGCTGATGCTCGCTCATCTTCTCATCCACTTGCTTGCGGATCTGGGTCTGGAGTTTGGCGACTTCCAGCTCCTTCTTGATCAGCACGATCACCTTTTTCAACCGCTCCAGGATCGGCGCGGTGGCAAGAATCTCCTGCAATTCATCCTTGCTGGCGGTGGTCAGGCTGGCGGCGAAATCGGCCAGCGGCGAGGGATCGTGGGTGTTGAAGCGGTTGAGGAAGAATTTCAGTTCCTCGGAATACAGTGGGTTAAGCGGGATCAATTCCTTGAGAGTGTTGATCACCGCCAGCGAATAGGCGCGCAGTTCTTCAACATCAGCTCCATCATCCTCACTCAGGTACTCGACCTGAACATGATATGGCGATTCGTGGGACAGCCAACTCAGAATACGGAACCGCTTCAGACCTTGGGCAATGAACTGTAGACGGCCTTCGTTGCGATTCAACTGGTGCATCCGGGCAACGGTGCCTACCTCATGAAAGTCACCAGGACCGGTGACTTTTTCCGCACTGTCCGGTTTGACCAGAATCAGGCCAATGACCCGCTGCTCGCGACTGGCGGCAACTTCGACCGTGGGTAGCCACGGTTCTTCACTGAGCAACAACGGCAGCGCTTGAGCCGGGAAAAATGGGCGTTCGGACAACGGCAGCAGATACAGGGTGTTGGGCAGGATGTCGGAGGCGGCGACAATTGTGTTATTGGGGGAGGAAGACGCCTCGCTGCTGTCATCCTCACGCACGACTTCCGCTTCAATGGCTTCGTGATCGGTCATATTTTTCACGCGGCTAATGGGATTTAACCCTTAAATGCGGGCGATGCGGGCGATTGCAAGAGCATAGCAGGCCAGCCTTCGTGAGTGTGGGCTATGCCAACAGAACCTCACTTAACAGATTCAGCATTGAAGTGGGTCACTCACGGAAAATCGGCGGCAGGAGCGGGCTAACACCCGTTCCTGCCGCATCGGTCGAAAACCGGTAGATGGCAAGCCCATGCCATAAGGGCCGCCGCAATTTATCGAAGAGCGCTATAGAAACGAAAGTCCTGCCCTATCGGTTCCGCAGTGATCGGGCTGCACCGCCGTGTCGCTAACCCGCGAAGCGCCGGAACACCAGCGTGGCGTTGGTGCCGCCAAAACCGAAGCTGTTCGACATCACCACCTTGAGATCGGCGTTATCCACCCGCTGGCGCACGATGGGCAAACCTTCCGCCGCCGGATCGAGCGTTTCGATGTTGGCCGAGGCGGTAATAAAGCGGTTGTCCATCATCAACAGCGAGTAGATCGCTTCATGGACACTGGCCGCACCCAGCGCGTGACCGGTCAGCGACTTGGTAGAACTGATCGGCGGGATATGATCGCCGAACACCGCCTGAATCGCTTCCAGTTCGCGAATATCCCCAGCGGGAGTGCTGGTGCCGTGGGTGTTAATGTAGTCCACTGGCTCGTTCACCCCTTCCAGCGCCTGCTTCATGCAGCGCAGCGCACCCTCGCCGGAGGGCTGCACCATGTCATGGCCATCCGAAGTCGCCCCGTAGCCCACCAGTTCGGCATAAATCCGCGCACCGCGCCGCTGAGCGTGTTCCAGCTCTTCCAGCACCACCAATCCGCCACCGCCGGAAATCACGAAGCCATCGCGGTTGGCATCATAGGGGCGTGAAGCCGTCTGCGGAGCGGCATTGTACTTGGTCGACAGCGCACCCATGGCGTCGAACAGATGGGTCAGGGTCCAATGCAGTTCCTCAGCGCCGCCCACGAACATGATGTCCTGCTTGCCCCACTGAATCAGCTCTGCACCATGGCCGATGCAATGGGCGCTGGTGGCGCAGGCGGAACTGATGCTGTAATTGACGCCTTTGATCTTGAACGGCGTCGCCAGACAGGCCGTCGTGGTACTGGTCATGGTGCGGGGCACCATGTACGGCCCGACCCGTTTCAAGCCCTTGCTGCGCAGCAGATCGGCGGCCTCGACCAGGTTCTGCGGACTGCCGCCGCCGGAACCGGTCACCAGACCGGCGCGCGGGCTGGACACCATGTCCCCCGGCAACTGGGCGTCGGCGATGGCCTCGCGCATGGCGATGTAGTTGAATGCCGCCGCCTCGCCCATGAACCGCAGGATTTTGCGGTCGATCAGCGCTGCCAGGTCGACTCGCAACGGCCCACGCACATGAGAGCGCAAGCCCATTTCCTTGTAGTCTTCCGCGAATTCCAGACCGCTGCGACCCTGCCGCAACGATTCCAGCACTTCCCAGCGGTCGTTGCCGATGCTGGACACGATACCGATACCGGTTACCACCACCCGTCTCATCTTTTCTACCCTCAAAAGCCATCGGTTGAGGTGAACAGTCCAACCCGCAGATCTTTGCCGATATAAATAGTCCGGCCATCAACCTCCAGAGTTGCGTCAGCGATGCCCATGACCAGTTTACGCAGGATGACCCGCTTCATATGAATGTGATAAGTGAGCTTGTGAGCTTCGGGGCGCACCTGACCGGTGAATTTAACTTCACCGCAACCCAGCGCCCGCCCCCGCCCCAGCCCCCCCGCCCAGCCCAGAAAGAATCCGACCAGTTGCCACATCGCGTCCAGTCCCAGGCAACCCGGCATCACCGGATCACCGATGAAATGGCAGCCGAAAAACCACAGATCAGGCTGGATGTCCAGTTCCGCGATAATCTCACCCTTACCGTACTGGCCGCCTTCGGCGGCGATATGAACGATGCGATCCATCATCAGCATGTTTGGCAGTGGCAATTGAGCGTTGCCGGGGCCAAACAATTCGCCGCGAGCGCAGGCAAGCAACTCTTCGCGGGTGTAGCTGGATTTTTTATTCACGACCTTGGATGTCCTGGTAACGCAGTGGGAAAAATTGGAGTCGAAGCGGAATCTGGATTAAGGATTATAAGGATTTTTGGTAGTGGCGCGAATGAGAACCGCGTTGATCGATTCAGAAGCGAGGGGCGAATTCATTCGCCGGAACCCGGGGCGACTCTGAGCCAGAAAGTGACTGGGCCGTCGTTGCTCAGGCTGACTCGCATGTGGGCGCCGAATTGCCCCATTGCCACCGGGCGATGGCGCTGGCCGGCCTGTTCCTGCAAATACGCAAACCAGCGCGCACCCTCGGCGGGCGGCGCGGCCGGAGTAAAACTGGGCCGCATACCCTTGCCGGTATCCGCCGCCAAGGTGAATTGTGGAACCAGTAACAGGCCGCCGCCAGTCTCGCGCAGACTCAGATTCATCTTGCCGGCGGCGTCGGCGAACACTCGGTAGCCCAGCAATCGTTCCAGCAACCGGTCGGCCTGCGCGGCGCCATCGCCGCGCTCGACTCCGATCAGCACCAGCAGACCTGCGTCGATCGCGCCGACCCGCTCCTCACCGACTTCAACACACGCTGCGGTGACCCGTTGTAACAATCCGATCATGCCAACCGATCCGCGAAACTCTGGGTCGCGGTGATCAGCGCATCGACAATTCCCGGTTCACTGGCGGCATGACCGGCGGCGCCGATGATCCGCAATTCCGCTTCAGGCCAGGCCCGGTGCAAGGCCCAGGCATTATCGAGCGGACAGATCACATCGTAGCGCCCGTGGACGACGACACCGGGAATATCCCGCAGCCGGCTGGCATTGCGCAGCAGTTGATCCGGCTCCATGAAGCAGTGATTCACGAAGTAATGACACTCGATCCGCGCCAGTCCCAGCGCCCGACGGGCTTCGCCAAAATGATCGACCAGTGCGGTATTGCTTTCCAGCGTCAGGGTGGATCCTTCCCACACCGACCACGCTTTCGCCACCCGCAACCGCTCCAGTTCATTGACACTGGTTAACCGCCGGTAATACGCCTGAACCAGATCATTTCGCTCCGCCGCCGGAATCGGGGCAAGGAAGTGTTCCCACAAATCGGGAAACAGGCGGCTGGCGCCTTCCTGATAAAACCAGGCCAGATCCCGATTCCGGCACAGAAAGATGCCACGCAGGATGAGGCCGCGCACCCGATCCGGATGAGTCTGCGCATAAGCCAGCGCCAAGGTCGAACCCCACGAGCCACCAAACACGATCCACCGGTCAATTTTCAGATGCTCACGCAGTTTTTCCATATCCGCCACCAGATGCCAGGTGGTGTTATCGCGCAACTCGGCATGAGGGGTGGACTGGCCGCAGCCACGCTGGTCAAACAGCACGATGCGGTAGCGTTGCGGATCGAAGAATCGTCGGTGCATCGGTTCGCAACCGGCGCCAGGGCCACCGTGCAGGAATAAAACCGGCAGACCCTCCGGGTCACCACATTCCTCGACGTGCAGAGTGTGCAGGTCATCTACGGCGAAGCGCTGGCTGGCATAGGGCTTGATGTCGGGAAAGAGAACGCGCATGGGCACTCCATTCGGATGCAGAAGCGGGGAGCTTCCGGGCTTGGATTTGTTGCAGGCAATTCTACCCGCAATCCATCCGCTTGTTAGAGGATGTAGTCCACCACCGCATCCAGATCATCGAATACCCGGCCACCGTGCGATTCGACTTTGGCCTCATCGCCAGGGCGGTATTTACCAGTGCGCACCAAAATACCGCGCAATCCTGCCGCCAGTGCGCCATGCACGTCCATTTCAGCGTCATCCCCGACCATCACCACATCCTGTGCCGGCAGATCGAGGTTGTTGAGCGCCGCGTGAAAAAATGTGGCAGAGGGTTTACCCAGCACCACCGCTTCCATCTCGGCGGCGTATTGCAGCGCCGCCATAAATGGCCCAATGTCCAGGCTCAAAGCATTGCCGTCGCGAAAATAGCGATTGGAACCCATCGCCAGTAGCGGCAACCCGTCCAGCAGCAGTCGAAAACACCGGTTGAGGGTCTCGTAGCTGAATGCCAGACCAGCATCGCCGAGCAGTACCGCACCGGGGGACGGGCCGATCAAGTCGGCAAATTCACCGACAATATCGGGATGGACCAACAGATGCGGGGTCAACTGGCGGTCGATCAGGTATTGGCGAGCTACCACTACCGGTGTAAGCAGATGGTGGGCGGACACGTCCAAACCCATGAGCTCCAGCCGGTTGACGATAGCGGCGCGGGTCAGCCGGGTGGTGTTGGTCACAAACCGCATCGGAATACCCGCCGCACGCAGACTAAGCAACGCCTCACGGGCGCCGGGCAAGGGATAACCGCCGACGTACAACACCCCTTCCAGATCGATTAAAACACCGTTGATCATGCGCTTCCCATTGAATCGGATTCAGTGCCGCATTGCTGCGGGGCCGCTCACGCCGCCTGCTGCAAGCCGGCAACCATCGTTTCAATGAGTATAGAAGCTGCTTTGCAATGAACCTGAAATTGTCCCGTCGCTGGACTTCAAACTGTTGCACCCAGCACCCGTGCCCGATGGCAGCGGGCAGTGCGTTCGGCGGCAACGGCATCGGCAGCGTAATCTGCGCTGAATTCCGGCCAGCCCGCAGCGTGGCGACTGATCAACCCGGACAGCATCTCAATATGGAGGGGCGCATCGTTCAGGGCCGGGAGGTAGCAGTATTGTTCACCGCCGGCGTCCAAAAACACCTGCCGGTTTTCAACAGCGATTTCCTCCAGCGTTTCCAGGCAATCAGCGGCAAAGCCGGGGCAAACGACCGCCACGCTTTTAACCCCTGCTTTGGCCCAATCAGCCAGCAATGCGCTGGTGTACGGTTGTAGCCATCGAGCGCGGCCAAACCGGGATTGAAACGCCACCGCCCATTGCTCCGGCGATAATTCCAGCCGCTCCGCGACCAGGCGGGCGGTTTTATGGCACTGGCAATGGTAAGGATCGCCGGCGAATAAATTGCGCTGCGGCAGGCCGTGAAAGGAGAACAGCAACCGTTCACCGGCGTGTCCGATGTCAGCGGCGCGGATGCTGTCGGCCAGTGCGTCCAGATAGCCCGGATCGTCGTGGTAATGGGTGATCAGCCGCAATTCCGGCAGCCAGCGCCAAGTGCGCAACTCGGCAGCGACTGCATCAAAAGTCGAAGCGACCGTAGCCGCCGAATATTGCGGATACAGCGGCAGCACCAGTAACCGGCGAGCGCCAGCAGCTCGCAATTCGGCCAGCGCGGAGGCGATGGAGGGATTGCCATAGCGCATCCCCAGCGCCACCCGCACCGGACCGGGACAGCGTTCCGCCAATTGGGTCGCAATGGCCGCCGACTGGCGGCGGCTGATCGCCAGCAACGGCGATCCGTCTGGAGTCCAGATGAGTTGATATTTACGCGCCGATTGCGCGGGCCGAACTCGTAAAATGACGCCGTGCAGGATCAACCACCACAGCAGTCGGGGAATTTCCACCACCCGCGAATCCCACAGAAATTCGGCCAGATAGCGCCGCACCGCAGCAGGCGTAGGCGCGTCGGGTGTACCCAGATTGGCGAGTAGAATCCCGGTGCAGTCGGGCTGATCGTGGGTGAAGGCGGCTGAGGCAGTCGGTTTCATTGAGTAATCCTGAACCGGTGGTGGAGGTCGCACGGGCCTCTGGCCCGTGATGCGCTGCCGGGCTGGAAGCTCGTGCTACGACGAATTCCACCACTCACTGAGGAGCGCCATAGCTGAGTCGGTTCGGTGACGGATGGGCGCGGTCATTCGCTCAGGTGCGAAATCTGCAATTCCTGCTGCAACCGCTGTAATTGCGCGATCAGCTCATCGCGGGCGGCGTGGAGTTCCGGCAGGCGCGCCAGCGCGACAGCAGAGTTGGCGCGATGCAAATCCAGTAGTTCCTGGGCGAGAACGTGGGTCTGATGATGCAATCGTTCGACCGCCTGGAACACCGCCAGGTTGCCATAACGCCGCTGCCCTGCTCCACTGCACCAGTGGTCGAAGTGACAACGGTGATGATTGGGCGTCGGCAAGGTCGGACACCGTTCACCACGCAACTGTGCAGCAATTTGCTCGCACCAGTTTTGGTGGTCGGATATTACGGTGAGCAGCGGCAAATCTTCCCGCAGCCAGGGTAAGGATTGACTGAGCGCCTGGAACGGATGAGGATCAAAGTTCTGAACCCAATCTGGCAACGCATCCGGCGGCATGGGCCGCGCAATCCCGTAACCTTGTACGCACGCACAGCCCATTTTCAGCAACACCGCGCCGTGCAGCACGGTTTCCACGCCCTCGGCGACCACTTCGCGTTGAAACGCCTGCGCCAGACTGATCACCCCCTCCACAATCGCCATGTCTTCAGCATCGGTCAGCATGTCGCGCACGAAAGATTGATCGATCTTGACGGTGCGCACCGGCAGGCGACGGAGATAAGCCAGCGACGAGTAACCGGTGCCGAAATCATCGAGAGCAAAGCTCACTCCAAGCCGCGCACACTGTTCGAGTACCTGGGCAGTGTGATTGAGATCATTGAGCGCGGCCGTTTCGAGAACTTCCAGTTCGAGCTGCGCCGGTGCTATCTGAGGGTGCACCGCCAGTCGCACCGCTAACCGGTCGGGAAAATCCGGCTGTTGCAGGGTCGTGGCCGAGATATTGACACTGAGGGTAAGCGGTAGCCCCTCCTGCGTCTGCCAGCGATCCATCTGGTTCAGGGCCTCAGCGAGTACCCAGCAATCGAGTTTCGCCAGCAGTGGGTGACCTTCAATAGCCGGCAGGAACTGGCTGGGCGGCAACAACCCGCGTTCGGGGTGTTGCCAGCGCACCAGCGCCTCAGCGCCGATCACCCGCCCCTCACGCAGGTCAACCTTGGGCTGATAGTAGAGACGAAATTCACCGGTGGTGAGCGCCGTATCAATTCGGGATAACTGGGCGCGGTGAACGTGGGCGCGCCGGTCATGCTCGGCATCGAACATCAGGTAGCGATTACCCCCGGCCTGCTTGGCCAGGTACATCGCCTGGTCGGCATGGCGCAGCAGGGCGTCAGTGTCACCGCCATCGTTGGGGTAAAGGGTAACGCCAATACTGGCGGTGATCTCAAACGAGCGGTCACCAAAGACGTGAAGCCGGCTCAGCGAACGCAACAGGCGGGTCAAGGCATTCTCGCACTCCTCAACGCTGCTCAGTCCTCCCAACAGCACTGCGAATTCGTCGCCGCCCATCCGCGCCACCGTATCGTCGCCGCGCACCCCACGGTTCAGGCGCTCGGCTACGGCAATCAGCAGCTTATCGCCGGCAGCGTGACTCAGCGTGTCGTTGACCGGCTTGAACCCGTCGAGGTCCAGGTAACAGACCGCCAGCAGGGTGTTCTGGCGGTCGGCCTGAGCCAAAGCCTGATACATGCGATCTGTGAACAGGTTGCGGTTGGGCAATCGGGTCAGGGGGTCATAATAGGCTATGTGTTCCAGCCGTTGCTCACTTTGCCGCAAGGCGGTCAAGTCGGACAGCACCCCGACGTAATGGGTGACCATGCCATCGTTGGCTTTCACTGCCGAAATGTTCAGCAGCACGATGATGGCCTGACCGTCCTTTCGGCGATTCCACACTTCACCGCGCCAACCACCGGTGTCGAGCAGTGTTTGCCACATCGCCACGTAAAACTCCGGCGGCTGGCGACCAGAGCGGAGGAAACGCGGATTGCGACCCAGAATTTCCTCCCGCGAGTAACCGGTCATCATGCTAAAACCGGCGTTGACATCCACGACATTCGCATCAATGTCAGTAATGAGGATGCCTTCATGGGCTTCGGCGAAGACGCTGGCGGCCAGGCGCAAACGGGCTTCAGTCTCCTTGCGTCCGGTAATATCCCACCACACCCCCATCAACAGGGAAATAGCACCTTTTGCATCGTATTGGGCGACCAAACGGTCGTTAACCCAGAGGTAATGGCCGTCGTGATGGCAAAACCGGTATTCGTGTTCGATCTGGCCTTGGTGCTGTAGCCGGTACTGGTTTGCCAGCGCCACCGGGCGATCTTCCGGGTGAACGTGCGCGGCCCAGAAGCCGGGTTGCCGCCAGTCTGCCGCGGTATAGCCGGTCATGTGCTCGAATTGCGGATTGAGATACAGCGGTTGAAAAGCATGGTCAGTGCTACCGGGAATGGCCTGGAGGATAAAGGTTGCTGCCGGATTGAGGTCGAGAATCTGCGTCAGCGTCGGAAGCACATTTTCCAATGCAATGTCTGCCTGAGCCTGGCCCTCGCTGGGCGGGTGGTCTGGAGTAGCGGCGGAGTCAAGTTGGAATTTCAGGTCAGGGAGCATGAGAGCGGCCATGGTAGCGACACCTTCTGAACAGGGTTTTCTACTTCAGGACTTTCGCTTTCCGTCATTCCCGCGTAGGCGGGAATCCAGTAAGCCGCTGAAAAGCCTGGATACCCGCTTTTGCGGGTATGACGAATTTACCGGTTTAGCGAAAGTTCTGTATTTAATAAAGCACACCCCAAGAAAACCGGAGGCTACGGTAGATGTGGTCGTTCCAGGTAGTCGTGCGACTGCATTTCCTGTAAGCGGCTGATAGTGCGCTGGAACTCAAATTTCAGCTTTTCGCCCCGGTACAGGTCAAACGGCGACGCGGCAGCAGACACGATCAATTTGACCCCGCGATCATAGAATTCATCCACCAGATTGACAAAACGCCGCGCCTGATTTTCCATTTGCCAGTCCATGATCGGCAGGTTGGAAATCAGCACCGTATGGTAACAGCGAGCGAGTTCGATGTAATCAGAAGTGCCGCGTGGCCCATCACAGATCGCCCGGAAATTAAACCAGACGATGCCATCCGCCTCACGCAGGGTCGGAATAAACCGCCCCTCGATTTCTACATTGCCACCACGATGGCCCGGTTCCGGCGCAATATGATTAAACACATCATTCAGAACACGCTCGGCATTGTCATCCAGCGGGGAGTGATAAATCTCCGCTTTCTCCAGATAACGCAACCGGTAATCCACCCCGCCGTCTACATTCAATACGTCAACATGCTGCTTGAGCAATTCAATCGCCGGTAAAAAACGGGCGCGCTGCAAGCCATCCTTATAGAGACCGTCCGGCTCGATATTAGAGGTCGTGATCAGGGTCACACCGCAGGTGAACAACTCCTTCAGCAATCCATATAAAAGCATGGCATCGGTGATGTCGGACACGAAAAACTCGTCCAGACAGATTACTCGCGCTTTCTCGGCGAAGCGCCGGGCTACAATTCGGAGCGGTTCCTGCTGACTTTGCAGCTCTTTCAATTCAGCGTGAACCGCCCGCATGAAGCTATGAAAATGAATGCGCTGTTTTCGCTCCAACGGCAGGGCGTCGAAAAAGGTGTCCACCAGATAGGTCTTGCCGCGCCCCACCCCACCCCAAAAATACAGTCCGCGAACCGGCGGCGCAGGGGCGGACGGTTTGTCGCGGCCCGCCAGCCGCGCCAACAGCCCCGGTTTTTTGCTGGCAGCCGGTTCCGGTTGGGCCAGGAGTTGGTCGTAAACCCGTTGCAAATGCAAAACGGCGCGTTCCTGGGCCGGATCATGTTGAAACCCTTCCTGTTGCAAATCACGGCGATAGCGTTCGTAGGGCATGGCAGGACTCGAAATCGGGTAACGGGCTAATGGCTATTGTGTCGGGCTAATAGCTGCTAAGGGAAAGCGGTCGCCCGCGCGGATAGTGCTGCTGCAAGTACCGCGACCAGTCGTGGGTCACATCGCCGAAGGCGAAAAAATCCGGGTTGATCAGGACGGGACGGGCGTTGTAGCGCAGTGGTCGGAACTGGGTGTCGGTCAAATAACCGCCGGCTTCCTCCAGAATTATCTGGGCGGCAGCGGTATCCCATTCGCCGGTAGGGCCAAAGCGAGGGTAAAGATCAGCCTCGCCCTCGGCGACCAGGCAGGATTTCAGGGCGCCGCCCAGGCAAAAATGTCGGTGCGGGCCGAGCAGGCTCAGATAATCCTGCAAGCGGCGAGTACTGTAAGAGCCTTGGCTGCTCACCACCCGCACCGGATAATGGCAAACCCGTGCCGCCTGAATCCGTCGGGCACGCGCTCCGACCAATTGCTTATAAGCACCGCCGCCCCGGTAGGCGTGATAGCAGATGCCGACCACCGGCAGCAGAATCAGCCCGAACACCACTTCATGACGGTGGATCAGGGCGATGTTGACCGAGAACTGATCGCTGCGCTTGATAAACTCGCGGGTGCCGTCGAGCGGATCCACCAGCCATAGCCATTCCCAGCGGCTGCGTTCAGCAAAGCTGACATCGGGCGCTTCCTCGGACAGGATCGGAATATCGGGGGTCAGTTCCGCCAGCCCGCACAGAATGGAGCCATGGGCGGCGAGGTCGGCTTCAGTGACGGGGCTTTGGTCGGCTTTTTCGGTGACGCTGAAGCCACCGGCGTAGACTTCCAGAATATGACGCCCCGCTTCCCTGGCAACGGCCTGAACCGGATCCACCAGGGCGGCTAAATCAATGTGGGGGGCGTCGAGCATGACGCAGGGAACCTCATAAAGCGGGGGTGCGCGGAATGCGACACGATCTATCTTCAATTCTACACAATTTGCAGTCTGAACCGCTTGCCGGTGGAGTTCCAACCCTTGACCACGCGCTTGCCCTGGCCGTTGATTCGCACCGTCCTGCTCGATATGGACGGCACCCTGCTGGATTTATGTTTCGACAATCACTTCTGGCGGGAACTGGTTCCGGCGCGCTACGCCGAACGGCATGGCCTGCGACTCGATCAGGCCCGCGCTGAGGTGGCGACCCGTACCCAGGCCATCGAAGGGACGCTGGATTGGTATTGCCTGGATTACTGGACCCGGGAACTGGCGCTGGACATCGTAGCCCTCAAGCGCGAGATCGAGCATCTGATCGCGGTGCATCCCCATGTGCTGGACTTTCTGGATGCCTTGCGCGCCGCCCGCCGCCGAGTGGTGCTGGTGACCAATGCTCATCCACAAAGTTTGGCGCTGAAGATGGAGAAAACCCGGTTGGCCGGCCATTTTGACGCTATCGTTTGCGCTCACCACTTGGGTTTGGTCAAGGAACAGCCGGAATTCTGGCCGTGCTTGCGGGAGCGGGAGCCGTTTGACCCGGCGACAACTCTGCTGGTGGACGATAATTTTTCGATTTTACGAACGGCGCGAAGCTACGGGATCGCCCATCTGGTTTCAGTACTGCGGTCGGATTCCACCCAGCCACCCCAATCGCCGGGTGAGTTTTCGGCGATTCACGATTTTTCTGAATTGTTGCCGGTCGATTGATCGAAATCTGTTGAAACGGTCTGGCATCCAGGTAAAAACACTGGACTGTCGAATCTTTGCCCGGTTGCGGCTATGATTCGCGCCGTTGGCGGGTGCGGTCACACCACAAGGCGTGACGCCGGCCAAGCAGGAACTTGCAAATACCGGCCACTTCCACGCCGGATATTTATTTTGGCCTCCTCTTCTCACGTTTTACCAAGGAAAATGAAGCATGAATAACCGTATCGTGACCGCGCTGGGTGTGTTAGGTCTGCTGCTGACTACCGGTTGCGCCACTACCGATAAGGCGCCAGAAGCGACTCAAAAGCCGATGGCAGCGCAGCCGGCGGCGCCAGAAGCGCAGGTGGGTGAAGTCCTGACCGCCACTTTTACCGTGCGGGCAGTGGACCTCAAACAGCGGCTGGTCACACTCAAAGACAAGCAAGGCAAATTGACGACTATCCATGTTGGTGAAGAAGCCCGCAACCTGCCGCAAGTGAAGGTGGGCGACTTGGTGACGGTGAAATACTACGAAGCGGTGGCGTTGCGGATCAACAGTGACACCACTGGCGGGATCACCTCGAGAAAAGACACCCTCAGCGGTAGCCGCGCTGAACTGGGGCAAAGACCGGGAGGCAGTGTGCGCAACACCGTCGAGATTCTCGCCAACGTGCTGGCGATTGACCAAAAAACCCGCAAGATCACCTTCCAGGGACCGGAACGCGCCTTGATCGTCAAGGCGCCTGCCGACAAGGATTTGAGCAAGCTTAATGTTGGTGATCAGGTGAAACTCACCTACGTCGAGGAACTGGCCATCACCGTGGAACCGGCGCCGGCCAAGCCGGCCAAGCGCGGGCCGGGCTTTAAGAACAAGGTGAGCAATTAAGACTGCTGCAAGCCGAGTCGTTTGAACCGGTAAAACCCGCCTCTGGCGGGTTTTTTGTGGTCAGCGGCACCCCTTGCACCGGCTGACGCCTTACGCAGCTAAGCTGGGTTATACTTTTCAACCATCCGCTTGCCATTTCGCATCCCCGCACCGTGCCACCCTCTTCATCATCCGACGACCCTCATGGACAAGACTTACGAACCACAGGCCATCGAACCCCGCTGGTATGCCTTCTGGGAAGAGCAAGGCTATTTCGCTCCCAGCGGCCAGGGCGCGCCCTACTGCATCATGATCCCGCCGCCGAACGTCACCGGCACTCTGCATATGGGCCACGCCTTTCAGTACACCCTGATGGACGCGCTGACCCGTTACTACCGGATGAAGGGTTGCAATACACTGTGGCAGCCCGGCACCGATCACGCCGGCATCGCGACGCAAATGGTGGTTGAACGGCAACTGGCCGGCGAAGGCAAGACCCGCCATGATCTGGGCCGCGAGGCGTTTATCGACCGGGTGTGGGCGTGGAAGGCGGAATCCGGCGGCACCATCACCCGTCAGTTGCGGCGGATGGGCGCATCAGTGGACTGGGCGCGGGAGCGCTTTACCATGGACGACGGCTTGTCGGCGGCGGTGCGGGAGGTGTTCGTCCGGCTGTACGACGAAGGACTGATCTATCGAGGCCAGCGGCTGGTGAACTGGGATCCGGTGTTGCATACCGCTGTGTCGGATCTGGAAGTCGCCAGCGCCGAAGAAAACGGCTTTCTCTGGCACATCCGCTATCCGCTGGCCGAAGGCGGCGGCGATCTGGTGGTCGCTACTACTCGCCCGGAAACCATGCTTGGCGATACCGCCGTTGCGGTCCATCCCGACGATACCCGGTACCAGCATCTGATCGGCCTGCATGTGGCTCTGCCATTGACGAACCGTCAAATCCCGATCATCGCCGATGAGTACGTTGATCCGAGCTTCGGCACCGGCTGCGTCAAGATCACCCCGGCGCACGATTTCAACGACTATGCGGTCGGCCAACGCCATCACCTGCCGCTGATCAACATCTTCACCGCTGACGCCAAAATCAACGACAACGGCCCGGAACCGTATCGTGATCTGGATCGCTTTGAGGCGCGCAAGCGCATCGTTGCCGATCTGGAAGAATTGGGACTGATGGAAGAAATCAGGCCGCACAAGCTGATGGTGCCACGTGGCGACCGTAGCCATGCCATCGTCGAACCGTTTCTAACCGATCAGTGGTATGTCAAAACCGCGCCGCTGGCCGGCCCCGCAATTGCGGCGGTCAAGACCGGGCGGATCAAATTCATCCCGGAAAATTGGGAAAAAACCTATTTTGACTGGATGAACCGGATTGAAGACTGGTGCATCAGCCGGCAAATCTGGTGGGGCCACCGCATTCCGGCCTGGTATGACGAGCAGGGCGCGGTCTACGTCGGTCGCAATGAGGCAGAAGTTCGGGAGAAGCACCGGATTGGCCCGAAGGTGAGCCTCACTCAAGACTCCGACGTGCTGGACACCTGGTTCTCTTCGGCGCTGTGGCCTTTTTCGACCCTCGGCTGGCCGGACAATACTGAGGCGCTCAAGACCTTCTATCCTACCAGTGTGCTGGTTACCGGCTTTGACATCATTTTCTTCTGGGTGGCGCGGATGATCATGATGGGTCTGAAGTTTATGGACGATGTGCCGTTCCGGGAGATTTATATCCACGGCCTGGTGCGGGATCAGGACGGCCAGAAGATGTCGAAATCCAAGGGCAACGTACTCGACCCGCTCGACATTATCGACGGGGTAAGCCTGGAGGAACTGGTCGCCAAGCGCATCACCGGCCTGATGCAGCCGCAAATGGCTCCCCGCATTGAAAAAGCCACCCGTAAGCAATTTTCAGCCGGCATTCACGCCCACGGTACCGACGCGCTGCGCTTCACCTTTGCATCACTGGCGACCACCGGCCGCGACATCGTGTTCGATATGGGCCGGGTGGAAGGCTACCGTAATTTTTGCAACAAGCTGTGGAACGCCGCCCGCTATGTGCTGATGAACACCGAAGGCAAGGATACCGGTCTGAACGGTGGCTCGATTGAGCGGAGTGCGGCGGATCGCTGGATTCTATCTCGGTTGCAACAGACAATTGCTGAAGCCAACGCGGCGGTGCAAGGCTATCGCCTTGATCAACTGGCGCAGGCGATCTACGAGTTCACCTGGAACGAGTACTGCGACTGGTATCTGGAGCTGGCCAAGCCGGTGCTGACCGATCCGGCCAGTGCCGAGGCGGCGCAGCGCGGCACCCGGCAAACCCTGGTGCAAGTGCTGGAAACCCTGTTGCGGCTGCTGCATCCGCTGATGCCGTTCATTACTGAGGAAATCTGGCAGCGGGTCGCGCCGCTGGCCGGGAAAATCCCCCCTAACCCCCCTTTGCCAAAGGGGGGTGCCGAAGGCGAGGGGATTTCCATCATGCTCCAGCCCTACCCGGAGGCCAACCACGCCCAAGTGGATGCAGCAGCGGAGGCCGATATTGAATGGCTGCAACAATTTCTGCTGGGGGTGCGTCGCATCCGCGCCGAAATGAACATTGCTCCCGGCAAGTTGCTACCGGTATTACTGCAACACGGTACCGATGCCGATCGGGAGCGGTTGGAACGGCATCAGCGCGCCTTGCTGACGCTGGGGCGACTGCAATCCATCGTCTGGCTGAGCGAAGACAAAGCCGCGCCGGATGCTGCCATCGCGCTGGTTGGCGGAATGAAGATTCTGATTCCAATGGCTGGCCTGATTGACAAGACGGCGGAAAGCGCCCGTCTGGATAAAGAAATCGCCAAACTGCGCCAAGAGCGCGAACGCGGCCTCGCCAAACTGGGCAACGCCGATTTCATCGCTCGCGCTCCGGCGGTGGTCGTCGAAAAGGAACGCACCCGGATGATGGAACTCCAAATGGCCGTAGCCAAGCTGGAAGAGCAATTAGCGCACATCCGGCTGTTGTGAGCAGTGAGCTGAATTCACTCCTATACCGAAAATAAGGAACCCTCTGATGGAATCTCAACAATCTGGAACCGCGAAAAGACCGAATCTGGGCAAAACCGTGACTCAGGTCGCTACGCTTTATAATCCGCGTACTTGGAAAGAGAAAGGGTTGTGGTGGACCGCTGGCCTGTTTCTAGTCACTTACGTCATCGTAGTAGTGGTGCTCGGCTTTATCTGGTCGCGCTCGCCCGGCGAATTCGATGTCTGTGAGAACGCGCTCGCCCTGGATAAAAACAACGGGAAGAAGTTTGAGGCATGCGGCACTAATCTGCCCGACGACAAGAAAAACCAGAAAAAGCCGGTAGCAGGTTATGTCACCACCGCCACCGCGATCCGCATTGCCGAGACTCTGCTGGACAAACCCGGTGGCTACCTCAGCAATGACCTCACCCCACCGGGGGTTTATCTGGATAACATCCCGAACTGGGAATTCGGCGCGCTGACCGAATTGCGCGATCTAACCCGCTCGCTGCGCAATGATTTCAGCCGTTCGCAAACCCAATCGGTCGAGGACAAGGATTTACAGATAGCTGAGCCTAAGCTCAATTACGACTCGGATTCCTGGATCCTGCCGTCCACCGAATCGGAATACCGCGCAGGAACCGAGGCGCTCTACCATTACCTGAACCGGTTGGCCGACGACAAAGCCTTCGACGGCCAGTTCTTCACCCGTGCCGACAATCTCAGCTCCTACCTGCAAGTGGTCGAGAAGCGACTGGGAAGTCTGGCGCAGCGGTTGGCGGCGGGCGCCGGCCAGACCCGCTTTAATGTCGATCTAGCTGGCGATCCCAATGCCCGTCAGTCCACCCCGACCCCGGCTGAGTCTCAAATCAAAACGCCGTGGCTAAAAATTGATGACGTGTTTTTCGAGGCGCGTGGCTACTCTTGGGCGCTGCTACACACCCTGAAGGCGCTGGAAGTGGATTTTGGCGACGTACTCCACGATAAGAACGCGCTGGTCTCGGTCAAGCAAATCGTCCGCGAACTGGAGAATACCCAAGCCTTCATCTGGAGTCCGATGATCCTCAACGGTACCGGCTTCGGACCCATAGCCAATCACTCATTGATTTTGGCCTCGTACATCTCCCGCGCCAATGCCGCAATCATCGACCTGCGTAATTTGCTCTTGCAGGGTTGAGATGGCAGATTTCAATACCCACCTGATGGGAGCTGCGGCGGTCAGCGGGCTGGTCGCCACGGTGCTGGTGATGACCGGCATGGCGCCCCATCAGGCGGTTATCGGCTACTTCGTGCTGGGGGTGATCGGCGGGGTATTGCCGGACATTGATTCGCCGACTTCCATTCCAATTCGCATTACCTTCAATGTGCTGGCAGTGGTAGCGGGCTTTCTGCTGGTGTTTACCTTTGGCGCCCGCTATTCATTGCTGGAACTGATCATCTTGTGGCTGGGTTGTTACTTTGGTATCCGTTACGGCCTGCGCAAGTTGTTTATCCGCTATACCACCCATCGCGGGTTGATTCATTCCGTCCCGGCGGGCGTCGGCTTCGGCCTGGCAACCGTCGCCTTGGCCTATCACGGTTTCAACGCAGCAGTGGCTCATGCTTGGATCTGTGGCATCTTCGTTACAGTGGGGTTTCTGGTTCACCTGCTGCTGGATGAGTTTTACAGCGTCAACCTGTACGGGAAAAAGCTGCTGAAGCGATCCTTTGGCACTGCATTCTGTCTGGGCAGTTTCAATCAGCCGGTGGGCACCGTGGCGCTGTATGGCGTGATCATCGGCTTGTTTCTGCTCTGCCCCTCGCCCCGACCCTTCGCCGCTCTGGTTCTGGATCGCGCCCATGCGGGCAACATGACTCAGCGCTTGTGGCCCGGCGAGACCTGGTTTCCGGGGTTGTTGCGCCGGGTAATACCAACTCCCGATAAATTGAACGATGTAGCACGGGCTTCCAGCCCGTGAACGGAACACGGGCTGGAAGCCCGTGCTACGCCCTTTGAGCGGCCTCCATCCACGCCCGGAACCGGGTCAGCAGCCACAGGCCCGGAACCGTCGCCACCATGCAGAATAAAAAGAAGCCTTCCCAACCCAGCCACCCGGCCAGATAACCGGTTGGAGTGTTGACGATCACCCGTGGAATCCCCATCAGGCTGCTCAACAGGGCGTACTGGGTAGCGGTAAATTTCTTGTTGGTCAGCGTCGCCATGAAGGCGACATAAGCGGTGGTCGCCATGCCGCTGAACAGATTCTCGCTGCTAATCGCCAGCGCCAAGCCCGGCAGACTGTGACCGAGCCGCGCCAGAATGACGAAGCCGCTCAGCCCAATGGCCTGCAATACCCCGAACAGCCACAGCGCCCGGTACATCCCCAGCCGCAGAATCAGCACCCCGCCGATCAGCCCGCCGATCACCGTCGCCCAAAATCCGAACAGCTTGACCACGGTGCCAATCTCGGTCTTGCTGAAACCGAGATCCAGATAAAACGGCGTGGTCATCTGGCTGGCCATCATCTCGCCAACCTTGTACAGCAGCACAAATAGCAGGATCAGCACCGCGTCCTGTCGGGAGAAATACTCCACGAACGGTTGCACTACGGCATCGCGCAGAGTGCGGGGCGTACCGGACGCCACCGGCGGTTCGACGCAAAACACAGTTGTAATCAAGCCGGGCAGCATCGCCGCTGCCATCACCCAGTACACCGCCTGAAACGGGATGAAATCAGCCAGGATCAATCCGCCACCGGACGCCAGCAACAGACCGACCCGATAGCCGTTGACGTAGAACGAAGCGCCCAAGCCCTGCTCATCGTCGGCCAGCGATTCGCGCCGATAAGCGTCAATCACGATATCCTGCGAGGCGGAGCAGAACGCCACCAGAAACGCCGCCAGCGTCACCAGCGGTAGACTTTGCGCCGGATCGGTGAACCCCAGCCCCACGATAGCGACGATCAACATCAACTGGATCAGCAACAGCCAGCCACGCCGCCGACCCATGCCGGCAATCGGGATGAAGCGATCCAGCAGCGGTGCCCACAGGAATTTCAGCGTATACGGCAGACCCACCAGGGCAAACAGACCGATGGTGCCAAGGTTCACGCCGGTTTCCTTCAACCAGGCTTGCAGCACCGAGCCGGTGGCAAGCAACAGCGGTAAACCAGAGGAAAAGCCCATCAGCAGAGCGGTCAACATCCGGCCACTGACGCAAATCCGCAGAATGTCCCGACCAGAGCGCCGGGAGCCGTCAGAGGGCATAGTCGTAGTCCAGAGTCAGGGGCGCGTGATCGGAAAAACGCTGATCGCGATAAATAGCGGCGGCGCGCACCTTCTCCACCAGATGGGGCGTAACCACCTGATAATCAATTCGCCAACCGACGTTGTTGTCCCGCGCCCGGCCCCGGTTCGACCACCAAGTGTATTGCTCAGGATTTGGATTGACCGCCCGGAAGGCGTCCACCCAGCCCAGCGGCCCAAACAGTTCATCCAGCCAGGCTCGCTCCTCGGGCAGAAAGCCGGAATGCTCGCGATTGGCCCGCCAATTCTTCAGATCGATTTCCTTGTGGGCGATATTCCAGTCGCCGCACAAAATGAAATCGCGGCCACTGGCGCGCATCGCCCGCAACGGTTCCGCCAACTGAACCATAAAGTCGAATTTCACCGCCTGCCGCTCCGGGCTGGAAGATCCCGACGGTAGATACAGCGACACTACGCTCAAGTGGCCGAAGCGCGCTTCCAGCCAGCGCCCTTCGGCATCGCATTCCGGCCAGCCCAGACCGGTCAGAATTTCATCCGGTTCGCGGCGGGCATACAAGGCGACTCCGCTATACCCCTTGCGCTCGGCGTCATGGTAATGGCAGCAGTAGCCGGCAGGATGATAGGGTTTGAGCGGAAGCTGATGGGATTGCGCGCGCGTTTCCTGCACACAAACCAGATCGGCGTCCTGTCCAGCCAGCCAGTCGAAAAAGCCTTTGCCGGCGGCGGAACGAATGCCATTGGCGTTGAAGGTGATAACCCGCATGCGGCGGTGATGCTCCGGTGGAAATAGCCCAAAGGGCGCTATGATACCGGCATTCCTCATCATTAAGCCGGAATCCGAACCATGCGGGACTATCAACACGACTTTCTCGACTTCGCCATCGGGTGTGGCGTATTGCGCTTTGGCGAGTTCACTCTCAAATCCGGGCGAATCAGCCCGTATTTCTTCAATGCCGGATTGTTCAACAGCGGCGCGGCGCTGGCCCGATTGGGCCGCTGTTACGCCGCCGCCATTGTCGAGGCCGGACTGGAATTCGATCTCTTGTTCGGGCCAGCCTACAAGGGAATTCCACTGGTGGCGGCGGTCGCCATCGCGCTGGCTGAGCATCACGGTCGCGACGCGCCGTGGTGCTTCAACCGCAAGGAAGCCAAGGATCACGGCGAAGGCGGGATGATCGTCGGTGCCCCGCTCAAGGGTCGGGTGCTGATCGTGGACGATGTGATCACTGCCGGCACCGCGATCCGCGAGACGATGCAGATTCTGCACGTACACGAGGCCATTCCAGCGGGCGTGATCATCGCCCTGGATCGGCAGGAGCGCGGTCAGGGCGAATTATCGGCAGTGCAAGAAGTGGAACACGCCCACGGGATTGCCGTAACTGGCATTGTGACGCTGGCGGATTTGGTAACCTATCTGGCGGAGCGACCGGACTATGCGACTCATTTGAACGCGATGCAGGCATACCGGGTGCGGTATGGAATTGCGGTTTAAGGGCGTCGATATATCCAGGCCTTTCAGCTTGCCGTTATTCTGTTAACATGAATTATCTTTTAATTTTCATTATGTTATAATTATTGACACTTTCATGATGCTATATAACTATTTGGTTCTTCGAGGATTTTTGTGAAAACCAGTGTTTAATGTCACAAAAATGCGTCTAATAGTTGGAGACTCTTAAGCAACCGATTGATTTACAAAGGTGCAGACCGAGCCACTAGCCGTCTTGGCAGGCCCAGACCGGCCTCTCAAGGCCGGCTCCACAAGAACCCTCGAAGAACCCTTTTAATTCAGTGCCGCTGCGGCTCTTGCCCTTTCCCAGCGCTCTGGTCGCCAGCGCCAACGACCCTTACCTCGAACTGGATCGGGCGAAACAATTGGCCCAGCATTGGGGGAGCCGCCTGCTCAACCTCGGGTTGGCCGGACACATCAATGTCGATTCGGGGTTTGGCCCTTGGCCGGAAGGAGAGGCGTTGCTGCGTGAATTGCGTGCGGGCGCTCAGCACCCGCCGGCGGTCTCGTTATCCAACGCCGCATCCGCGGGGCGCGCCGCGCCTGCGAGGCATCGGCGAACCTTGACAACCCTTGTTACTTGAAAATGGGCCTGGAGAGCCAGAAACGGTCAGCAATTCCTTTTCGATACGCTTCGAGCGCCTCGGCGGAAGAATTGACCCGGAGATTGCTGAAGGATTGATCGCCGTTCTGCCAGCGCTCATGCCAGAAGATTGCGGCGCGCAACCTCGGAAATTCCTTGGGCGCCCGCTGAAAAAAGTCGGTGAACCATTGTGCCTTATCGCCCGCTTTTGGAAACTCCCCGACACCCCATTCCCCCAGCATGATGGGCTTGTTCGGATCTACCTGGCTGATTTTTTTATAATAAGCAGTGATTGCGCTCTCCACGCTGATCCAGTTCTCGGTCGGATACTGCGAGCCATAGGCGCTGAGCGCGAGCCAGTCGGCATAGTCCGGGCCGGGGTAATACGAGGCCATGGCATTCCAGGGTTCGTCAGGATTGGAGCTGTTGTTCGGGTGCCAGACCCATAGAATGTTCGCCGCTCCCTTGGCCCGCACCCGATCCACCACATAGCGATAAGCCTTTTTGAACATCTCCGGGCCAGCAAAGCAATTGGCGCAACCTTCCACCGGTTCGCCCTTCCCATAAAAAACCCCGGACCATGGAAACCACTCGCCGTTCATCTCCAGTCCCCAGGAGACGAAAAGCGGCTGGCCATACTCCTTGGCGCGGGTGGCCCACAGGTCAATATAACCATCCCACTGGCCGGCCAGAATCGTCCGCAGATCGAAGCGCCCCCGCTGGCCGGGCGGGAGGTTCTCATGCACTGGCCGATCCCAGGGCGACCAGTAGACCAGCGGTACCGCGCCGTAGTTGGCAATGATCGCAAGCTGCTGGTTGGGAAAGCTTTGGTTACCCCAGTCGCTGGAGAACGCCACGATGGCCTGCTGCTTGCCCACCAGTTGGTCGAAGTGTTCGATCTGTTCCAGGGTCACGGTGTCCTCGCGTTCGCCAAAGTCAATATAGGCTCCGGCGTAAGCCTGCCCGTCTGGAATAACCAGCTTGAGCGGCTCAGCGTGCAACGCGGTTTCTCCTTGCGGTTCCGGCGGGAGCGCATGAGCCGATGGCCCACAGAGGCATGTCGCCAGAATTAGCAACAGGTGGATCATTCTCATCGGTCATGCCGCCTTTTGGGTGGTTTCCTGAGTCGTTTCAACCCGATCCTCCAGTGGGTTTACCGTGCCCTTGCGATCCTGTTTGCCCCAGCCATACCACGCGCCACGCAACGCCCGGATAATGGAGGCCCATACGGCATAGCACAGCAGTGGTCGGTAGACGATTCGCATTGGAAAGATCCGCAGCGAGGTCCGCAGAGGTTCTCCTTCCAGATGACAACCGAGCAGCGCCATCGCCCACTCCAGCGCAAAGAAGAACACCGCATAGCCCGCCAATGCCCCGCCCGCTCCCCAAATCAGCGACAGAATCAGCATGACATCAACTACCGGCACCAGCGCGACCAGCAACATCTGACAGAACCACACGCTCGGCAAACTAAACCAACCCAGTCCCGGATGCTTGAAGCTGCCCACCAGATCGCGATGCTTCCACAGGCATTGCAAAGTCCCAAACGCCCAGCGCACCCGCTGCCGAACCAATATCCGTATCGTGTCCGGGGCCTCGGTATAGGCCACCGCCTGGGGCATATAGCGAATCTGGTAGCCTGCCCGATGCAGGTGAAAGGTGAGATCGGTGTCCTCAGCCAAGGTATCGGCGACGATGCCACCGGCTTTGGCGATGGCTGACTTTTTGAAGGCGCTGGTTGCGCCCGGCACGACCGTAATCGCATTCCAGTAGTCATAGGCACGCCGATCCAGGTTGAAGCCGCAAATGTATTCAAGCGACTGAAAGCGAGCGATCCACGAGCTCAGATTGCCGACCCGAATATGCCCGCAGACCGCGCCGACGGCGGGCTGTGCCAGCGGCGCGACCAGGAAGCGAATGGTCTCCCGCTGAAACTGGGTATCGGCGTCCAGCATAACGATCAATTCATGGCGGGCCATCCCCAGCGCCCGCTGCAAGGCATACGCTTTTCCCCGATTGGGTTGGGTGAACGCCCGAACCCGTGGCTCCTGCGCTGCCAGCTCCTGAATAATCGCCAAGGTGTTATCGGTCGAACCGTCATCAATCACGATGATCTCTAACCGGCCAGGGTAGTCACTGGCCAGGATCGACCGCAGGGTGGACGCGATCACTTTGGCCTCGTTGTATGCGGCGATCACCACCGACACTGGCTGCCGAAGGGTTGGGGCGGACGGCTGCCGTTGTTCGATCTGCTGGTGCCGCAGCGCCAGGATTGCCACCAGTACATTGCGCAGGAATAACAGCAGGGTCGCCCCGACGATGAACGTCCAGGCCAGCGCTTCCATCTTTTGCATCAGGTTAAGTCCGGTCTGCGCGACCAACCGGGAATTTGCCGGATCATCGGCGGGGATGGGCGGCATCAGCACCTCACGCGGCAGATTGAGCAACGTCCCAACCGTCACGATCTGGTCGCCCCGGTTGTGCAGATAGCGGATGATGCGCGGCAACGCCTCAACCGTGGCGGAACGGTCGCCGCCGCCATCGTGGAGCAGGATGATATTGCCTTCGGCGCGATGTGCCTTCACCCGCTCAAAAACAGTATCGGGCGTTGGCTCGTTCCAGTCCTCGCTATCAATGCTCTCAGCTACCGTCAGATAGCCCAGTTCCTGCGCTTTCACCAGGGTCATAAATTCAGTGAATGACTCAGGATAGGTGTCAGCGTGATACGGCGGGCGAAACAGCAGGGTTGAAACGCCCGCAATCCCTTCGAGAATCCGCTGATTCGCATTGAGTTCAAACACGGTGCGCTGTTCGGTGGCTTTGGCAAGGTCGGGATGCGAGTAGGAGTGATTACCCAGTTCGTGACCCTCGGCGATGATGCGGCGGATGAGCGCCGGATGTTCAACCGCCTGGCTCCCCACCACGAAAAAGACCGCTTTCACGCCCTCCGCATTGAGGATGTCGAGGATACGCGGGGTCCAAACCGGGTTGGGGCCATCGTCAAAGCTCAGCACCACTTGGTTTGTTGGCCCGCCGCCACGATGATAGATAATTGGATAGCTTGGAAATTTTTCATAACGAGCTTCCCAGGGCGCAGTGGTGGACGCAGTGATTCGGCGATGGCCAGGTTCCCGTTGATTGACAGCGGTGAGTACATCGCCTTTGCCGATGTTGGCTACGGTGTCGGCAGGCGTAAGCGGCTCCAGTACGCTGGAATTCAGGCCAGAATTGGCAATCAATGACCAAACCGCAGGGTCTTCGTGACCCAGACGATACAGCGCCACGCCGCCGACCCCCTTGTTGAGGGCGATGGCGTATTGGTTGCGGAAGGTCACGGCGTCAAGGAACCAGACTGTGTGCAGGACGCCACTCTCTTCATAGGTGAAATGCGGTTGGTAAAGGGGCGGTTCGACGCTGACCGTTTGAGTTCCCGCCAACCGAGTGCGGGCCATGGCGTCCTCAAAGCTCAGGGTTGCTGTCTGACCACCTTCGGGCCAGTCATAGCCGTAGTTGCCGATACCCACGACCCACTGCTTGGGATCACCATGCTCCAGCAACACCTCCAGCCATTCATTCCACCAAGGCAAAGAGGCGGTAGGACCAGCGGAATCATCCTCGCCATTTTCGTCATAGAGCAGCGCAACAAACCGATCCACCACCCCGGCGAGCGCATCGAGGTCGAAAATCGCAATATCATTGCCAACCGGGATACAGAGCCAGAGTTCAAGTTGCTCAGCATGGAGGTAATCCGCCAGGTCGGCCAGGAGTGACGTAAACTCTTTTTGATAAATTGGATCCACCTGCTGCCAGTCGATCAGGACGCCCGCTGCGTCAACGGCCTGTAACTCATCTTTAAGCTTCTCGAAGAAGGACAGCCTTTTCTCTGGATGTCGGGCCAGATCCTCTACGATTTCCGGTTGCCAATTGTTGTTGTTAAGGTTTGACAGCAGCGGCAGCAGCTTCACCCCGGTCGAAGTGCTGAATCTGGCAATCTGCCCATCAGGATCAGCAACGAGAGGCTCCTCGAAACTTTTCATCGAAAACCATTCGGGCGCCAGATGGGTAATATCCCGGTAGTGAGACTTGAGTGATTCGAAGCCTGCCGTCTTCCACGGCGCATAAAATGCCAGGAATACTGGATCCTCAGCGGTAATAGGTGGTCTGGGAATAAGCGATTTAGCGGGACTCCCCGATTTTTGGCGAAGCCGATCCGGTGGAGGCAACGATAACGGGATGGATTCCTGCAATCGCGTCGTAGCGTGAAACCCCGCTTCGGGATGAGGGAGCGCCTCGGTTTTTCCCAACTTCGGGAGAACAAGAACGGCGCGGATGAAGACGATCAGCAGAATCAGGATGAGCGCCGCCCCCAACAGGGTTGCAAGGCGTACTTGATTCCATCGCTTGCCGTTAAAATCAAAAAAAACAAACCGGGTCTGATCCAAGGAGTCTTACCTCTCTCGCAACTGATTTCGAAGCTGTCCGGCAAAAAATTACGGCACAATGCGACTTTCAGTTCCGAACGTGTGCATTTTCGCATGAAAAACGCGATGCAGTGCTAATGTGCGGCGTCGGGGGCGCATAGGGTCGCTATCGCACCTCCCGACTTGGCCGCATGCATCGCTGACGGTTGCCAAGGCGTCATTGGAGAATAATGAGAACAGAGGAAGATGTCGCCCTGCAAACAGTATCCTGACTGGCGAGGCCATGACCCGGCGCATCCTCGATCAGCTTGCCCCGCCGCCACGCCCGACATCGCCCTGAAGAGAACAAATAATGGCTGTTTACGCCATCGGTGATATTCAAGGTTGTTACGACCCGCTGCAACGGTTGCTTGATCTGCTGCGCTTTGATCCTGCCGCCGACCGCTTATGGCTGGTCGGCGATCTGGTGAACCGTGGCCCGCATTCGGTAGAAGTGTTGCGGTTGCTGCATGGGTTGGGCGAGCAGGCGGTGGCAGTGCTGGGCAATCACGATTTGACCCTGCTGGCCGTCGCCGCCGGGCAGGTCAAGCCCAAGCGCAAGGACACCTTCCAGTCGATCCTCGACGCGCCGGATCGGGATAGTTTATTGGGCTGGCTGCGTCATTGCCCGCTGCTGCATCACGATTCGGTACTCGGCTTCACCATGGTTCATGCGGGGTTGCCGCCGCAGTGGGATTTGGCTTTGGCGCAACGCGGTGCAGCGGAGGTGGAAGCTGCCTTGCGCGGGCCGAACTATCAGGATTTTCTGGGGAGGATGTTCGGCAGCGAACCGCGCCGCTGGAAGAGCGATTTGAGCGGCTATGACCGGCTGCGCTTCACCGTCAACGCCCTGACCCGGATGCGGTTTTGCACTGCGGACGGCGCACTGTCCTTGGCCGAGAAGGGACCGCCGGGCAGTCAGGATAAAGGACTGTGGCCGTGGTTCGCCGTGCCGGATCGGCATAACACCCATCTTAATATCGTATTCGGCCACTGGGCATCCTTAGGCTACTATCGGGCACCCGGCATTTACGCACTCGATAGCGGTTGTGTCTGGGGCAACCGGCTGACCGCCATCCGCCTGGATGATCCGCAGGTCCCGGCTTGGAGTGTCCCGGCCCTTAACCTGCCGCCGCTACCGATATGATTCCGTCACTGAGTCTGATTGCCGCATTAGCGCGCAACCGGGTTATCGGTCGCGATAACCGCCTGCCCTGGCATTTGCCGGCGGATTTGCGCTTCTTCAAGCAGACGACACTAGGCAAGCCGCTGCTGATGGGACGGCGCACTTGGGAATCGATCGGTCGTCCTTTGCCCGGTCGTCGCATGATGGTGTTGAGCAGTGATCCGGGCTATCTCGCTCCGGGTTGTTCCGTAGTTCATTCCATGGATGCGGCTTTGAGTGAAGCGGGCACCGGCGCTGAGGTAATGGTGATCGGCGGGGCGTTGTTGTATGGGCAGACCTTGCCGCTGGCCGACCGAATGTATCTGACGCGAGTGGACGCCGGCGTGCCGGGCGATGTCTGGTTTCCGCAATGGGATTCGCTGGACTGGCGGCTGGATTGGGAAGAGCAACATCCGGCGGATGCGGAACACGCTTGGCCGTACTGCTTTCAGCGCTGGCAGCGGATTTAGGGCGTGTTCTGATCGGGTCCAAAACCGTTCGGGCGATGTCGAATGAATGATTAAGCGCCAGTATCTCCACTCCCCCGCACCCGTGAATATGACTCTCCACCCCACACGCCTCGTTCCCGGTAACGCGCAACATCAAGGCGACCGCGAACAGCAGCAGGACAGTTTCGGCTTCTCCGACTTGCGCAATCCCGATGGAGTTCTGGTAGTGGTCGCCGACGGCATAGGCGATCACGCGCTGGGCAAGGAAGCAAGTTGGTTGGCGATCAACACCTTGCTAAGCGGCTGGAATGCAAAATCCCCCGAAGAGCTCGCGCCCGATACCCTGCAACACCTGTTGCGGGCGCACCCCGACGTGCCGGCTTACCAGAGCAGCCTGCGAACAAGGACGTGAAGCTAACCAGCGGTAGGACTTTTGCCGAAGCCCCGTGCTGGTGAACTTTCAGGAATTACGGGCCAAACAGATTGACCATCCCGACATGGCGAAGATCGATGAACGGAAAATCCGAAATCACTGAAACTTAAGCTTTCATGGTTCGACAAGCTCACCACGAACAGCAGTTCCCGGTCTTTTTAACTCAACTACTACCGGCTGGAAGCCGGTAGGTTGAAATCTAGGCTGGAAGCCGCGAAGCACTCTAAAGAGTGTTCCTCACTCCAACGTGATGTTGTTTTCATTATCCGATTTGTGCGCATCGACATGGCCATTGATGTAGTCATTGATCATCTCGTCGGTGACGTTTCCACTCGTCGTACTGAAAAATCCCCTACCCCAAAAATGCCTACCCCAATACCGTCGGCTCATTTCTGGAAACTCCTGCTGAACCTTCCGCGAACTGCGCCCTTTGGCCACTTTCACAAAGTCACTGACCGAGACATGCGGTGGAATCTCAGCGA
>NZ_CBTK010000189.1 GCF_000531125.1 Candidatus Contendobacter odensis Run_B_J11 | reverse complement strand
CTCCCCTTACCCCCCTTCTATCGGATCTGCCCCGTGATGAGGAACTGATAGGTGGTAAGGGATTTTTGCATTGAAGTGAGTCATAGGGAATCTTTACACGGTCTGAATAAATATCTACAATGATTTTGGCATGTCAAGTTTTCCACCATAAAGCGGCCAGGAAAACCATAGAAATGAGACATGCGGGCCACACCATAAAGCGGTGACAGGCTCAAACCCAGTCAATTTTTTTGCTGGTAACACACGGCAAGGGCTGGTTTTGACCAAAACCTGGTGAGGCTTTCTCTATGGCACCTTCTTCTTATACCGGTTTTAATCGCGCGCCATCCCTCTTTATCCGTCACAAAAGCGGCGCTACCGTTAGTACAGCAAGCGGCTCTGTCCACCGTTTTAACCTGCCCCAGAACCTGACCCGTACCGACCTAAGACGACCGAGGTCAGCCAGGGCGATAACGTCGAAGGGTGGCCGTGTTCCCTTCGCAGCCTCCCGCTTCGCTCCTGCCGGATCTTCCCGCATTCCCGTTGCGTCCCACCGTTCTCTTCCGGGACTCGCGGCGGACGACCGTCTCCAACGGCTGCTCGACGAATTTCAGGCGATCCCTCGTCCACGGGAACGTCGCGCGCTCGATCCCGCCTCTCCCTTAAGCCCCCTGTAGAGCGAAAGGAATCCTGATGGACGCCACCCAAGTCGCTTATGACCTTTGGTGTCTGCAAGAGGATCAGCGCCGATCCGGCCAACCGCCCGGCCGGATGGAGGCGCTGATCCAGGCGCTACACGAACGACAGCCGGAGCTGCCCCCTGAATTGATTCAACAGGGCGTCGCACATTTTCTGGCGCTGATGTTCCGGGAAGAAACCGCACGGTCAGAATCGCGGCAACGCCAGATGTTTCAATGGAGCCTTGCGGTGGCGCGTTCCGCAACTGGACATGCCCTTGGGCGACGTCCTCGCCCGGCGCAAAACGAGCGAGTGCGAACAATCGCCGGTTGCGCCAAGACCGGAAATAACCGCTATAATGGAAGCAATAACCCCACGCTCGACCGAGGCCGTGTGATGCCCGCCGCCGAGCCTACTGCACCCCTCACGAGGTTTGACGAGACTCATCACTGAAAATTGCTCACCCTAAAATAAAAAACCCCCGCGTTTCTGACGCGAGGGCTTAGGGGGAATGCTTGAGAGTGCCGACCATCAGCTCCGCTAAGGACGACAATCAGGAAAACTTAGAAGTTTTCTGATTATAGCGGATCGGTCGGGACTTTCAAGATTCTCCCCTAGGTTCTTATTGGCCTAAAACCAGGGAAATCTGATGAACGTCCAGACGTGCGAACCGCCTTTTCTCAGCAACGCGACATTGATCGCCCGAATCCAGCGCCGGGATTCCCCGCCGCGCGGCGTGGCCGTAACGGCCTGACCGAGTAGACCGTCCGCCTTGCGCTGCCGAAGAGCCGCGCGAGGCGCGGACGGGCGAACCGGCCATGATTCCGAGCCGCGAAAACTTTTCCTCCCCCGACCGGGCCGGGCCGACGGGGGACAGATCGGAAGAGCGTCGTGTAGGGAAAGAGTGTAGAT
>NZ_CBTK010000188.1 GCF_000531125.1 Candidatus Contendobacter odensis Run_B_J11 | reverse complement strand
GTCACCAAGCGGGTCTTCCCAGAGCTGTTCGAGCATCAGCGCATCCAGCCGGTGGATGATTACACCCTGCGGCTCTATGACATGCTGGCCTCGCTATCACCCCGGCCCGGTGATCATCCGACGGTGGTGGTGCTGACCCCCGGCATCTATAACTCGGCCTATTTTGAGCATTCCTATCTTGCCCAGCAGATGGGCGTGGAACTGGTGGAAGGCAGTGATCTGGAAGTCGGCGACGACGATTGTGTCTACATGCGTACCATTGAAGGACTGGAACGGGTGGATGTGATCTACCGGCGGATTGACGATCTGTTCATGGATCCTGAAGTGTTCCACCCCGATTCTTCGCTGGGAGTGCCGGGATTGATGCGGGCCTGGCGCAAGGGCAATGTGGCGCTGGCGAATGCGCCGGGCGCTGGCGTGGCTGATGACAAGGTGGTTTATGCCTTCGTGCCGGAGATCATCAAGTATTACCTCGATCAGGATCCGCTGATTGCCAACGTGCCGTCCTATCTGTGTATGCGAGAGAAAGATCGGAAATATGTACTGGCCAATCTGGACAAACTGGTAGTGAAACCGGCGAATGAATCCGGCGGTTACGGAATGATGGTTGGGCCACACGCGACCTCCGCCGAACACAAGCGCTTCGCCAAACTAATCCAGAAAGATCCCCGCAACTATATGGCTCAGCCCACCCTGGCGCTGTCCACCTCGCCGACGCTGTGCGACGACAACCAGATGGAACCGCGCCATATCGATTTGCGCCCGTTCATTCTCTCCGGTGGCCCCGGCACCTCCTATGTCACGACCGGTGGACTGACTCGTGTGGCGCTGCGCAAAGGCTCACTGGTGGTGAACTCCTCGCAAGGCGGGGGCAGCAAGGACACCTGGATCGTGGATACCGAGGGCTTCTAATCATGCTATCGCGCGTCGCTCACAACATTTATTGGATGACCCGCCAAATCGAGCGGGCCGAAGATACGGCCCGGCTGATCAACGTTAATGCCAACCTGCTGCTGGATTTGCCGCGCAACACCACTTTTGGCTGGTTGCCTTTGATCTTTATCGTCGGTGCCGAGAAGCTGTTCTTTGAAAAAGACCTGAATCGGTTGGCCGACGAAACCAATGTGGTTAAATTCCTGATCAGTGATAGCGGTCACCCCAGTTCGATCATCTCCAGCCTGGCCGCCGCCCGCGAGAATCTGCGCACCACCCGCGATACGGTGCCGCAAGAGGCTTGGGAACAGATCAATAGTTTGTATATCTACGCCCGCGATCATGTGCCCAGTCGACGCGGTCGCTTCGAGTTCCTGCGGCGGGTGATTCGCGGTTCGCAACAAATCGGCGGTCTGCTGGCCGGCGCGATGAGTCGTACTGCCGCCTACGATTTTGTCCGTCTGGGCCATTATCTGGAACGCGCCGATATGACTACCCGGATTCTGGACGTGCGTTCGGCCAATCTGCTGTCGCGGGCAGGCCAGACGCAGACTCAAACCCAAATCCAAACTCAAACTCAAACTCAAACTCAAACTCAAACCGCCGCTACTGAAAACGGAGAGCAGGATCCGTTTGAGAGCATTCAGTGGATGAGCGTGTTGAAATCGCTCAGTGCCTATCAGGCGTACCGCCAGCAGGTACGGGTGCGAGTCAGCGGCCCGGATGTGCTGAAGTTTCTGTTGCAGGATGAATACTTCCCACGTGCGGTGGTGTTCTGTTTGCGGCAACTGGAAATCTGCCTGAAAAAATTACCTCGGAATGATGCATCGCTGGAGGCACTCTCTGCACTCAGACAAAAGCTGAATGCAGCGGCGGTGCCGGAACTGGCCCACGAAGGACTGCACGAGTTTATTGACGAGGTGCAAATGGGTTTCGGTGAATTACACAACCAAATCGCTGCTGCCTACTTCGCCCATTAACTCGCTTGCTGAACCGGCCTGTCGCCGGTTCAGCAACACTGGATTCGCCGGCCCTTGCGCCGGCGTTTTTTGCGTTGCAGCATTGCTCCCCTTCCCCGACAATAGCCCCACAATGGTCAAAACAACTGAGGGGTCATTCCGTGGCTTACCAGCATCGTCATCTGGAGGGCAGTCTGCTTGATCTGCCGCTTGGCAAGGTCGTGTGCATCGGCCGCAACTATCTCGACCACATCCGCGAGTTGAACAACGCGGTGCCGGAAACGCCAATCCTGTTTATGAAGCCGGCAACGGCGCTGCTTGGGCTGGATGAGTCGATCCGGCTGCCGGAGGGGCGGGGTGAGTGTCACCATGAAGTCGAACTGGCGGTACTGATTGGGCGGGAACTGCAGAACGCTAATATCGAAACGGCCCGCCAAGCCGTGGCGGGTTACGGTATCGCCCTGGATTTGACCCTGCGGGACCTGCAAAACGAATTGAAGAAGAAGGGGCATCCCTGGGAAACCGCCAAAGCCTTCGACGGTGCTTGCCCGCTATCACCGTTTCTGCAACCCGAAGCGCTGTCCGATCCGCAAGCGACCGATCTGCTGCTGCGGGTGAACGGTGAAATCCGCCAGCACGGCAACACCCGGCAGATGATGGTCGGCGTTTTTGAACTCATGGCCTACATCTCCACTCACTTTACGTTGAGACCGGGCGACGTAGTGCTGACCGGAACTCCCGCCGGAGTCGGCCCGCTGCGCGCCGGCGATGCGTTGACGCTCAGCCTGGCCGGTCACGATTTCAGCGCACGGGTCGCCTGAACGACGTGGGCCAAGACTCTCAGCCTGACCCTCTCCCATTGGGAGAGGGCAGTTTTTGTATCAGCCCAGCGCAACGCTATGAACGTATTAATTGTCTTCGCTCATCCTAATCCGCACAGCTTCAATCAGGCCATCCTGGAAGTGGTAGACACGACGCTGCGCGAACACGGCCATGCCACCCGCATCCACGATTTGTATCAGATGCAATTCCGGGCGGTGATGGACAGTGATGATCTGGCTCGCAACTGGTGCGGTGATTTGCCGGAGGACACGCTTCAGGAGCAGATCGCCCTCCGCTGGGCGCAGGGGCTGGTATTCATTTATCCGATCTGGTGGTTCGGCCCACCGGCCATTCTCAAAGGCTGGATTGACCGGGTGTTCACCCGCAAATTTGCCTTCGAGTTCACCGCTACGGGTGGCATGCGCGGTTTACTCACCCAAGAGCGAGCGCTGATTATTAACACGTTGGGTGGCGACGAAGCGCTTTATCAGCGCGAACGCTGGCACGAGTTGCTGGTTCGCCCGATGACTGACGGTATTCTGGGCGCTTGCGGCGTCCGCAACGTCATCCACCGGGCATTCTACGAAGTGCCTACTGTTACTCACATCGAACGACAGGCGATGCTGGATGAGGTTCGAGAGTTAGCCACGGCGTTTTGAGCCTCACACTCCGCCCTTCCAAAAGCCGTACCCTGCTTGGCATAATGCCGTATTCCAAGTCCTTCCGACTGGACGCCCCAGCGGAATCCGTTCACCGCATCGCCGTACACCCGGCCAAGGGAGCAAAACAATAATGCGCGTCCTGCTTACTACCAACGAATATCCCCCTTACGTTTATGGCGGCGCGGGAGTCCACGTCGAGTACCTGTCGCGCGAACTGGCTAAATTGACTCCGGTCGAGGTACGCAGCTTCCACGATCAGACCCTCGACGAAGGTCAGTTGCATGTGCGTGGCATCAAGATGGACACCACTCATTTTGCCGGTTGCCCGCAATCCTTTGTTTCCCCACTCAAGGCCCTCAGCACTTGTCTGGCTTTTGTCGGTCAAGGCATCGGCGATCTGGAGGGCAGCGCCGAGATTATCCATTGCCACACCTGGTACGCCCACTTCAGCGGCATCCTCGCCAAGATTTTGTACAACATCCCGATGGTGATTACCGTTCACTCGCTGGAGCCACTGCGGCCCTGGAAGCGCGACCAGCTCGGCCACGGCTACGACCTGTCCCGCTGGATCGAAAAAACCGCACTGGAAACTGCCGACGCGATCATCGCGGTTTCGCGTAGTACCCGCGACGATATCCTGCGTCTGTTCAACGTGGAACCGACCCGGGTGGTGGTGATCCCCAACGGTATTGATACCGAGGAATACCACCCCGTCCACAATCCCGAAGTGATTGCCGAGTTTGGCATTGATCCCAACCG
>NZ_CBTK010000187.1 GCF_000531125.1 Candidatus Contendobacter odensis Run_B_J11 | reverse complement strand
ATTACCGGGATGCGCTGAGCATGTTGCGCACCGCCCGTGAAGAGGGTATTGCGGAAGGCATCGAAAAAGGCATCGAAAAAGGCATCGAAAAAGGCATCGAAAAAGGCATCGAAAAAGGTATCGAAAAAGGTATCGAAAAAGGTATCGAAAAAGGTATGGAACAGGCGATTCAGCGCTTGATCCGTTCGGGGATTCCGGCGGATCAGGCCCGACGGTTATTGGGGTTAGAATAGGCCAACAATTTGCTGGTGCGTGCGGCAGGTGCGGCGCCGCTTTGGCGAAACGGTGGCGGCGCACAGTGCGCCGTTACTGGCGCGAATCACCGAGCCGACGGTGTTGGAGAACTTGGGCGCGGCGCTGCTGGATTGCGCCGATGATGCGGCGTGGCTGGCCCGACTGGGAGCGGCGGGGCGGTGAGCGCATCCTGCGCGGGCTTTAACTCCTGCACTTCCGATCCTCATTATCGCGGACTTCATTTATGACCACGTTTCATTATCAGACGGCGTTTTCTCGCAATATCGGCTGGGTCACCGAGACCGAACAGGCTTTGTTGCGTGGCAAGCGGGTGGCGATTGCCGGCATGGGCGGGGTCGGTGGGGCGCATTTGCTGACCTTGGCGCGATTGGGCATCGGGGCGTTTCACATTGCGGATCTCGATACCTTTGAGCTGGCCAATTTCAACCGGCAGGCCGGGGCGATGGTCAGTACGCTGGGCCAACCGAAGGTGGAGGCGCTGGCCCGGCAGGCGCGGGACATCAACCCGGAACTGGATCTTCAGCTTTTTCCCCAAGGGGTCAGCGCCGCGAATGTCGATGAGTTTCTGAACGATGTTGATTTATTTGTGGATGGGCTGGATTTTTTTGTGCCGGAGGTGCGTTCCCTGGTGTTCGCCCGCTGCTATGAGAAAGGCATTCCAGCGATCACTGCCGGACCGATTGGGATGGGCGCGCCGTATTTGATCTTCCTGCCGGGGCGGATGAGTTTCGAGGACTATTTCCAGTTTGCCGGATTGCCGGTTGAGCGGCAGTACGTCAATTTCCTGCTTGGGCTGACGCCGAAGGCTTGGCATCGCGCCTATCTGGTCGATCCGAA
This sequence comes from Candidatus Contendobacter odensis Run_B_J11, assembly GCF_000531125.1. Taxonomy (GTDB): domain Bacteria; phylum Pseudomonadota; class Gammaproteobacteria; order Competibacterales; family Competibacteraceae; genus Contendibacter; species Contendibacter odensensis. The sequence goes on along the minus strand of NZ_CBTK010000187.1, from coordinate 4,169 downwards.
CCGACTGGATCTGGCTAACCGGCGGGGGCCATCGACGACGATGGCGTGCCAGTTGTGCGCCGGGATTGTCGGGATCGAGGCGCTGAAGATTTTGCTGCATCGTCAGCCGGTGTACGCGGCGCCCTGGTATCACCTTTTCGATGCTTATCGTGGGGGTTATGTGCGCGGCCAGTTGCGCTGGGGCAACCGGGGGCCGCTGCAAACCCTGAAACGGCAATTGGCGTATCGGATGGTCGAGCAGCGTTTGGCGCGGGAAGCAGCCCAGCCGCCGTGCGAACCGGAATTCGTTCCACGTACTGATCTGGAGCACATTCTGGACTTGGCGCGTTGGGCGCCGAGCGGGGATAACACCCAGCCGTGGCGGTTCGAAATTCTGAATGAACGGCATCTGGTGGTGCATGGGTTCGATACCCGTCATGAGATCGTCTATGACCTGCAAGGCCATGCCAGCCAACTGGCGTTAGGCGGACTGCTGGAAACTATCGACAGTGCAGCGCAGGGACGGGGATTGCATTGCGAAGTTCAGCGCCGGGAAGGGTTGCCGGAGACCCGGCCCACGTTCGATGTAAAATTTTCTGCTATTCCTGCCGAGCAACATCCCTTGGAGAAAGCTATCCGCGCTCGTTGCACCCAGCGTCGGGCCATGGATCGTCGTCCGTTGGGATCGCGGGAACGCAATGCGTTAGAGGCGGCGGTTGGAGCAGACTATCGGGTGTTCTGGCTGGAAGGGAAAGAGACCTTGCGGAAAATGGCGCACTTGCTGTTCGATAATGCGGAAATCCGCCTGACGATGCCGGAAGCCTACCCAGTGCATAAAGCCATCATTGAGTGGAATGCCCAGTTCAGCCGGGACCGCATTCCCGATCAGGCGGTGGGTCTGGACCCGGTGGCGCTGCGGCTGATGCGCTGGGCGCTGCAGAGTTGGGGACGGGTGCGTTTTCTCAATACCTGGTTGGGCGGCACGCTGCTGCCGCGCCTGCAACTGGATGTGCTGCCGGCTTTGAATTGCGCGGCGCATTTCGTAATCGTGGCAAAAATGCCATTGCAGACCGGTGATGACTATGTGGCCGGTGGACGGGTGATGCAACGTTTCTGGCTGACGGCGACTGACCTTGGCTTGCAGTTTCAGCCGGAGATGACGCCGCTGATTTTTGCGTCCTATATTTATAATGACGTTGTGTTCAGCGCGTCGCCGCGATCGTTGGAACGGGCGAGGCAGTTGGTGAAACGAATGGAGGATCTGATGGGGCCGGAAGCCTGTCGGCAGGGCGTCTATATGGGGCGGGTCGGTTTTGGACCCGCGCCGGTGGCGCGGTCAATCCGCCTCACTGTGGATGAACTCATCATGAGGAGAATACCATGATGCTTTCGATTCAATTGCCCGTTACGTTGGAGCAAAAACTTTCCGCTTATTGTGCGGCGCATTATCTGACCGAGGATGAAGCGATCCTGGAGGCTTTGAACCGTCTTCTTACGCACGACATGACCCCGACGCCCTACGAATTGGGTCAGGATGGATTTGGTGCGGACCGCGTCCATCGCGGAGAAATCGCAAGTGAAAGTAAGCGGTTGTTACGGATGAAATTCCGTGGCCCGGCTGTTGGTTGATACCGGTTTTCTGGTCGCTCTGTATATCCGGGGCGATACTTTGCATAACGATGCGGTTGATTATTTGCGCGGTAACCGTGCGATGTTGCTTACTGTTGCTCCCGTCATTGTGGAAACCTGCTTTTTTCTCGACGTTCGAGCGAAGATAGAATTGCTTCAATGGGTTGAGCGGGGTGGCATGGAGGTTTGTGACGTTCCTTCGCGCAGCGCTTTTGCCGAGATCGCTCTCCATCTGAAAAAGTACGCCGACCACGATATCGACTTTGCCGATGCCGCGCTGGTTTGGTTGGCCAATGCGTGCGGAGAACGTCGAATTGTGACGGTCGATGAAACGGATTTTTCATTGTTTCGCCTGAAGAATGGAAAATCTTTTGATTTGGTGAAGTGGTTTGCTAAATAACTCTTCATGCCCGTTTTGAAGGCGGTAATGAAATCAATGACCCACAAACGCATCCTTTTCATTGGCATCGGTGGATGATTACGTGGCCGGCGGGCGAGCGATGCAACGGTTCTGGCTGACGGCTACGAAGCTGGGGTTGCAGTTTCAGCCGGAGATGACGCCGCTGATCTTCGCGTCCTACATGCGGCGGGGGATTGAATTCACCCGGACGCCGCGCTCGCTGGAGAACGCTCGGCAGTTGACCGGACAATTGGAAAGCCTGATCGGGGCGGCGGCGCTGGACGGGGCGGTCTATATGGGGCGGTCTATATGGGGCGGGTGGGGTTCGGGCCAGCGCCGACGGCCCGGTCGTTGCGGTTGCCGCTGGATAAACTGATCGTCAGTCAAACCGATCAATGAGCCACAAGTTGAGCCAACCTGGCGGGAGAAACGGCATGTCCCCTCTGACAACCTCATCACGTCGCCGCATCCTGTTTGTCGGCGAAGCGGTCACTTTGGCCCATGTGGTCAGGCCCGTAGTATTAGCGCGGGCGCTGGATCCGGCGCGTTACGAGGCGGTGCTGGCCTGCGATGGTCGTTATCTGAAATTGTTCGGTGAATTGCCGTTTGCCTGGCGGCCTATCGAGACGATCCCCACTGTAAAGTTTCTGGATAACCTGGCAAAAGGTCGCCCGGTCTACACAGCCGAGACCCTGCGGGCTTATGTGCGCGATGATCTGGCGCTGATCGAGGCAGTCCAGCCTGATCTGGTGGTAGGCGATTTCCGCATTTCGCTGGGGGTGAGCGCCCGGGTGGCGGGGGTGCCGTATTTCACGATCACCAATGCCTACTGGGGGCCGTATTCGCAACTGCCGTTCCCGTTGCCGGAGCATCCGATGACCAAGGTGTTCGGGGTCGGCGTATCGCAAGCCCTGTTCAATTTGGCGCGGCCGCTGGTGTTCGCGCTGCACACCCTGCCGCTGAACCGGGTGCGGCGGGAATACGGGTTTCCCAGTCTGGGCACCGATTTGCGAGAAATTTACACCCACGCCGACCAGGTGCTGTACGCGGACATTCCGGGGTTCATCCCGACTGCGCCGCTGCCGCCGCATCACTGTTGGTTGGGACCGGTTCTATGGTCGCCGGAGATTAAACCGCCGGACTGGTGGGATGCAGTGCCGGAGGGTCGGCCAATTATTTACGTGGCGTTGGGCAGTTCCGGGGAGAACGAGCGAGCCTTACCGATCATTTTACAGGGCTTGGCGGATTTGCCGGTGACGGTGATTGCTGCGACCGCCGGGCAACCGTTGGGCATCAAGCCGCCGGTGAATGCGTATGTGGCGGATTTTTTGCCTGGCGCCGAGGCGGCGGCCCGCGCGGCGCTGGTGATCTGTAATGGCGGCAGTCTGGCGACCCAGCAGGCGCTAGCGGCGGGGGCGCCAGTGCTCGGCATCGCCAGCAATATGGATCAGCACTTGAACATGCTGTGCCTGGAGCGTGCGGGTGTGGGCGCGCGGTTGCGAGTGGGGCCACTGACCGCCAAGCAGGTGCGGAAAATGACGGAACGGTTGCTGGGTGATGCGGGCTGCCGACAGGCGGCGGGGCGGTTGCGGGAGACCCTGCGGGACTGGGATACGGGGCAGGTCTTCGCAGCACGGATCGCGATACAAGGTGGGGACGGACAAACTACAGCGACCCAGCCTTGATGACGCCACACCCGCACGATTCCAGCTATAAGTTGCTCTTTTCCCATCCAGCGATGGTGGAGGATTTGCTGACCGGGTTCGTCCATGAGGACTGGGTGGCCGAACTGGATTTCGCTACCTTGGAGAAGGTGCCGGGCAGTTACGTCAGTGACGATTTGCGGCCCCGGGCAGATGATGTGGTGTGGCGGGTGCGCTGGCGGGGACACTGGCTGTATGTGTACCTGCTGTTGGAGTTCCAATCCGATGTCGATCCGTGGATGGCGGTACGGTTGCTGGTGTATGTCGGCCTGCTGTACCAGGATTTGATTCGGGCCGGGTGCTTGACGCCGGACGGTTGTTTGCCGCCGGTGCTTGGACAGCGGCGACCGAGGTTGCGGAGCTGATTGCAGCGCCGCCGGCAGGACTGGAAGGCTATCAACCGTTGCATCAACCATGGACAAATAATCCATGAGTGATTTCTTGCTTCAACGAGGCCG
>NZ_CBTK010000186.1 GCF_000531125.1 Candidatus Contendobacter odensis Run_B_J11 | reverse complement strand
CACTTCCTTGATTTTAATCATTTTAACTCTTCAAGTTAATTTTTGTCATGTACAGAGAAATTTTTGTTCAAAATCAATGGCGAGTTTTGCGACAGTCTCTAAGCGAGATTGCTGTTCAGGCCCGTATGGCTACACTCTTGAGCATCCTGCTGCTGGAGACATCATGCATGGCGAAATCAACCGTGACCTATTGGAATGCGCTCCGTCCAGAAAGCCAAGAGCGATGGACGCCGGTGGCCGGACTGGACGGCATGGCGGAAGAACTCACCCTGAGCATGGACTCACTGACCGGCGAATATACCCGCTTAACCCGCTTTCTCCCCGGTGCGGACACCTCACGCTTTGGAGGAAAGACCCATGCCTACCCGGAGGAGGTCTTCATCGTCAGTGGGCGTCTTTATGACCAGGCGTTTGACCGGTGGCTGGAAGCAGGTTGCTACGCCAGTCGCCCACCGGGCGAACTTCATGGCCCCTTCAAGACGGACGAGGGTTGTGTGGTGTTGGAAGTGTCGTTTCCCCAGCGCCTTGCCGCCGGGGATAGCGCCAGCCCGGCGTTGCCCAGGTAGACGCCCCGGTGTCGGTCCGATACCTGATCGCCTGGTTCGGCATGATGGGGTTGGCCATCGCCAATGGCGCATTGCGCGATGTCGGTTACCGTGCGCGAATGGGCGACCGGGCGGCCCATCAGATTTCCACGGTGATTCTGCTGCTGCTCTTTGGCGGCTATTTCTGGGGGCTTTTCACGGCTTGGCCCCTAGTGTCGGTTCGTCAAGCCTGGGAGGTCGGGACGCTGTGGCTGGTGATGACCTTGGTGTTTGAGTTCGGGTTCGGTCATTGGGTCGCTGGCCAGTCTTGGCGTCAGTTGCTAGGAGCTTATCGCCTTCACAAGGGCCAACTATGGCCCCTGATCCCGCTGTGGGTGTGGATTGGTCCCTATTGCTTCTTCCGCTGACGTAGGATCGCCTTGAGTGTGGGCGGCTACTTTCATCCAGGGCCATGCGCCAGTTTCAGGCCGATGATGCCCGCGACAATCAACCCGACCGAAACCAGTCGCAACGCGCCTGCTGAATCGCCATAGAACAGGATACCCACGATGAAGGTTCCCGCCGCGCCAATGCCGGTCCAGACCGCGTAGGCGGTGCCTATCGGAATCGTTCGTTGTGCCAGCCACAGCAAAATCCCGCTGGCGGTCATGCAGGCCACGGCGATGATCACGCCGATAACCAGCCGGCCTAGAGTTTGCGACAGTTTCAAGCCGACCGGCCAGCCAATTTCAAACAAGCCTGCCGTAATCAGATAAAGCCACGCCATCGCCTGCCCTCCACAAAAATCTTGAAAAGGGGTTGCAACAAAAGCGAACGGGCCATTTGCCCATGGAGTTAAAGAAGCGGTTAAACCATAAATATGCATTTATTTTAGTCATACGTGGTTTAATTGATGCATGTTTATGGTTGAAACCTACTAAAGACGAGGAAAAATCACCATGAAAAGCACGTCGGGCTTGTCGTTGCTGTTACCGTTGCCGCTGCTCTTTGCGGGTCCAGCATGGGCGGCCTGTCCCGTGTTTCCAGCGGATAACGTCTGGAATACCCCCGTCACGCAGTTGCCGGTGGATGCCCGCTCCAACGCCTATGTCGCTTCCATCGGCGCTACGACCGGCCTGCATCCCGATTTTGGTTCTGGCACTTGGGACGGCGGCCCGATGGGCATTCCCTACAACACCGTATCCAGCAACCCGCCAAAAGTGCCCGTCGCCTTTGACTACGCCGACGAGAGTGATCCCGGTCCCTATCCCATTCCCGCCAGTCCCGTCCTTGAATACGGCAGCGATCATCACCTGCTGATCATGAATCAGGACGACTGTACGCTGTATGAAACCTGGGATACCCGGCAGCAGAGCGGCGCGTGGAAAGCGGGTTCCGGGGCGATGTTTAATCTGCGCTCCAACGCGCTGCGTCCCTCCGGCTGGACCTCCGCCGATGCGGCGGGTCTGCCGGTACTGCCCGGTTTAGCCCGCTGCGAGGACTTGGAGACGGGGGCGATCCACCACGCCTTGCGCTTTACCGCCCAACGCACTCAGAGAAAGTTCGTTTGGCCCGCTCGTCACTACGCTTCGTCGATCACCGATCCGAATGTGCCGCCGATGGGGCAACGGTTTCGGCTCAAGGCCGGATTTAATAGCTCCGGCTACTCCCCGCAAACTCAGATTATTCTGACCGCTCTGAAAACCTACGGCATGTTCCTGGCCGATAACGGCAGTAATTGGTATCTCAGCGGTGCGCCGGGAGCGTGCTGGAATGATGAGGCTTTGGTGAGCGAACTGCGCACGGTCAAAGGTTCGGCGTTCGAGGCGGTGGACGAATCGAGTTTAATGGTCAGTGCCGATTCCGGTCAGGTGAAGACGACAACCCCGGCTTTAGTGACGCTCATCGTCAGTCGGCTGGGCGACGGGAGCGGTACAGTGACCAGCCTCCCGGCGGGGATGGATTGCGGCGCGACCTGTGAAGCGCATTTCTACCCCAATGCTTTAGTGACATTGACCGCCACGCCGACCGCAGGATCGACTTTTTACGGTTGGGGCGGTGGGTGTAACGGCATGACTTCGCCGATTACGCTTACGCTCACCGGGGATAGCGTCTGCTCGGCCACCTTTGGAGCAACGCCAACCAGCCAGTTGGCGGACTTGGCAACCGGCCTGACTCAACCCTCCAGTTCAGTCGGAAAAAATCAGAAGTTCAACTATACAGTCACGGTCAAAAACCAAGGACCGGCACCCGCTGCTACGATCTATCTGACGGTCACCCTGCCCACCCGCTTTACCTTGGTCAGTACGCCCACCGGTTGTACCTATGCCAATGCGACCGTGAAGTGCCCGCTGAATACCTTGGCGAGCGGTCAGGTAAAAACAGTCACGCTCCCAGTCAAACCGACGCTGAAAGGCCGCTTCAGCGCTACGGCACGAACGACCAGCACCACATCCGATCCGAATGTCAATAACAACACGGCGACGCTGACTACAGCGGTGTATTAAGGAGAAAATGAACGCGGTAGCCTAATGGTGTGGCAGGTGGTCGGCAAACTCCCGTAACGCGGTGTTGATGTCGATGGCGTAACCGATGCCTTCAAACTTCTCGGTGATTTGCTTCATCGTGTTGATCCCGATGACCCGGCCATTGGCCAAGATGAGCGGATCTCCGCTGTTACCTGGATAGATTTTGGCGTCGGTGCGAATGAAAGTGGACTCGAAGCCGGATACCACGCCGGCACTGATTGAATCGCGCAAGCCCACAGGGGAGCCAATGGCGTACACCGCTACGCCTTGCCCGATGTCTTGGGGCGCTGCCGGGAGTAACGAGGGGGTTTGATAGCGATCCAGTTTCAGCAACGCCAGATCATGATCTGGACTCACGGCCAGCAGGGACGCGGTTAATTCAGTACCGTCCTTGAGGACGAGGATGAAGGTGTGGGTGGTACCGGATACGGCCAGCTTCCAATCGATCTCGCGCCGCTGAGTGATCACCTTCTTTTCTACTTCTTGGAACGTGCGGCGGTCGGTCGCCAGTTCTTGTTGCAAAGTTTGATACTGGTTCTGCTTGGATCGATAGTACGCCTGTCTATCGGCTTTCCCCGCGCCCTCCGGCAACGTGCCCAGCGACGTTTCGTACTGGGCGAGATCTTTTCTATAGCGATCCAGTTCCTGCTCGCGCCAAGTCAATCGCTTACGGTAACGATCCAGTTCTTGTTCAGCGTCGCCAAGCGACTGTTGAATCTCCTTGCGTTCTCGTTCGGGGAGTTTGATCACATGCCTATTGGTAAGAAGGTGGCCGGTGGTGGAAATGAAAAACCCGGAGCCGGTTCCCATTGCGGTTTTGACGGTGACGGTGCCCAGCGTTGCTTCCTGAACCGGGGTTTGAGGAGAAAACTGAGCCCGCAACCTAGCGTTGAGGTCCCGATTTGGGTTGGACGTGGCGGCGGGGGCAGGCAGAATTTCACCCGGTGGCTCAAGGCTGGGGCGTGGCCGGTCGGTATACTGCCAACGCCCTTGCTCGTCTTGATATTCCAGCGTTTCGGGTGAAATTGAGTCAAATTCTATTTTCAACTATCCGCTGCACACACGCTCATGCAGGTTGTTTGAAACGGATGCGATGGTTTCCTCCGGTCTCTGAGTGGCCTCCAGACCCGCGAAACGATAGTAGGCATAAAGCCTATTATCATCGACCTGTGCCCTGTTCCCGGATCGGCCCCGAAGGAGTTCTCGCGCTGATGTGGCCGTGAGATCCAAGATGTTTCGTCTGAACCACATCGCTCCGTGAGCCACGAGTTCAACATCGAGATGACTCAGGAGCAACAGGGACGATTCCACGTCGTCCTCAAAGTCCACGCCACTGTTACGCCATCTCGCCTTCGCCGTGCCATGCAGGCGGTTGTCATTGGGCGAGAGGTGCTGATGCACCGGGGCCGGGTACGACACCTGCTTGGCGAATCCGAGCGATTCGAGAGCAGTTACTCCCCCCGGAAAGAAGGACTTCCCGTTATCGCTGAAGACGACAACATTGGGCGGGAGGGGGTAGAGGGCAAAGAAACGGCGTAGAAGCTCGGCACTCTCGCTGGCATAGAGGCGGGTTTCGTTCTTCTCGGCTCCCATATAGAGGATGCGTTTCGCATCGATACCGAAGCGGACGAGCGCATTGACGAGTTTCTCCCGCTCTTGGATCCACATCTGGCGTCCGACACGATCGAGCCGAAATTTCCCATTGAACGTGAAAAGGGCGGGTGGCGTCCGATGGACATCGTCGGACCAGACCACGGTGACGATGCCGTTCGTGAACCGAGCGATCGCCGTGCTCGATTTCGGCTGAGCGCCACCCGCAGGCGCATAAATCACGCGCCGATCCGTGCGATGGCCCGTGAACGTGAAGTCAACGCTGGCCAGGAGTCCTTTCAGGTCTCTCGCACGCTGTCGCTCCCGCTTCCACTCAAACATCATCTTCGCCAGTGCATCAACGTCCACCGTGAAGCCGCAGGTCTTGGTCTGCGAAACCTTTGAACAGAAACCGAGACTATGCAGGTAATCATGCGCCGTCGTCTGCGCCAGCTCCACACCAAAGGCTGCCGCACAAAACTTCGCGAACGACGCGAGCGAGACGACCTGATTCGCGTCGTTCTGAGACAGCACCCAACCGGCGGCAATCTCGCACTGTTCGTCATCCAGAAGCGGCGTCGCTCCGCTCGCCTTCTCCGCCGTGAAAACCCGGCCCCTCACCGCATGGGCATGCACCCACCGGTCCAAAGACGACTTGGGCACGATGATCCCCGCGTCGACGAGAACATCACGAAAAACCGAGCGCGAGATCCCGCGCATCTCCAGCGGGCCGACAAGACGTGCAACAAGATCACGCTGGTCCGTAGACAGCTCTGTTGATGGGTACTTGCGCTTCATTGCACACAGGGGACTCTAAAGTGGACCCCGAATTTAAGACAACGGTTTAAGCTGTCGTCTGAAGCGATAAGGAAGC